>CAMAMB010000020.1 GCA_945836755.1 uncultured Bacteroidales bacterium
AGGAAAACTTAGATGTACATGCAGGAAAAACTAGATGTACATGTAGGAAAACTTAGATGTACATGAGCGCGCATGAGAGTTGTCCCAACTCCTCCCTCCACACTCCTCACTCCTCCCTGCCATACATGCGCGCGCGTGCGCGATTATATATCGGAATGCGGCCGGGCCATCACGCTCACGGCGAAGCCTCAGCGCGTGCCGTAGGGCAGCAGACCGGGGCTTCGCCGTGGAAGAGGGGTATCGGGGAGTGCTTCGGCGGGGGGTCAGAAGGCGAAGCGTATCATGAGGCGTGCGCCCCACTTCTTTGTGCCGGGGTAGTGGTAGTTGACGCGATAGACGGCTTCCACGTGAATGAGCTTGAAGATGTTGTGTATGCCGGCCATGACCTCGACGTAGGGTTTCTTCTTGTCCATGAGATGGGAGATGGTCTCGAAGGAGCCGTCGGTGTGGAAGCGTCCGGGGAAGTAGAGCAGGCGCGGGTCGCCGGCGTTGGCCGTGTGGTAGGGGTTGTTTTTTGAGGAGAGCGTTCCCCAAAGCACGTTGCAGCCCAGGTATTCGCGCCACTTGAGCTTGCGCAGCAGTGGAATGCGGTTGAAGATTTTTCCGTTGAGGTCCCACCCCCACATGAGCGAGGCGTAGCGGTCGTTGAGGAACTCCATGTTGTCGATCATGGAGAACATGTTGTCTTCGATGATGTAGGAGAGGTTGGCGGCCGGCATGATGAGCAGTGGGAAGGGCACCTTGTCCCACTGGACGCCTCCCTTGAGCGTAACATCCATCTTGCCCCACGAGCCGACGAAGATGCGTTTGTAGAAGGAGGCTTCTGTGAAGTTGAAGGCATATCCCTTGCGTCCGAAGTTGTAGAGGCCGACGGTGTGCCACAGGCCGTAGATGGGTGCTTCGTGGTTGACGGGATAGCGTCGCTGCTTAGTGTTGATCCAGGCGGTATTTGGCTGATAGGTGAGGCCCATTCTGAGGTCGTAGGTGTAGAGCCTGCTGTAGTTGAAGCGGGGGTTGCCGATGAGTTGGCCGGCGCTGAGTGGTCGGTAGAAGAGGGCGGCTGTGGGACTGTCCTTCTGATAGCGTGCCTGGAGGCTGAAGCGCAGGCCGTTTTCCCATTCCTTGTCCCAGAGCAGGCGGCATGTCTCGTAGTAGAGCATGTGGTCGACGGTGGTCCACTTGAAAGAGGTGAAGACATTGTCCTTGTCGGTGGGCAGGAACTTGTCGGAGGGCGACATGACGTCGTTGGCGTAGCTGAAGGTGAGGTTGTTGACGGGGAACTCGCGTGGCAGATAGTCTTTGGCGTTGAAGGAGTAGGTCACTTCGCCCATTCCTTTCCACTTCTCGTCTTTGAAGCCGTAGGCCATGTATCCCTTGAGGAAGAGGTGTTTATTGAGATTGGCCGTAGTCTGGGCGGAGGCTCTGAGTCTGAGGCCCTCGACAAAGTTTTGAGAGATGATGGTATTGACGGGCCCTATGTCGACCTTGGAGGGCTTCTTGGGGTCGAGGCTTGTCTCTACGAAGTTTTCGACAAAGGCCTTCACCACCCAGAGCACAGGCTTGAAGCCCTTGATCTGGGTGAGGCGCGTCATGAGGCGGTCGAGCCCTCCCTCGGTGGCGGTCAGGCTGTCGGCACGGTGCTCTGTCCAGAAGAGGTCGGTCTGCATCTGGGCATTGGGGCGGACGTAGGTAGTGCCCTTGTGGCGGAATTCCTTGTCGTCGATGGGGCTGAGCGAGTGGTTGGAGAAGGTGGTGGTGCGTCGCACCATGAACTTGGGCAGGAAGTTGAGGGCCTTGATTTGCACGATCATGTCGTCACGGCTGACCACCTGCTCGCCGGATGGCAGGCGGACGAAGTCTTGTATGATGCGCATGGTCTCGACGAAGTTGACGGCGTTGTCGTAAGGCACCCCGAGGTCGATGGTGCGCACTCGGTAGGTGGAGTCGGCCACCACGTATACACTGCCGCTGAAGCCGACGTCTTGCGAGTTGTTGGGGGTGAAGTCGACCTTGATGCAGCGCTCGTCTGCGATTTGGAGGGTGTCGCTCAGATAGAAGTGGTAGAAGCCTATGGCTCCGTCGGAGATGGGGCTGATGAAGCGTTTACGCAGGAGGCGGATGTCGTTGTCGTAGATGTCGACGTCGGTGAAGCAGTCCTGCAAGAGGTCGGTCATGATGTCGCCCGTGTTGAAGAAGTTGTTGAGCCCCTTGTTGCGTGTGCCTTCGACGATGGTCTTTTCGCTCTTGGGGCTTCGGCGGTAGATGAGGCGGCTGACGGTCTCGTCGACGCTGATGGGTAGGACGAGGCGTCCGGTCTCGTTGCAGACCTCGACGTGGTCCTTCATGAAGGCGAAGCGCTTCATCTTGCCGTCTTCAAACGAGCGCTCGCTGACGTCGTTGAGGGCGAAGAGCATCTTGGAGTAGCGGTCGATGGAGAAGAAATCGTGTCGATGGAGGTCGTTGTTGCCCTTTGCTGCTACCACCTTGCGCATGAAGTCGACCGCGGGATTATTCTTGCGCGAATACTTCTTCTTCCGGCCTGTGACGACAGCAGTGGAGAGGTCGCTCTGCGAGGGCTGAAGACGCCAGAGCAGGCTGTCGGCCGTGGCGCTGACGCTCACCTCCATGGTGTGGTAGCCTAAGAGGGAGATGCGGTAGCGCCCGGGGACGAGCTGCATGGTGAAGCGGCCTTGCACGTCGGTCTGCACGCCGTGGCGCTGGCCTACCCTCGCCACGTTGACCAGGGCAAGGGCCTCGCCCGAGTGTGCGTCGACCACCCGGCCGCTGATGCGCTTCTGTGCCGCGGCGGGAAGGAGGGTGAAGAGGAGCAGGAAGAGGAGGGTGATATATCTTTTCATCAAGGGGAAAGGGCTGTGTGGAGGGGCGGCAGGGGTAGTGAACTACCACATAGCCCGAAGCCCTTACGGGACAGGCTATGTGGTGATAAGATGTGTATGTAGGATGTGTCGCCCGAGGATGGGGCTCAGCAGCGCCGCGGTCAGGCCGGCGGCGGGGGCGGAGAGGGACGCGGGGCCTGCCTTCGCAAGCCGCGGGGTGGGGCCTCCGGGCAGCTTGACGCCGGGCAGCCTCGAGCTTAGTCTATCTCTTCGTCGGCCTCATAGCCACCCATCTCGCGGATGGCATTCTTGAGCATGACGTACTGCTTGAAGAGGTGGTTGACAGGTACTTCGCCCTCTTCATAGTCGTGCATGGGGCTCTTGAGGAAGAAGCTGAGGAAGCGCTGTATGCCGTAGCGTCCGTCGCGGGCAGCCAGGTCGGTGAGCAGTACGAGGTCGAGCACGAGGGGAGCCGCCAGGATGGAGTCGCGGCACAGGAAGTTGATCTTTATCTGCATAGGGTAGCCCATCCAGCCAAAGATGTCAATGTTGTCCCATCCTTCCTTGTCGTCGCCGCGGGGCGGGTAGTAGTTGATGCGCACCTTGTGATAGTAGTCGGCGTAGAGGTCGGGCTGCTCTTCGGGGGTGAGGATGGACTCGAGGGTGGAGAGCTTGGACACTTCCTTGGTGTGGAAGTTGGCCGGCTCGTCAAGCACGAGGCCGTCGCGGTTGCCGAGGATGTTGGTAGAGAACCATCCGTTGAGGCCGAGGCAGCGGGTGCCGATGATGGGGGCGAAGCCAGACTTGACGAGGGTCTGTCCGGTCTTGAAGTCCTTGCCGGCGATGGGTAGACGGGTCTCGTCGGCGAGCTGCCACATGGCGGGTATGTCGACGGTGGTGTTGGGCGCTCCCATGATGAAGGGGGCCCCTTCTTTGAGGGCGGCATAGGCGTAGCACATGGAGGGCGCTATGCGGTCGGTGTCGTTGGCGTCGACCGCAGCCTCGAAGGCGGCGAGTGAGCCGTGGACAGCCTCGTCGACGGGCACGTAGATTTCGGTGCTGGCGGCCCAGATGACAACGACACGGTCGCAACCGTTGTCCTGCTTGAAGCGACGGATGTCGGCACGCAGCTCGTCAATCATCTCGCGGCGGGTGTGACAGGGCTTGACGTGGTTGCCGTCGAGGCGCGAGGCGTACTTCTTGTCGAAGGCTGCGGTCATGGGACGGATGGCCAGCAGCTCGTCGCGCACGGGCTCTATATGCTTGGCCTTGAGCACTTCGGCCTTGACAGCGCTCTCGTAGGCATTGTCGGGATATACGTCCCAGGCGCCAAAGACAAGGTCGTCGAGACTTGCCAAAGGCACAATATCTTTATATAGAAGGTACTTCTTGTCGGCTCCGCGCCCTACACGTATCTTATCATACTGGGTCATGGAACCTACGGGCTTTGCCAGCCCCTTTCGGGCCATCATCACACCTGCGATGAACGTGGTGCTCACTGCACCAAGGCCCACACATAGCACTCCGAGCTTACCGGTTGCTGGTTGCATAGAACTAAGAGATTAAATGATACTTCTTGACACTTCCAACGGCTTTAGGCAAGGCTGCGGAAGTGGGCCAGCCTTGCGAAACTGCAAAAGAACAATAAGTTTTCTATATTCCCCTATTCTCGCTGTTAAATAACACAAACGCTTCTTACTTTATACAAGCGTCTGTGCGGGGGAAGGAGGTGGCGCGAAGCAGAAGTGCCTCGTCTTCAGCGCGTTCCATGATTTCGCGCTCACCGGGGCCTTTATCGTTGATGCCACAGAGGTGGAGGATGCCATGGATGATGACGCGCCAGAGCTCCTCATCGTAGCTCTTCTGATACTTGACGGCGTTGGTGCGCACGGTGTCGAGGCTGATGAAGAGGTCGCCGCTGATGAGGTCACCCTCGCTGTAGTCGAAGGTAATAATGTCGGTATAATAGTCGTGGTGGAGATATTGGCGGTTGACCTTCAGGATTTCTTCATCATTGCAGAAGATGTAGGCCACGTCGCCTACACGCCGTCCGTAAGTGGCCGCGACGGCCTTGACCCACGCGGTGGTGTCGCGGCGGCGCAGGGCCGGCATGGCGACATCTATTGATTGATACGATACCATAGAGGGATGGGTGTTTGATAAAAGAGGCCGAGATGCCTTAGACATCTTCAGCCTCGAAGAGTGAACGCGCAGTGGGCATGCCTATGCGACTGCGCCCCAGATGGGTGTATGCGAGCTCGGTCACCTCGCGTCCGCGGGGAGTGCGCTTGATGAAGCCCTCTTGTATGAGATAGGGCTCGTAGACTTCCTCCAACGTGCCGGGGTCTTCGCCGATGGCTGTGGCTATGGTGGTAAGCCCGACGGGGCCGCCCTTGAACTTGTCGATGATGGCGAGCAGTATTTTGTTGTCGGTGCGGTCGAGGCCAAACTTGTCGATGTTGAGAGCCTCGAGGGCGATGGTGGCGATGGCCATGTCAATACGCCCCGTGCCTTTCACCTGGGCGAAGTCGCGCACCCGGCGCAGCAGGCCGTTGGCTATACGCGGCGTGCCACGGCTACGGCCGGCTATCTCGGCGGCCGCGGCCGGCTCGATGGGAACTTTGAGCAAGTCGGCCGAGCGCTCGACGATGGTGGTGAGGGTGGCCACGTCGTAGTACTCGAGGTGGAGGTTGATGCCGAAACGGGCACGCAAGGGCGCCGTGAGCAGGCCGCTGCGTGTGGTGGCCCCGACAAGGGTGAACGGACTAAGGTCAATCTGTATGCTGCGAGCGGCAGGGCCCTTGTCAATCATGATGTCGATGCGATAGTCCTCCATGGCGGAGTACAGATACTCTTCGACCACGGGGCTGAGGCGGTGGATCTCGTCGATGAAGAGCACATCGTTGGGCTCGAGCGAGGTAAGCAGCCCGGCCAGGTCGCCTGGCTTGTCAAGCACGGGGCCCGAGGTCACCTTGAAGCCCACGCCCAGCTCGTTGGCGATGATGTTAGAGAGCGTGGTCTTGCCCAAGCCGGGAGGGCCGTGCAGGAGGGTATGGTCGAGCGGCTCGCGGCGATACTTGGCGGCCTCGACGAAGATACAGAGGTTCTCGACCACCTTGCGCTGTCCGCTGAAGTCGGCGAAGGACAATGGGCGCAGGGCGTTCTCAAAATCGCGCTCTGTGTGGGCGGAAGCCACCCGCTCGGCACGTATGTCAAAGGTATCTTCGTTCATGGTGTGTGCAAAGGTAACGAAAGGCGGTCTATGGGCAAAGCCCGCCGCCATATTTACGGAGGCCCGTGCGTTGCGTTCCCGCTGGGTGGAAGCGTGCTGCAGCCTCTTTGTGAGAGGGCTAAGGGTGGCGGGGCGCTGTGGCGGCGGAGGTGGCAGCCTCTTCCGGGCCTTCAGCAGCGTCGACGGCCCGGATGTTGCGTAGCAGGCCTTCGAGCTTGACCCTTTTCACAGCGCTCTTCCTGAAGAGGGAGAGGTAGGTGGTGCGGTCCAGCTGCTGCCAATCGGCGCGACGCATGGCCAAGAGGGCAGGCCGGGGCCGGAGCGCGGGATGGACGGCAGGGGAGGCATAGCGCACATTCCAGGGACAGGCTTCGGCACAGCGGTCGCAGCCGTAGATGGTGGGCTGCATGGCCCGGCCTACGTCGGGGGATAGGGGGCCGCGGTGCTCGATGGTGAGGTAAGAGAGGCAGCGTGAGGCGTCCATCTCGCCGTTACCCAGCAAGGCGCCTGTGGGACAGGCTTCGACACAGCGCCGACAACCGGCGCAAAGGCTCAGGGCTTGGGGAGCGGCGGCCGGAGGCGCGTCGTCGTAGCTGTCTACCTCGGCGGTGAGGACAAGCTCGCCGAGGAAGAAGAAGCTGCCGGCTTCGGGCACAATGAGCTGGGTATGGCGGCCACGGACACCCAGCCCGGCGCGTTCAGCCCAGTACTTCTCATCAATGGGAGCCGTGTCAACAAAACATCGGCCGTCGACGCCCTCGACCAGACCGAGCGAGGCCATCATTCGCCGCAGCCCCGCCTTCACGACGTCATGGTAGTCGTCGGCATAGGCATAGCGGGCCATGCGCCAATCGGTAGCGGCAAGCCCGGAGAGGGGGTGGTAGTAGTTGAGGATTACGCTGACGACGGTCTTGGCGCCTTCCACCAGCCGCCGCGGGTCGGCGCGGAGGTCGGCATGACGGCTGAGATAATCCATCCGGCCATGATAGCCTCGCGAGATGTAGTCGGCCCACTGACGCTGACGCTTCGCAGAGAGCGGGGCTGCCTTGGCCAGCCCACAGCCATCGAAGCCGGCGGCGCGGGCTGCCTGTTTGATGTCGCGTGAAGAGAGCATGGGGAGTGACGATTATGGGCCGTTTCACCGATAAATAAGGGTAGTCAGGCGGGCAGGGTGGAACACTTCGTGGGCCACCTCCTGCACCTGGGTCGCCGTCACCTCGCTGAGGGATTCTACGATGCCCTCGATATGGCGATGCACCCCGTAGTGGGCGAAGGTCTTGCCCATGGCGGTGGCGTAGCTCTCAGAGGCGTCGACCGAGATGCCTATCTGTCCCCGCAGCTGCTTCTTGGCCGCGGCGAGCTGGCTCGGGGTCATGGGCTTGTCGATGAGTTTGTCAAGCTCTCTGTGCACCATCTTGAGACAGCGCGACACGTCGGCGATGTCGCACCCGAAGTAGACGTTCCAGAAACCCGTGTCGGGGTAGGTATTGAGATATGAATCGACGGCGTATACCAGTCCGGCCTTCTCGCGGAGCGCCACGTTGAGACGGGCGTTCATGCCTGGGCCGCCCAGCACGTTGTTGAGCAGGAGCAGGGCAAAGCGGCGCGGGTCTGTTCCCCCAAAAGCCGGCGCGCCCATCAAGACATGCGCCTGATGGGTGCCGCGATCCACCACCTGCACGACGCCCTCACTGCGAGGCACGGGAGCAGGAAAGGCCGCATTCACCGACACATCGGAGCCGCGCCGCGGCACGGCCGCAAGCAGTCGGGACATGGTGGCATGCACCTTTTCGGGGGCCAAATCGCCGTAGACATAAAACACGGCATTGGAGGGACAATAGTAGCGGCGGGCAAAGCGCATGGCGTCTACCGTATTGTATTGGCGCAAGCGGTCGGCGTCGCCCAGGATGTCGCGGCCGAGGGGCTGGTTGGGGTACATGAGGGCCTCAAACTCGTCGAAGATGAGCTCGGAAGGCGAGTCCTTGTAACTGTCTATCTCGTCGCATATCACTTCGACCTCGCGCTGTATCTCATTCTGGGGATAGGTGCTGCAAAACACGATGTCGGTGAGCAGGTCGGCGGCCCGGGCGAAGTCTTCGCGCAGGACGGTGGCAGAGTAGACGGTCTCCTGCTTGGTGGTGAAGGCATTAAGGTCGCCTCCCACGCGTTCAAGGCCGTTGAGAATGTGGCAGGCACGGCGGTGGGTGGTGCCCTTGAAACTCATGTGCTCCAGGAAGTGGGCCATGCCCGTGTCCAAAAGGTCTTCATGGCGGGTGCCGGCCTTGACCACGTAGCCACAATAGACTACGGGCGAGCGGGAGGGCTCATGGATAATCTGTAACCCACAGGGAAGGGTATAAGTGGTGTACATCATGCGTGTAGAAGTCAGTGGAAGCACTGCCGACCTTCTGAGAAAGGCCGATGAAAAGGGGTAAAACGTTAGTGTTTGAAGTACTTGCCCACAAGGGGAAGCCCGCTGAGGGGAAAATCATGGTAGACGATATGGCCCACGAAGAGCGCTATGCAGAGGCTGTTGCAGGCAAGGCGCAGAGGCAGCGAGGCTATGTAGTGACCCGCCGCCGTCATACAGGCGAAGAAGAAGCCTGCCAGCAACACATAGACAGCCATGCTTCCGAGGGGGTAACGTATGGGGTAGTAACGCTGGCCCACCACATAGCTGAGCACCATCGCCGTCCCGTAGCCGGCACACCCGGCCCAGGCACAGGCCATATACCCGAAGCGGGGAATGAAGGCCACGTTGACCGCTATGAGCACGGCGCAACCGATGCCGCTGAACCATGCGCCCCACACGGTCTTGTCTATCAGCTTGTACCAGAAGGACAGATTGAAGTAGATACCCATCATGATTTCGGCGGCCATCACCACCGGCACCACGCGTAGGCCGCTCCAGTAGTCGGGGGCTATGATGTATTTGAGTATGTCTATGTAGCCCATGACGAGGAGGAAGGCCAGCAGGGTGAAGATGAGGAAGTACTTCATGGCCTTGGCGTAGGTGTCGCGGTTGTCCTTGTCCTTCTGGCGACCAAAGACGAAAGGCTCGTAGGCGTAGCGGAAGGCCTGGGTTATCATGGCCATGATCATGGCTATCTTGGCGCAAGCGCCGTAGATGCCGAGCTGCACCTTGCCTTCATGGCCTGCCAGCACTCGGGGGAGTATCATCTTGTCGGCCGTCTGGTTGAGTATGCCGGCTATGCCCAGCACGAGGATGGGCCAGGCGTAGGCAAGCATGCGACGGAGCAGGCCACGGTCGAGCACGTAGCGAAAGCCCGTCAGCTCACGCCAGAAGAAGAGGGTGATGAGGGCGGTGCAGAAGAGGTTGATGCCGAAAGCGTAGCCCACGCCCGTGGCAGGATTGTAGAAAAGCCCGATGAAATCGTGCATTCCGGGCCGCGCATAGAGGGCTGGCAGCGCCACGAAGTAGAGGAGGTTGAGCGTGATGTTGAGCACGATGAAGAGCAGCTTAAGGCTGGCGAACTTCACGGCTTTGTGCTCGTAGCGGAGGTAGGCGAAGGGGATGCACTGAAAGGCATCTATGGCTACGCAGACCGCCATGACGAGCAGATACTCCGGATGTGCCTCGTAGCCAAGGGCGCTACTGATGGGACCGATGAAGCCGGCCACCGCCGCCACGAAGCAGAGCCCCACCAGTCCCACGGCTATCAGCGTGGTCGAATAGACGCGCTGCGGAGGATAGTCGCCCTTGTTGACGAAGCGGAAGAAGGTGGTCTCCATGCCGAAGGTCAGGCACACGAGGAGCAGGGCCACGTAGCTGTACACCTCGGTGATGACGCCGTAACCGCCCGAAGCCGCCGAGAGTTTCGCGGTATAGAGGGGCACGAGCAGGTAGTTGAGGAAACGGCCCACGATGCTGGAGAGGCCGTAGATGGCGGTGTCTTTGGCCAGTCCCTTCATGGAGGAGGCTGACTGCCGGTTGACTGTCATAGGGCTGGGAGTGCGGTGAGGGATGAGGGGGTTATTTAGAAGAATAGGTAGCAGAGGAAGATGGCGGCCACTATGCCGGCGAGGTCAGCCAGCAGGCCACAGGCCACGGCGTGGCGGGTGCGGCTGATGCCCACCGAGCCGAAGTAGACGGCCAGGATGTAGAAGGTGGTGTCGGTAGAGCCTTGGAACATGCAGGCCAGACGGCCCACGAAGGAGTCGGCGCCGTAGGTGGTCATGGCGTCGACCATCATGCCTCGCGCGCCACTGCCCGAGAGGGGCTTCATGATGGCGGTAGGCAAGGCTCCCACCCATTGTGTGTCGAGCCCGATGGCAGAAATGGCCCATTCCATCGCTTGAAGCACCCAGTCCATGGCGCCTGAGGCACGGAACGCGCCGATGGCCACGAGTATGGCCACCAGATAGGGAATGATGCGCACGGCGGTCTCAAAGCCGCCCTTGGCTCCCTCGATGAAGGCGTCGTAGACATTGACCTTGCGGCGCAGGCCGGCCACGATAAAGGCGATGACGATGAGCAGCAGCAGGCCGTTGGCCACATTGTTGCTCACCACCGAGAGCTCGGCCTGCTGCAGACGGCTGAAACCCCAGATAACGGCGGTCACCACGAGCGACAGGCCGCCGAGGGCAGCCAGCAGCACGGGTTGCAGGAGGTTGATGCGCTGATAGAGGGAGGTAGCGATGATGCCGGCCAGGGTGCTGAAGAAGGTGGCCAGCAGAATGGGCACAAAGACGTCGGTGGGCTGCGCCGCTCCCATCTGCGCACGGTAGACGAGGATGCTGATAGGTATGATGGTCAGGCCCGACGTGTTGAGCACAAGGAACATGATCATGGAGTTTGACGCTGTGTCTTTCCTCTCATTGAGGGCTTGTAGCCGTTCCATGGCTTGGAGGCCCAAGGGGGTGGCGGCATTGTCGAGGCCCAGCATATTGGCGGCCAGGTTCATGAAGATGTTGCCATAGACGGGGTGGCCGCGAGGTATCTCGGGGAAGAGGCGGGCAAACACCGGGCTGAGCACACGGGCCATGGCGTCGATGACGCCGCCCTTTTCGCCTATCTTCATTATGCCTAACCATAGGGAGAGGACGCCGGTCAGGCCGAGCGAAATCTCAAACGCGGTCTTGGAACTGTCCAAGGTGGAGTTCATGATGGCCGGAAGTACCTCGACATCGCCGAAGAAGGTCAAGCGCACCACCGCCACTACGGCGGCTATGACGAAGAAGGCTATCCAGATGTAGTTGAGTACCATAAGGAGGTTGTATATAAGCGGTTGGTCATGTGTGAGTGCTGCGGCCGGCGAGGGCCATGCGGGCAAGGGGTGCGTCCCCCTCACTTCAAGGCGCAAAGGTACAAAATTAACTGATGGCTGAGGCTCTTACGGGCCGTTGACTGCCTCTGAGCCTTTGGCGGGTGCCTCGGCAGGCAACGCCCGGCCCTCGCTGTTTCAAGACAAATCAGGCTGACGTTCGCGAGGAGCGTCAGCCTGTATCTGTATATGGAGGCAGAGGTTTAGTCCCACTCGAGGATGACCTTGCCACACTGTCCGGACTCCATGATGTCGAAGCCCTTCTGGAAGTCGTCTATCTTGAAGCGGTGGGTGATTACCGGCGTGAGGTCGATGCCCGACACGAGCATCTGTTCCATCTTGTACCAGGTTTCCCACATCTCTCGGCCGTAGATTCCCTTGATGGTGAGAGCCTTGAAGATGATTTCGCTCCAGTCTACGGTCGTGGTGGGGGGCAGGATGCCCAGCTGGGCAATCTTTGAGCCGTTGTACATGTGGGCCACCATGTCGCGGAAGGCGATGGGTGAGCCTGACATTTCGAGACCCACGTCGAAGCCGCGGATGCCGAGCTGCTCCATGGCACCCTCGATGGTTTCGCCGTTTTTGGCGTTTACTGTGCAGGTAGCCCCCATCTTACGGGCTATGTCGAGGCGATAGTCGGAGAGGTCGGTCACTACGATGTGCTTGGCGCCGGCAAACTTGGCGATGGCTGTGGCCATGGTGCCGATGAGGCCTGCACCCGTGATGAGCACGTCTTCACCCAGGAGGGGGAAGCTGAGGGCTGTATGGGTGGCGTTGCCGAAGGGGTCCATGATGGCGGCCATGTCGTCGCTGATGCGGCTGTCAAGCTTAACCACGTTGCTTTCGGGGATGCTGAGATACTCGGCAAAGGCGCCGTCGCGGTTGACGCCTACGCCGATGCTGTTTTCGCAGATGTGCATGAGGCCGCGGCGGCAGTTACGGCAGTGGCCGCAGGCTATGTGGCCTTCGCCCGTCACTCTGTCGCCCACCTTGATGTTGCGGACGCCCAGGCCGACCTTTTCCACTACGCCCACATACTCATGGCCGATGGTCATAGGGGTTTTGATGGTCTTCTGGCTCCATTCGTCCCACTTGTAGATGTGGAGGTCGGTGCCACAGATGGCGGTCTTCTTAATTTTAATAAGCACGTCGTTCACACCCACTTCCGGTACGGGGACATCTTCCATCCAGATGCCTTTTGCGGGCTCCTTTTTGACTAAAGCTTTCATATAGGTTATATAAATTAGAAGGTATGAGGGGGAATATTTCTCTGTGCGGGGCTACAGACCGGCTGACTGCTACGCATGGCGGCAGCCTCTCCGGCCACTGCAAAGCTACACATAATTTAGTGGCAGCGGAGCATGATGACGGCCCAAATGTGTGAATATTTTTTGGGTCTTACTTCCGGCCGTCCTCTGACGGTTGGTCAAACACCTTGAAGGTATATCCTTGTCTCTGAAGCCATTCGATGGACCGAGGCAGGGCATAGAGCAGTTTGTCGTGGCTTTTCAGCGAGTCGTGGAAGGTGATGATGCTTCCCGGACGGGCAAAGCGGCGCACGTTGCGCAGCACGTCGCGGCCGTTGAGACGGGTGGAGTAGTCGCGGGTGACGAGGTCCCACATCACCACACGGTAGCGGCGTTTGACGAAGACGTACTGGTCCCATTTCATCCAGCCATGTGGCGGCCGGAAGAGGTCGGTGTGGAGATACTCGTTGGCCTTGTCCACATTGTTGAGATAGGAGCGGATGCCGTGGAGCAGTCCGCCAATGTGGTTGTAGGTATGATTGCCTAACCTGTGGCCCTTGGCCTTGACCATCTCGAACACCTCGGGGTGCTTGCGTATATTGTCGCCCACCATGAAGAAGGTGGCCTTCACCCCGTACTTATCGAGCACGTCAAGCACCCACGGCGTGACCTCGGGTATTGGTCCGTCGTCGAAGGTGAGATAGACGGCGCGTTCGTGGCGGTCCATTCTCCAGAGAGCGTGTGGGTAGAGCCATCGCAGAAACAGCGCGGGCTGCTCGATTATCATAGTGCAGGGGGGAGGGTTAGGCTGACGGGCTATGCGGCGCGCCTGCCCGTGCCTCTCTCACGTAGCTGAGGGACACGGACCGGCGGCGGGGTGATCAGCGCGAAGCCTGTAGTTGTTCCTGGTAGTAGGAGAAGCCTTGCTGGAAGGCTTCCGTCGGGTAGATGGTGTCTATCAGGCGAAGCTCCATCTCTGCCTCTTTGCCTTTCATCTCGTGGAAGACGGCGGCACACTCCATCAGGCTGGTCACGAGATAGTAGGTGGTGCTGCGGTAGGTAGTGAGGAGGTTGTCGCCCAGCGAGTTGAGGTAGCGCAGATACTGCCTGTCATACTTCGACACCTCTTTGGCCACTCTCAGTGCGCCCTTCGTGTCGCCCACCTCGTAGAGGAGCGAGGCGAGTTGCGAGTCGTCGTCGGTGTAGGGTATGTTGTAGGCAGGCAGCTCCTTCTCGCACTTGCGGAGCACCTCGGCGGCACCCTTCGTGTCGCCTTCACGGAGCAGGCGGTCGGCCAGCATGAGGAACATGCGCCTGTGGGTGCGACACATGCGGCTCACCGTTTCGTCGAGGTAGAGTCCGGGCTTGTTCATCTGGCCGTACCTAAAGCGTTCGAGCATGTTGCGCTTCATGGCGCGGGTGTCGATGGTGGCCATGGTGCCGAAGTTGAAGGGTGTGATGCGGTAGGCGAGGCCTTCGAGCACGAGGTAGTTCTGCAGCGAGGCATAGTTTTCGCGTCCGAGTGTGACGCTCATGTACATGGGTCGCTTCCAGTCGGCGTGGGCCAGCATTTCGTATATCATGACGTCGCTGCGGTAGAGGCCGCCGCGGTTTTTGGCCACTTGTGCCAGCGAGATGATCATCTTCTCGGGTATTTCGGCGGTGTCGCAAGGCAGGTACATGCCGCTGCGGAGTATGGCTTCCTTGTCCACCGGTACGACGAGGGAGTCGGTGGGGAAGAAGCCGCCCTCTTCTTTGCGCACGTAGTGGTCAATGACATACGACAGCTCGTAGGGGTCGACGGCGGGATTGTCCTGCTTGATGCGTTCGAGCTCGCTGCGATACTCGTTGCGTATGGGGTAGAAGGCGTGTTTGCCGTTGTCCACGTAGTAGAGTCGTGGCCAGGTGATAGGCAGGGCCGGCGAGTCGTACGCCGGGCGCAACATCTGGTCGGTGTACCAGTCGGTTTGCAGGTAGGAGAGGTTGCACACACGGGCGTCGGTCCGATTGCCCTCGACTTCCTGGTTGTACCACAGGGGGAAGGTGTCGTTGTCGCCGTTGGTGAAGATGATGGGGTTGCCTTCTTCGGGCAGGGTGTTGAGGTAATTGAGGCCGAAGTCGCGGCAGGCGTAGCGTCCGGAGCGGTCGTGATCGTCCCAGGTCTGGCTGACCATCTGCAGGGGTATGCAGAGGCCTATGAGCGAGGCGAGAGTGGCGGTGAGCACGGGGTTTTTCTTCACCAGACGTTCACCGAGCGAGGCCAGGGCTGCCACTCCGAGACCTATCCATATAGCGAAGGCGTAGAAGGAGCCGGCGTAGGCGTAGTCGCGCTCACGCGGCTGGCTCGGGGTCTGGTTGAGGTAGAGCACGATGGCCAGTCCGGTCATGAAGAAGAGAAAGAAGACCACCCAGAACTGGCGTATGCCTTTCTCGCCGCGGTATGCCTGCCAGAAGAGGCCGAGCAGGCCGAGCAGCAGGGGCAGGCAGTAGAACACGTTGTGCCCTTTGTTTTCCTTCAGCACGTCGGGCAGGAGCGACTGGTCGCCGTAGAGCGCGTTGTCGATGAAGGGGATGCCCGTTATCCAGTTGCCGTGTTCGAGCTCGCCGAGCCCCTGGAGGTCGTTCTGGCGTCCGGCGAAGTTCCACATGAAGTATCGCCAGTACATGAAGTTGACTTGGTACGAGAGGAAGAAGCGGAGATTTTCGGCCTGGGTAGGCATGCTCACCGGCATCTCGTAGCCGTCGGCGGTGACGAGAGTGCCCTCGTTCATGTCCACCTGGCCGCCCATCCACTGTTCGTACTGGCCGGCATGTCCGGCGCTCCACATACGCGGGAAGAGCATGGTCAGGGGGCCGGGATATTTCACGCCGGTGGTCTCTTCCACTTCTTCGTAGGCGTCGGGCTCGTCGGGCGAGGCTTTCTCCTTGCGGTGGATGCTGATAGACTTCTCATACTCTATGAGACCGGCCATGACGGTCTGTTCCTGCGAGGTGTAGGCTTCGCCCTTGAAGAGAGGGTACGAGCCGTACTGCTCGCGGCTCATGTAAGTGCCGAGGGTGAAGATGTCCTCGGGTGAATTTTGGTCCATCGGCGTGTTCTGCGACGAGCGGATGACGATGATGGCATACGAGGAGTAGCCTATCATGAGCATGAGCATGCAGAAGAGCGACGTATTGAGGAAGCGCTTGCGCAGCAGGTAGTTGCCTTCGCCGTTCTTCACGCGCAGCACGAAGAAGAGGGCTACCAGCACTATCAGGCCCACCACCACGGAGACAGCGCCGCGGCCCATGAAGGGGATGCCGAGCATGCCGACGCTCAGCACGTAGAGCACATTGATGAGCGCACGGTTGGAGCCGGTGGTACTCCATATTGCGGCCAGCACCACGCCTATGAGCAGGAGGATGTAGACCACCACGCCGCTATTGAAAGGCAGGCCGAGGCTATTGACAAAGAAGAGCTCGAACCAACCGCCTACCTTCACAATGCCGGGCACCACTCCGTAGAGCACGCCGGCCACCAGCACCATGGAGACGCCGAGGGCCACGAGCGAGCCTTTGAGGTTGGCATTGGGCCAGCGCTTGTAGTAGTAGACTAAGGCTATGGCGGGGAGACAGAGAAGGTTGAGCAGATGGACACCGATAGAGAGGCCCGTGAGGTAGAAGATGAGCACGAGCCAGCGGTCGGAGTGGGGCTCGTCGGCGTGGTCTTCCCACTTCAGGATGAGCCAGAACACCAAGGCCGTAAACATCGACGAATAAGCGTAGACTTCACCCTCTACGGCCGAGAACCAGAACGTGTCGCTCCACGTGTAGGCCAGGGCGCCGGTCAGACCGCTGCCCATGATGGTGATGAGCTGCGACCACGACGTCACCTCGCCGCCGTCGCAGATGAGCTTGCGAGTGAGGTGGGTGATGGTCCAGAACAGGAAGAGGATGCAGAGGGCCGACAGCAGGGCCGACATGATGTTGACACAGTAGGCCACCTTCGTGGGGTCGTCGGTGAACTGTGTGAAAAAGTTGCCCGTAAGCATGAAGAAGGGGGCGCCGGGGGGATGGCCTACCTCTAACTTGTGAGCGGTGGTGATAAACTCAGGACAGTCCCAAAAGCTGGCCGTTGGCTCTACCGTCAGGCAGTAGGTGACGGCGGCGATGGCAAAGGCGACCCAACCCATGAGGTTGTTGATCAAATGGTACTTTTTCATGAAGGGGTATATTGTAATAATATAGGTGTGCAGGGACGGGGCGCGGGGCGGCGGCAGCTACCTCGCTGCAAGGCACAATGTAGAATGTGCAAAAGTACAGCAAAATTCTAAGATGCAACCTGTGACTTGACGTTTATTAGTAAAACGCCGCTCGACATGCCGTACGGCGGCACGCTGCGACCCCGGCCGCTGTCGGCAGAAGATAGGTAGCTGCCTCCACCCTCGCGCCATGGCGGATATGCCTCACAAGACAGCTACATGTACATCTAGGAAAAACTACATGTACATCCCGTTAAAACTACATGTACATCTAGAAAAAACTACATGTACATCTAGAAAAAACTACATGTACATCTAGGAAAAACTACATGTACATGCCGTAAAAAGGCCATGCCGGAGCCGCGGCTGTGCGGCGGGCGGGAGCATGGCGTGACGGCATACGGAGAAAGACCCGCTGAAGGCAACGATGCCTTTTCTGCGCCCTATCGCTTTGCCCTCTCTCAGCTTTCCACTACTTTTGCATACGGCAAGGCCGGGACGCCGCAGGCAGACGGCCCGAACGACGTTAAAAACAACCCTTTTCATCGTAAGAAATCATGAAGATACTGCTCCTCGGTAGCGGCGGGCGCGAACACGCGCTGGCATGGAAAATAAGTCAAAGCCCCAAGGTCGAAAAGCTCTATGTGGCCCCCGGCAATGCCGGCACACAGGCGGTGGCAGAAAACGTGGCCATGGCAGCCACCGACTTCGACGCCATAGGCCGCTTTGTCAAGACTGAGGCCGTCGACATGGTGGTGGTAGGCCCCGAAGACCCCCTCGTGAAAGGCATCTACGACTACTTCAAGGCCGATCCCGCCCTGGCCGACATACCCGTCATCGGGCCCTCAGCCTCGGGCGCACGCTTAGAGGGGTCGAAAGACTTTGCCAAGCAGTTTATGCAGCGCCACCACATACCCACGGCACGCTACGCCACCTTCGACGGCACGCGCCTCGAAGAGGGTTGCCGCTTTCTCCACACCCTGCAAGCGCCCTACGTGCTGAAGGCCGACGGCCTCTGTGCCGGCAAGGGCGTGCTCATCGTGCCTACCCTCGAGGAGGCCGAACGCGAACTGCGCGACATGCTCGGCGGCAAGTTTGGCAACGCCTCGGCCCGCGTGGTCATCGAGGAATTTCTGAGCGGCATCGAGTGCTCCGTCTTTGTGCTGACCGACGGACGCCACTACGCCATGCTGCCCGAGGCCAAAGACTATAAGCGCATAGGCGAGGGCGACACCGGGCTCAACACAGGCGGCATGGGCAGCGTATCGCCCGTGAGCTTCGCCAACAAGGCATGGATGCAGAAGGTGGAAGACGAAATAGTACGCCCCACCGTCGAAGGCCTCCACACCGAAGGCATCGACTACAAGGGCTTCATCTTCTTCGGCCTCATCGACTGCGACGGACAGCCCAAGGTAATAGAATACAACTGCCGCATGGGCGACCCCGAAACCGAGACCGTCATGCTGCGCCTCAAGAGCGACCTCGTCGACCTCTTTGAAGGCGTGGCCGCCGGCGACCTCGACAGCCGCGAGGTAACCTTCGACGAACGCGCCGCCGTCTGCGTCATGCTCGTCAGCGGCGGATACCCCGGCAGCTACGAGAAAGGCCACGAAGTGACGGGCCTCGACGTGGCCGACAGCGTGGTCTTCCACGCCGGCACGGCACTGAAGGACGGCAAAGTGGTCACCGCCGGCGGCCGCGTCATCGCCGTCTCCTCTTACGGCACCGACAAGGCCGACGCCCTGGCCAAGTCGATGAAGGGAGCCGAGCAGATAAAGTTTGAAAAGAAATACTATCGCCGCGACATAGGCCAAGACCTCTGAGCCTGGCGCGCGACAAGAAAGCAAGTGGCTGTGACGTCGCCCAAAACGCGATGAAACGGCCACTTTTTACACCTCAGACCCCTCTCCACCCATGTATCGCCACACGTTACGCAACACCATCGTCTCCGGCACCTTCACCCTGCCCGTCATGCTGGGGCTGACGGCCGTGGGCTGGCTGTCGTGGCAACTCTACGACGCAGCGGCATGGGGCAGCTTCTGCATGGCGGTGGTCACGGCCTACTGCCTCATGGAGCTGAACAACGGCTTCGCCCTCATGCGCATGCGAACCCGCATGGTGAGCACGAGCTTCCTCTTCCTGCTGCTACTCTTCCCCGCCTACCGGCAGTTTGACCTCACGCTGAGCTGCTCGCTCAGCTTGGTGGTGAGCTACTTCATGCTGTTCAACTCGTATCAGGCTTACCGCCCCGAAGGCTACATCTTCTACGCCTTCCTGTGCGTGGGCCTGGGCAGCTTAGCCTTCCCTCCCCTGCTGGCAGTGGCGCCGACCTTCTACGTGAGCATGCTGCTCTTCCTGCGCAGCCTGACACTGCGCAGCTGCGTGGCCGGCCTCTTGGGACTGGCGCTGCCCTACTGGGTTGTACTGGCCGTAAAGCTGTGGAGCGACGGCGCGGTGACCATGCCCGACCCGGCGGCCTGGCCCGGTCTGTGTAACCCGGCCGACTACGCCGCAGTGAGCACGACACAGTGGGTGGGCGGCGGCATGGTGGCATTCTACTCGCTGCTGGCCCTCGTCCACCTGAGCCGCAATGCCCTCACCGAAAAAATACGCACACGCATGCTCTTAGCCACAGTGGCCGCCGTGGAAGTGGTGCTCCTGCTGCTATGGGCCGTCATGCCCGCACGGTTTGACGTATGCCTCCACCTGCTCATAGCCAACGGATCTATCCTCATCGCCCACTACTTCAGCCACGGCCGCGGGCGCCTGTTCGACCTCTGGTTTAACCTCACCCTCCTCCTGCTCATAGGCCTGGGCCTGCTCAACCACCTCAACCCGGGCTGAAACGGCCCGACTTCATGCTGACACTTTGGACGCATTATTCGACATACTCATCGCCGGCGGCGGCTTCGGCATGTTCGTGGCCGCCTTCCTGGCAGGCAGCTTCATCCCCTTCAGCAGCGAAGTGGTCATGGTGGGCCTGCTGGCGGCAGGCTGCGACCCCTCAGACCTGCTGCTCTGGGGCACGGCCGGCAACGTGCTGGGCTCCCTGTTCAACTACTGCGTGGGCTCACTGGGGCGCGAAGAGTGGATCACACGCTGGACCAAAACACCACCCGAGAAGCTGGAACGCGGCAAACGCTGGGTCAGACGCTACGGAGCCTGGGCAGGCCTGGTGGCATGGGTGCCGCTGCTGGGAAGCGTCATCACCGTAGCCATGGGCTTCATGCGCGTCAAAATGATATACGCCATGACCACCGTGGCCATAGGCAAGTACGTGCGCTACTGGGTCGTCGTCAGCGCCTACTGTGCATCCTGACAAATCTGCCACGCACCCTCCCTCACCCTCCAACCTCCTACGCCTCATGACTACCCTCTCACCCACCCCCGACCATAGGCCCGACAGCCTCACAGCGACGCTGCGCAAAGCGCTGCACGGACTGCGCCTCGGATTCGCAGCACTGAGCCTGCTCGCCATGGCCGCCTGCCACCACCCGAAAGCCGACAGACACAACACCACCGCCGACAGCACCGCCGTGGTCACCGTGACCATCGCCCCACTACGCACCATGGTGGAACGACTCATGCCCGAAGGATGCAAGGTGATGGTGCTGATGCCGCAGGGAGGCAGCGCAGAGACCTTCCAACCGTCGCCACGACAGCTGGTGACCCTCCAAGAGTCGCAGATGGTGGTGGGCGTCGGCACGCTGACCTTCGAACAGACCACCCTCGACCGTATGAAGCAGACGGCACACGGCGTGACCTTCATCACCCTGGGCGACAGCATCACACCCCTAAGCGGACACCATCACCACGGCCATGACGAAAGCCTCGACCCGCATGTCTGGCTCTCTCTGCCCAACCTCTGCACCATGGCACGCCGCCTGGCAGCCGCCCTCAGCCTGCGCTATCCCGCCGAAGCCAAGGACATAGACCGCCGATGCGACACCTACGTGGCTGAACTGCAGAAGACCGACACGCTGCTCCGCCAACAGCTGGCCGCAACCGGCTCACGCTCCTTCCTCATACAGCACCCCTCGCTGGGGTACTTCGCACGCGACTACGGACTGCACCAGATAGCCATCGAGACAGACGGCAAGGAACCCTCGGCCGCACGCATGAAGGAGCTGGAGCAGCACTGCCGCCACGAGAAGGTGGGCACCGTCTTCGTGCAAGACGAGAGCAGCAACCGCACAGCCACCAACATGGCCCGCAGGCTAGGACTGCACGTGGTGACCCTGCAACCGCTCGCCGACGACGTACCGCAGGAACTCATGCGAGCAGCCAAAGCCCTCTGACCAACCACCCAGCCGAAAGAGCAACCGCCACACGCGCACGTACATATATTATAGTACCCAGACCCATGCCTGCCACCTTCGTTAGAACCCACGACGTCTGCCTCAGCTACGGCGAACGCCACGTGCTCTGCCACATAGACAAAGAGATACACGACCGCGACTTCATTGTGCTCACCGGGCCTAACGGCGGAGGCAAGACCACCCTGCTGCGACTGCTCGCAGGACTGCTCCGCCCCACCTGCGGACACATCGAACGCCGCCCCGGCGTCAGAGTGGGCTATCTGCCACAGTACAGGCACATCGACCGCTCCTTCCCGACCACCGTGGGCGAAATCGTGCTCTCCGGCCTGGCCGGCCAAAAGGCATGGTGGCAACGCTTCAACGCAGCCCACCACGCTCAGGCAGAAGCCACCATGGAGCGCTTCGGACTTAACGGACTCGCCAAGCAACCCATAGCCGACCTGAGCGGAGGACAATGGCAGCGCACCCTGCTGGCTCGTGCCTTCGTAGGCAATCCCGACCTCTTGCTCCTTGACGAACCCGAGACCCACCTCGACGAAGCCTCGCGACAGGCATTCTACCAACTGCTCACGCAACAGGCAGCCCACTGCGCCATAGTGACGGTGAGCCACGACGAAAAAAACTTTCCCCGCCTCGAAGGCCGCCTCATCTGGCACGTGGAAGAAGGCCGCGTAACCGCACGACAGGAATGGTAGAACCCTGCACGACGACGGAGAACCGCACCCGACGACCCGGTAACCGCACCTGGTGGCTTGAGAGCCGCACCCAACACCACGATAACCGCACCCGGCGACCCGGTAACCGCACCCAACACCCCGGTAACCGCACCCGGTGGACAGATAACCGCACCCGGTGGACAGCGAAAGGCACTCACACAGCCGGGAGAGGCACTCGAAGAAATCACCGCCGCTTTGGCACAAAAATCGGCCGCATGTGCAGATTTTTGCAAGTTTTTTAGACAAATGTTTGTCCGTCTAAATTATACTCCCTACCTTTGCACCCGTTCCCGAAAGGCACAACATATTCATCACATTATATTTTAGAAATTATGTCTGATATTGAAGCAAAAGTAAAAGCCATCATCGTAGACAAGCTTAGCGTAGACGAGGCTGAAGTAAAGGACGAAGCCAGCTTCGCCAACGACCTCGGCGCAGACTCACTCGACACCGTAGAGCTCATCATGGAGTTCGAGAAGGAATTCGACATCATCATTCCCGACGACAAGGCTGAGAAGATTTCTACCGTGGGCGACGCCATCGCTTACATCAAGGAAAACACCAAGTAAGAGCTTGGCCGCGATTTTTTCAAAGGATAACGTTTAACGTACTACTATTGGCGGCGCGCCTCAGGGTGTGAAGCTGGGTAGTTGCACGTTAAACGTTATTTTTTCATCCTATCTGACAACCGTCTCTCCCGTCCCCCACATGGCTTACGGCCATGCAGGGCCGACTGCAAACAGTCAGGGCCAACGGGCAAAGCGCACAGCCATCACCGGCCTTAGCAGATTAGTGAGTCCAACCCCGGCGCGCTAATCTCCTGAGCATGCGCTCCCCCCTCCACGGCCCGCAAGACCGACCCCACCGTACACCGGAACGACGGAGAGCCACAACCCCTCATCTACAAGCAACAATGGAACTAAAAAGAGTAGTAGTGACAGGCCTCGGAGCCTTAACCCCCGTGGGTAACAACGTCGAAGAAATGTGGAAGAACATCCAGGCCGGTGTGAGCGGCGCTGCCCCCATCACTCACTTCGACGCCTCCGATTTCAAGACCCAGTTCGCCTGTGAGATAAAGGACTTCAAAGCCACTGACTTCCTCGACAGAAAGGAAATCCGCAAGATGGACCTCTACACACAGTATGCCCTCGTGGCTGCACAGGAGGCCATCAAAGACAGCGCCTTTGACCTCGAAACCATCAACCGCAACCGCATCGGCGTCATACTTGGCGTGGGCATCGGCGGTATACACACCTTCGAGGAGGAAGCAGGCTACTATGCCGTCAATAAGGACAAAGGGCCCAAGTTTAATCCCTTCTTTATCCCCAAGATGATTGCCGACATCGCCGCCGGTCACATCTCCATCCAGTATGGCTTCCACGGCCCTAACTATACGACCACCTCAGCCTGCGCCTCATCGACCAACGCCATAGCCGACGCCTTCAACCTCATCCGCTTAGGCAAGGCCAACGCCATCGTAACGGGCGGCGCCGAGGCTGCCATCTTCCCCTGCGGCGTAGGCGGCTTCACAGCCATGCATGCCCTCTCGACCCGCAACGATGACCCCGCAGGTGCCTCGCGCCCCTTCTCGGCCAGCCGCGACGGCTTCGTCATGGGCGAAGGTGCAGGTATACTCATACTTGAAGAGCTTGAACACGCCAAGGCACGCGGCGCCAAGATTTACTGCGAGGTGGCCGGCGTAGGCATGTCTGCTGACGCTCACCACATCACCGCTTCCCACCCCGAAGGCCTTGGGGCTCACCTCGTGATGGAAGCAGCCCTCGAAGATGCCGAAATGAAGCCCGAGGACATTGACTACATCAACGTGCACGGCACATCTACTCCCGTGGGCGACATCTCCGAGGTAAAGGCCATCACCAAGCTCTTCGGACAGCACGCCTACGAGCTCAACATCAGCTCCACCAAGTCAATGACGGGCCACCTGCTCGGCGCTGCCGGCGCAGTAGAGGCCATGATCTGCTGTCTCGCTGTACAGAACGACATCGTGCCTCCCACCATCAACCACGACGACGACGACCGCGACGAGAATATAGACTACAACCTCAACTTTACCTTCAACAAGGCCCAGAAGCGTCCCATCCGCGCCGCCCTCAGCAACACTTTCGGCTTCGGCGGTCACAACGCTTGCTGCATCCTCAAGAAGTACGAGGCATAAGGGGAGACTTTCTGTTTCATCACTCCACAGTAATCTCATCCTCCTTTGTCTATGATCCTGAACCTTTTAGACCGAATGAAACTCCCGTTCCGCCGGAACAAGGAGTTTCTTTCGGCCTTGTACGATATACTGGGTTTCTACCCCCACGATATTGAAATCTACCGCATCGCTTTCTCCCACAAGTCACAGCCTTTCCAGCGTGAGAGCAAGGCAGGCAGAGATCGCAGAAACCATGACCGTCGCAAGGGCACACGGCCCGCAGCGACCCAGCGCCCTATCAATAACGAGCGCTTAGAGTATCTTGGCGACGCCATCCTTGAAGCCGTCACCAGCGATATTCTCTTCCGCCACTTCAAGTCAGAGCGTGAAGGCTTCCTTACTGCCACCCGTTCCAAGCTGGTACAACGTGAGACCCTCAACCGGCTCGCTGCAGAGATGGGTATAGACAAGCTCATCCACGTGGCTCAGACCACGCGCATGAACCATACCAACATCGCCGGCAATGCCTTCGAGGCCCTCGTCGGCGCCATCTATCTCGACCGTGGATACCGCCACTGCCACTGGTTTATATCCAACCGCGTCATCGGCCGTTATCTCGACCTCGACACCGTAGCCCAGCGCGAAGTGAACTTCAAGAGCAAACTCTTGGAATGGAGCCAGAAGAACCGTCTCCTATTGGAGTACCACGACGCCGAGGCCAACGATAAGACCAAGCAGTTCAGCTGTCGCATTATCGCCGAGGGAGTGCTCGTGGGTGAGGGCCGCGGACGCAGCAAGAAGGAGGCCCACCAGCGTGGGTCCAAGGAAGCTCTCATCCGCCTCAACGCCAGCACCCGTCTCTACGACCAAGTGTTTGCCGGGAAGGAACAACGCACCGCCATGGAGGCAGTGGAGAACTTTGCCCTGCCTCGCCTGGCCGATCTCGGCCTTTCGCCGTCGGCCTCGGCCGCACCGCCCGCCACCTCCATGCCCGGGGTGACGAAGTCCGCTCCTTCCGACCGCATGCACAGCCACTCTGACGACGCCTACGATGCGGCCTACGACCACACCCGCCGCTACGAAGTGATCGACAGCCCCGACACAGGCGCCTTGGCCAACGACTACGCCACCGCGCCCCTCGGTGTAGACTGGGACGAAGACGTCAGCGACCTACCCGAAAGCAGTCAGCCCGCCGAGCCCAAACGGCCCGAGTCGGCCCGACAGCGTAACCGTCGCGGCGGCCACCGCGGACGCACGGCGGAAGAGGCTGCCAGCGAAGAACAAGCCCAGGCAAAGCGCGCCGCCAAGAAGGACAGCGCCACTGCCAAGAAAGACAGCGCTGCCGACAAGAAAGAAAGCGCCGCCGCCGAGAAGCCTGCTGCCCAGCGCAAGGCTGCCAAGAAAGACGACACCAAGGCCGCGCCCAAGGACAAGGCCGACAAACAAGACGAAGCCGCGGCCGCACAGACAGACAAGGCTGCCAAGACGGAGCACAAAGAGCGCAAGCCACGCGCCAAGCGTACGCCGAAAGCGGCCAAGCCGGCTACTGAAAATGCCGATACCGTCGCTGAAGGCTCCATGGCTGTCAACGATAGTCCCGCCGCTCCCGCTGAAGCCGACAAGCCTTCTACGGAAAGCAACGCCGCAGCCACCGAGCTCTTGACGCCGGCTCCAGAAGCCGCCAAGCCCGCAGCTAAAAATTCCATACCCGTTCACGAAGACGCCAAGCCTGTCACGGGAAGCAACGGCGCTGACGCTGATGCCTCCGCGCCGGCCACAGAGAGCGCCGCACCTTCCACCGAGGCTGAGGCTGCACAGACTGGAGCTCCCAAGGCTTCGGCCCGTCGCGGACGCCGTCGCACAGCCTCACGCAGCCCTCAGAGCAAGGCGGCCGCTGCCGCCACTGCCGCCACCGAGGCACCCGCCACTACGCCTGTCCCTGCCACTACCGCCGAATAAGCCGGCCGAAGGGGGCAGACCACAGTGCCGATAGTCTACGTTACATTCCGCCACAGCCGCCCTCTTCTCCCGCATGTTTATATAGGGTCAGGCGTCAGCTCCAAGCCGACGTCTGACCTTTATCGTTATCCACCATCAATCTACATAGCCATGATTATCGACGACCAACTACTTGACGGCATCGCCGCCAAAGCCCGCCAGTCTGAGAGACTGCGCATGAATTATAACCTGCACGCCAGCGCCGAGAGCCTCAGTCAGCGCATGTTCAACGCCTTAGAGCCGGGCACCGTGCTTGCCGTTCACCGCCACCGCCACACCTCCGAGACCTTCATCCTGCTGCGTGGCAAGATTGACGTCATGTTTTACGACGACCTGCGCCACGAGACCGAGCGCTTCCACCTCGACCCCACCCAGGGCCGCTACGGCGTAGAGATACCCGCAGGCACTTGGCACAGCTTAGAGGTCATTGAGCCCGCCGTCATCTTCGAGGCCAAAGACGGGCCGTACCGTCCGCTCACGGCCGACGACATGCTCGCCGAGTAGGCCACGGCTTCCGGCTCGCCTATTCCCCTCACCTACACACCGTCATACCATGAAAACCTTCCGCATACCCCGTCTCCCCCTGCTGAGCCTCCTGTTGCAGGCCGCCTTATGCCTTGAGCTGTCGGCCCAGCACGTGGTACGTTTCACGCGCCCCACCTCCCTTGCCGGCCGCGAGATATGGTGGCAAGGCCGCGAGGCCGACCGCGACCGCGGCGTCAAGCCCGTCAGTGCCGGCGAAGGACATCTCAACCCCGACCGCGAATGGGAAAACTGCTCCCTGCCTTTGGGCAACGGCTCCATTGGCTGCAACGTCATGGGCAGTGTAGCCGTCGAGCGCTATACCCTCAACGAAAAGACGCTCTGGCGCGGCGGCCCGGCCACTGCCGGCGGCCCGGCCGACTATTGGGCACAGAATAAAGAAAGCGCCCACCTGCTGCCCGAGATACGCAGTGCCTTCGAGCGTGGCGACAATGCCACCGCCGCCCGCCTCACCGAGCAAAACTTCAACAGCCCCGTGCCCTACGAGTCGTGGCGCGAGCCGCAGTTCCGCTTCGGGTCATTCACCACCCTCGGCGAACTGTGCATAGCCACCGGCCTCGCCGAAGAGGGCCTCAGCCGTTATGAGCGCTGTCTCTCCGTCGACTCCGCTGTAGCTACCGTGGCCTTCACCGCCGCCGACGGCGTACGCTACGAGCGCCGCACCTTCGTCTCCTACCCCGCCAATGTCATGGCCGTGCGCTTCAGCGCCTCCGCCCCGGGCCGCCAGCGCTTAGCCATCAGCTACACCCCCAACCCCGTGAGCGAGGGAAACTTCAGCTACGACGAGGCCCACGGCCTGCTCTTCAGCGGACGCCTTGACAACAACAAGATGACCTACGCCGTGCGTCTGCGCGTACTGCCCAAGGGCGGCACGCTGCGTCACGAGGCAGGCACCCTCCATGTCGAGGGCGCCGACGAGGTGGTCATTCTCCTGACCGCCGATACCGACTACCGCCCCAACTACGACCCCGACTTCTCCGACCCTGCGGCCTACGTGGGCGATGATCCCCGGGCCACCACGGCCCGTTGGCTCCAGAAGGCCGCCCGTAAGGGCTTCGACCGCCTCTTCGCCGAGCACTATGCCGATTACGCCGCCCTCTTCGACCGCGTACAGTTCCGACTGGGCGGCGAGGGTGACAAAGACCACCTCGCCACCCCCGACCGCCTCGCCGCCTACCGCGAGGGAGCCAAAGACCCCGGCCTCGAGAGCCTCTACTTTGCCTTCGGGCGCTACCTGCTCATAGCCTCGTCAAGGCCCGGCAACCTGCCGGCCAACCTGCAAGGCATCTGGCACAACAACGTCGACGGGCCATGGCGCGTGGACTACCACAACAACATCAACCTGCAGATGAACTACTGGCCCGCCCTGCCTACCGGTCTGGCCGAGTGTGCCGAGCCCTTGACCGACTTTATCCGCCTCCTCCGCAAGCCCGGCCGACGCACGGCCATGGCCTACTGGGGCGCCCGTGGTTGGGCTGCCGGCATCTCAGCCAACATCTTCGGCTTCACCGCTCCGCTCGAGGGCGCCGATATGTCGTGGAACTACAACCCCATGGCGGCCTCGTGGTTGGCCACCCACCTGTGGGAATACTATGACTTCACGCGCGACCTGAGCTTCCTGCGCCACACAGCCTACCCCCTGATGAAGGAATGCGCCCTCTTCACCGAAGACTTCTTATGGCGCAAGAAGGACGGCACCCTCACCGCCGCGCCGTCGACCTCGCCCGAACACGGACCTGTGGACGAAGGCACTACCTTCACCCACGCCGTCGTGCGCGAGATACTGCTCGACTGCATGGCCGCCGCCCGGGCCCTGAAGACCGACGAGGCTGACGTGGCCCGCTGGCAGCAGGTGCTCGACAGCCTGGCCCCCTACCGCATAGGACGCTACGGACAACTCATGGAGTGGAGCACCGACATCGACGACCCCGCCGACCAGCACCGCCACGTCAACCACCTCTACGGCCTGCACCCCGGCCACACCATCTCGCCCCTAACCACTCCCGAACTGGCCAAGGCCTCGCGCGTGGTGCTCGAACACCGGGGCGACGGAGCCACGGGCTGGAGCATGGGGTGGAAGCTCAACCAATGGGCACGCCTGCACGACGGCAACCACTCCTACCTGCTCTACCAGAACCTGCTGAAGCACGGTACCAACGACAACCTGTGGGACAGCCATCCGCCCTTCCAGA
The DNA here is from genome assembly GCA_945836755.1 of uncultured Bacteroidales bacterium. Classification (GTDB taxonomy): domain Bacteria; phylum Bacteroidota; class Bacteroidia; order Bacteroidales; family Bacteroidaceae; genus Alloprevotella. Next base: position 28,766 of record CAMAMB010000020.1, read on the forward strand.
TAGACGGCAACTTCGGCGGTACAGCCGGCGTGACCGAGATGCTGCTGCAGAGCCACACGGGTGTGGTCGACCTGCTGCCCTCGCTGCCCGACGCCTGGGCCGAGGGAGAAATCACGGGACTGCGCGCCCGCGGCAACTTCGGCATAGCCATGACCTGGCGCGACGGCCGGCTCGTCACAGCCACCGTCACCAGCGACAGCGGCGGCCCTTGCCGCCTGCGCTACGGCCGCCACAGCCTGACCATCGACACACGCAAGGGCAAGACCTACCGTGTGAGCTTCGACGGCCACAGCCTGCGCCGGGCCGACTAAGCAGACCGCCTTCAAACCCGCGCTTTCACCATAAAGGTGGGGACATCATGGACACAACCTGACCATGATGCCCCCACCTTGACCTATACATGGAGCCACGACGCGAAGGCACCGTGCCGGGTGGTTTCGGGCAGAACCACATCTGTTTTCGGCCGAAACCACATCTGTTTCCGGCCGGCGCCACATCTGTTTTCGGCCGAAACCACTTGGCGCCAAGCATTGCCGGAACGGGTCAAAGCCTCTGCCCGACAGCCCGCTACGGCGCTTCAATGCGGCACGTCCGGCTCATGTCGCGGCGGAGCAGGCGCGAGAGCTTGTGAGAGCCGTCGAGGTTAAGGTGGTCTGCATCGTAGAAATCGGCGGCGGTGAAGGCAGCCGCCTCGCTATAATCGTAATAGCGCACAGACGGGTGGCGGCGCAGCAGGGCGGCGAGGCAGCGGCGTGTGTCGGCCACCCGGGCGGCGCTGCGGGCAGCGCGATAGCTGGGGGTGAGCGGGGTGGCCACGAGCGCAAGCGTCAGGCCGCGGGCCTCACAGTGACGGGCGATGGTCTCGAGGTAACCCATGCCGCGGCGCGAAAGGCTCAGGTCGGCGTAGTCGTTGGCGGCGGCCCGCTCCGGCCCATTGTCCCAAGCCAGACCCGGGGCCCGTGACTCGAGCGTGTATTCCAGTCCCTGACCCGCGGCGCTCCACCTCATGCGAGGCGGACGGCAGAGGCTCGCGAGCTTCTCGCAGAAGGGGCGGAAAGCCGTCACCTCCCAGCCATAGACACTGAGGCGCGAATGGAAGTCGCAGTCCATGTAGAGGCGATAGCGGTTGGCCAAGAACCACTCGTCGCCCTCTTCCAGTTCCTCGTAGAGGCTGAAGTCAGAGAGCGTGAGCACCACGACACGCAGACGCGGAAAGGGGTAATGGGCGAGCACCCAGGCGTCGTAACGCAGCGTCTGCGACACCTGGGCCGCGGAGAAGGCATGACTGCCGAGCAGCTCGGGAGCCAGGCCGTAGTAGGCGTGGGAGTTGCCGAGGATGAGCGTGTCGACCTCGTGGCTGCGGGCAGCGAGGAAGGCATGTTTCGCCTTGGCCGGATTGGGCAAGGAGCGCACGTACCACTCGCCCGCGGCGACAGGCAGCAGGAGAAGGGCCGCAAACAAGGCGCAACGCAACCAATAGGCGACGGGAGGGAAAGACTTCATGGGGCTCAGAACTGGAAATAGATAAACTCAGCCTGCGCTCCACCCCAGTAGAGCACGGCGAAAACCAACGCATAATAGACGGCCCAGCGCACGGGGCGGAAGGCCCACAGGCCGCGACCACGGAAGGCCAGCGGACACTCGCGGCAGGGCGTCAGCGCCTCGACCGCCATCAGGGCCAAGGGCAGGGCCAGCGACGACCAGCCTCCGTAAGGCGAATGGAGAGAGAGGGACGAGGTCATGGCAGCCAGACGAGAGAACGCCTCGCCGAGAGACTGCGACCTGAAAAAGACCCACCCCACGCAGACCACAGCGAAGGTGAGGCCGCGCTTCAGCCAGAGTGACAGCCCCCTGAGCGGAAGCGAGGCGGGAAGGAAACGACGGGGCCGGGGCGCACGCGACCTGAGCCAGACGAGAGGCACGAAGCACAAGGCATGGTAGGCACCCCAGGCCACAAAGGTGAAGTTGGCCCCGTGCCAAAGGCCGCTGGCGAGAAAGACCACCAACGTGTTGACCAGACGCCGCCAAGGGCCGCGGCGCGACCCACCGAGGGGGATGTAGACGTAGTCGCGCAACCACGTCATGAGCGAGATGTGCCAGCGACGCCAGAAGTCGGCCACATTGGTGGCGAGATAGGGCATGTCGAAATTGCGCATGAGGCTGATGCCGAAGAGACGCGCCGCGCCGACAGCTATGTCGGAATAGCCCGAGAAGTCGCAGTATATCTGAAAGGCGAAGAGCACGGTGGCCACCCAGAGGTCGAGGCCGTCGGCCGCGGGATTGGCATAGACGGCATCGACAAGGGGCGCACAGCGGTCGGCCACGAGCATCTTCTTGACCAGCCCCCAGAGCATGAGGCGCAAACCGCCGGTGACGGCCTCGGCGGAGAGACTGCGGGGCTGCGTCATCTGCGGCAAGAGACGGGCGGCACGCTCAATGGGACCCGCCACCAGCTGGGGGAAGAAGCTGAGAAAGGCCGCAAAGGCCAGGACATCGCGGCAGGCCGGCAGCTGACGGCGGTGAACATCGACCACATAGCCCACCATCTGAAAGGTATAGAAGCTTATGCCCACCGGCAGCACCCAGCGGAGCAGCGGCCAAGAGACCGACAAACCGAAAAACGACAGCAGGCGGACAGCCGAGAGGACAAAGAAATCGTAGTACTTGAAGAGCGCCAGAACACCCAACCCCACCACCACGGCACCTAAGCAGCAGAGGCGCGAAAGCAGGCGCCGACAGCCCGCCGCCTCGCTGAGAAGGCCGGCCACGTAGCCCACCAAGGTGACGAAGAGGATAAGGCCCAGGAAACGTACGTCCCACCACGCATAAAACACATAGCTGGCCACGACGAGGCAAACGTTCTGCACCTGCAAGCAGCGACGCAGCGCCCAGTAGACGGCCAGCACGACGGGGAAGAAGAGGAGGAAGGCGTAGGAGTTGAACAGCATGGGCACAAAGGTAAGATTTTTTTCAATTTCACCTTCGGCCCCACCGGCGGCAGGGTCGAAGGCAGTCACAAAAGGGCCGGAAGGAAGGATAGCACGGGGAAAAGGCGCTGCCATCCAAGGGGATTTGCTAAATTTGCACACTGAACCATATAGCAAGACACTTCCAATGAGTTTACAATGCGGCATAGTAGGCCTGCCCAACGTGGGCAAGTCGACGCTCTTCAACTGCCTAAGCAACGCCAAGGCCCAATCGGCCAACTTCCCCTTCTGCACCATCGAGCCCAACGTGGGCGTGATTACCGTACCCGATGAACGCCTAACGAAGCTCGCCGAGCTGGTTCACCCGGGCCGCATCGTGCCCACCACGGTGGAGATAGTAGACATCGCGGGGCTGGTGAAAGGGGCCTCGAAAGGCGAGGGGCTGGGCAACCAGTTTCTCGGCAACATCCGCGAGACCGACGCCATCATCCACGTGCTTCGCTGCTTCGACGACGGCAACGTGGTGCACGTGGACGGCAGCGTCAATCCCGTGCGCGACAAGGAAATCATAGACACCGAGCTTCAGCTCAAGGACTTAGAGACGGTGGAAAACCGCATCAAGCGCGTGGAGAAGATAGCCCAGGTGGGCGGCGACAAGAACGCCAAGATAGAGTACGACGTGCTGCTGGCCTACAAGGATGCCCTGCTTCAAGGCAAGAGCGCCCGCTCCGTCAGCTTCGACACGAAAGAAGAAGAGAAGGCCGCCAAGGGCCTCTTCCTGCTGACCTCCAAGCCCGTGCTCTACGTGTGCAACGTGGACGAAGCCTCCGCCGCCAGCGGCAACCACTACGTGGACGAAGTGCGCGAGGCAGTGAAGGACGAACACGCCGAGGTGCTCGTGCTGGCCGCGCAGACCGAGGCAGACATCGCCGAGCTGGAGACGTACGAAGAGCGCCAGATGTTCCTGCAAGACGTGGGGCTCGAAGAAAGCGGCTGCAACCGCCTCATCAAAGCCGCCTACGCCATGCTCCAATTAGAGACCTTCATCACGGCAGGCGAGATGGAAGTGAAGGCATGGACATACCGCCGGGGCTGGAAGGCACCACAATGCGCCGGCGTCATACACACCGACTTCGAAAAAGGCTTCATCCGCGCCGAAGTAATCAAGTATGACGACTACGTGCGGCTCGGCTCCGAGGCCGCCGTACGCGACGCCGGCCTGCTGCACGTAGAAGGCAAAGAGTATGTAGTGCAGGACGGCGACATCATGCACTTCCGCTTTAATGTGTAAATGGTATAAACAAGGAAAAGTAAGTACAATATAACTAACTGATATGGCGGCTTTTATGCCGCCTTTTGTTTTACTTGGCCTTACCTTGTTAGGGGTATTTTTTGTTACTTTTCGCGCTTTTTTGTTACTCGTTTGTTACTCGTTTCGGTTATTTTCCCCACCTTTGCACTCGTAACAAGGTTATATTTTTTATGGCAAGACCCAAAAAACGAGTGCAGGCAAAAGAACCTGTAATAATTCGATTTAAGGAGTTATCCAAAGGCAACAAATCCCTTTACCTGGATATTTACCGGGACGGGGTGCGTTCCTATGAGTTCCTAAAACTTTACCTTATCCCGGAGCGCCCAGGGGTTGAGGCTGATAAAGTAGCAAACCAAATAACCCTTGATGCAGCCAACGCAATAAAGGCCCAGCGCATTAAAGAGATAGTTACCGGGGAGGC
>CAMAMB010000021.1 GCA_945836755.1 uncultured Bacteroidales bacterium
GCATCGGCATCAACTTCTCCTCACATACGGGAAACATCGAGGAGTATATCGTGAAATAGACACCGAGCACAACTTACTCGTCCATGAAAGCATCACCAGTTTACCCAAGCCGGACACGAGCCAACAACCGGACACAAGGCTGGGTACAAGGGCTAAGAGAACCCTCCTCGTACAAATAAAATTGTAAGAATAGAACCCACCATATATTATATCACTACCTTTGCAGATAAATCCCATAAAGATAGACAGACAACCCGAATGGCACAAGATAAAATCATACTCACTGGCGATCGCCCGACAGGGCGTCTTCACATTGGTCACTATGTAGGCTCGCTGAAACGTCGCGTAGAACTACAAAACGAGGGCGACTTCAAGAAGATGTTTGTCTTCATAGCCGATGCTCAGGCACTGACAGACAACATTGATAATCCAGAGAAGGTACGTCAGAACGTCATCGAGGTGGCACTTGACTACCTTGCCGCAGGTCTTAACCCCGACAAGATTACCATCTTCATACAGAGCCAGATACCTGAACTCTGCGAACTATCTTTCTACTTCATGGACCTTGTAACTGTCAGCCGCCTGCAACGAAATCCTACGGTGAAGACAGAAATCGGCATGCGTGGCTTTGAGTCGAGCATACCGGTAGGGTTCTTCACCTATCCCGTCTCACAAGCTGCTGACATCTGCGCATTCAAGGCTACCACTGTGCCGGCAGGCGAGGACCAGAAGCCGATGATAGAACAAGCCACGGAGATAGCCCGACGCTTCAATCACATTTATGGCGAAACCCTTATCGAGCCTAACATCCTGCTTCCTCAGAACGAGGTGTGCTGCCGTCTCCCGGGGATAGACGGGAAGGCCAAGATGTCGAAGAGCCTCGGCAACTGCATCTATCTGGCAGAAACAGCCAAGGAGGTAAAACAAAAGGTCATGTCTATGTACACCGATCCGCTGCATATACATGTGGAAGACCCCGGTCACTTGGAAGGGAACACTGTGTTCACCTACCTCGATGCGTTCTGCAAACCTGACCACTTCGCTGCCTACTGGCCCGATTACCAGAACCTTGACGAGGTGAAGGAGCACTATCAACAAGGGGGACTGGGCGACATGAAAGTGAAGAAGTTTCTCAACAACATCTTACAGGAAGAGCTGGAACCCATTCGCATCCGCCGCGCAGAATTTGAGAAAGACATCCCGGCCGTCTATGACATGCTCAAGAAGGGATGCGAAGAAGCTCGCGAAGTGGCTGCACAGACCTTAGACGAGGTTCGGCGTGCCATGAAAATCAACTACTTTGACGATGCAGCTCTCATTTCCGAACAGGCCCGACGTTTTGCAACCAAATAGGTGGAGTCTTATTAGCTGCTGACAAAGTCATAGATATACATAAGCATATCCTGCACCACCGGCCCCTCGGCTCACACTGAGGGAACAGAGTGCAGGATATGCTTTCTATTATTGCTGTCTGGTCAGAATGTTGAAAGCAGGAGGGGCGTGTTTACGAAGGATGTATGCTACAATAAATGTTCCGGACAGTCAGCACTTCCTATAAACCACTCGCTCCCTGCAAACGGAGACAGAGTGAGAGTAGCAGCCTTCATGTGAAGGACACAGGGAGGAACAGCCTAATACTCCTTGACATTGAAGCCCACACGACGTACAGCAGCCACGACATCGGCCGCAGTATGTTTACCCATCACTACAGCCTGACGCTTGGAAAGATGGACAGTCACTTGTTCAACACCCTTGACTGAACGTATAGCATTCTCCACCGTACGCTGACAATGGCTACACTCCATACCGTCGACCACATAAATGACAGTTGGAAGATCCGTTGTAACAATTGCCCTCTTGCCCATAAAAAACAAACGTGTGGACACGAGCAAGAGTAATAGCACAGCGGAACATACGTAGGAAAAGAGGGAGGCATGGCAATCGCTACAGGCCATCTGCATGGAAGCGGGAGGGATAAACCAGGCTGATGGGAGGAGGTAATCAATGACAAGGCCGAAGCCCATAGCCCCCACCACAATGGCACCAAGGTAAACCAAGGCAGAACGACGACCCATCTCCTTAGATATCAATGCAAAAGATGCGAAGTTGGCTGCAGGTCCGGCCATGAGAAGCACAAGGGCCGTACCGGGAGAGAGCCCCTTCAACATGAGCGATAAAGCGATGGGGATTGAACCGGTAGCACACACATACATGGGGATCGCCACCAATAAGACCGCCACCATCGACAGCAGGGGACAGTCCTTAAAGACAGCAAGGCTGTCGGCCGGTACATACACCGTAATAAGTGAGGCTATAAGTAGTCCCATCACCAACCAGCCGCCAATGCTTTGAAGCAACTCAACAAAGCCATACCTCAAGGCATCTATACATCTTTGCTTCACGGAAGATGCTACCTCATCTCGCGCTGCTTCCTCATTGACTATAGAAGCACAGTCGCAAAAACCAGACGCTTCTGAAACCACGGAAGGCGAAGCTACTGCAGGAAGAGATGATTGTCTCTCTGTGCGTCCCACTGCCATCCCACCTACAAGAGCCGTAACCAGAGCTGCAAGCGGACGCACTATGGCAAAAGCTGGACCAAGAAGCGACCAGGTGGCAGCTATACTATCAACGCCCGTCTGCGGTGTAGCTATCAGAAAGGATGAGGTAGCAGCCTTTGACGCGCCACTCCGACGAAGCCCTATGGCTGTAGGCAACACCCCACAAGAACAAAGGGGGAGAGGGATGCCAAACAGGGCTGCCTTGACTACAGAGTTCAATCCCGTGCCACTAAGGTGACGAGTCAATGACCGGGTGGGAACAAAAGCATGGAGGAGGCCAGCGATAAGGAAGCCCAAGAGAATATAAGGCGACATCTCATTGAGCATATAGAGAAGAGCATAAAGAATATCCATAGATACAATATGTATAAATAGCCAGGCAAAAGTACAACTTCTCACTCACTTGCCGAGCCATGGCTCTTGTTTCTTATAGGTTCTTTGGCAATAAAGGTCTGAAAGAGTATCATAGAAAGTTCAGAACTCACGCCCCACATCCACTTCCACAATATTGGTAATTTCCTCCGCAACATGTGTAACATGGATTACCGGGGATGGCTGTTATTTTGCGCCTTGAAAGATACTTACAGATTATGGACAATAAAGAGACTTCACGCCGCCTGGCCATCAAGTAAATGGGCGGAGCAGCATTAGCCACGCTGATGGGTGGCGTCAACCTCCAATTAAAAACGAAGATACCGCCATGCGATAAGAAACTATCTACGACTCTCCGGCCAGACGCCTACGCAGTATCGCAAAGCGTCGTGAGGTGTCGTGATGAAGCCTTGCCGGCTCAACCGCCCTGTGCTCAGCCTCGTCGTCCCTCCTACACGGAAGAAGGGTGCGCCTCGGTCGTATGGCCGGGACGCACCCTTCTCGTATGATATATAGGTGTCAGAGACGCTGCGAAGGGCTTATCTCACCACCTTCTTGCGGTCGCGGATGTAGACGCCGCTCGCAGGGGCTTTGTCAAGGCGTCGGCCGGAGAGGTCGTAGTACACAGGCTTGGCAGCCGTGGTCTGCATAGTCTCATGAATGGCTGAGGGCTCATTGAGGACGCGCAAGGTGGCATCGATGATGGCGCCGCGATTGAATAAGAAACCATTATAGCCGTAGCAGTCGCCGTTGGCGGCTATCTGCCCACCGGGATCCACACTGTTCCAGTCCATCTTGAAACGAATGCGATAGTCACCGGCCTCGGCGGGTGCGGTGAAAGGCGGGCAGTACATCGTGTTACGGGTGCCGCCACTGAGGGCAGTGCCTGCTGAGTTCTGGCCTGCGAGGTCGTTGTCGAAGCTGCCGGTGTAGAAGCTGTATGTCATGAGTTCGGTGCCGGTCTGGTCAAGCTCGCCCTCGCGGAAAGAGAACTGCTGGCTATGGTCGAGGTCGATGTAGACGTAGGCATTGGTCCAACCGCCGATGCGGTCGAAGGTCACCTGCACGCTTTCACCTTTCACGCAGGAGATGAGGGCCGACTCGTCGACCGACTTGTCTACGTAGGGGCGGCGCTCGTTCTCAGCTATAACGAGCTGGGTGGTGGCAGAAGAGGTGGCGAAGGTGATGCTCTTGACGTAACGGTCGTCACTGACGGGGTCGGCGTCCTTATCAAAGTTGAGAGCGTAGGGTTCGAGGGGCTTGGGCACAACGGCGATGGTGACAGAGGCACTTACTCCGGAGCCGTCGGTGGCGGTGGCGGTTATCACGGCCTCTCCCTCAGCTTTGGCCAAGATGAATCCGCCCGACACGGTAGCCACGTCCTCATTGCTGCTGCTCCAGACTATGGCGGGGAAGGAGGCCTCGGCAGGGGCTACGGTGGCGATGGCTGCGAGCGAGTTGCCCACATACATCTCGGTGGCGTTCTGCTCGGTGGCGATGGTGAGTGAAGCCACGGGCACTGCCGTAGCTGCGGCATCGAGGCCGTCGAAGCCGTATACGCTGCTGCCGGGGAGGGTGACGGTGAGTGAAGCGTCTATGTCGATAGCCTGTCCTTCGGTCAGCCCTTCGAGGGGCAGCTGCTCGCCAAACGACTTACGCAGCACGATGCTGCCGTTGACGTTGGCCGGAATGTTGAGTGCCTCGCGCAGGGTGAAGGTATAGGTCTGGGCGTCGTTAGCGCCGTTGCGCAGGGCGAGTGTGGCCTTTGTGCCGTTCCATGAAGCCCATCCGTAGACTTGTGCGGCACTGCCTGTCCAGGGGTTGCCACCCACCCAGTGGGCGTCGGGCAGCACGTCGGCATTGCGCTTCTGCCACTTGATACACTCGGCGAGGTCTGCCCAGAGACGGCCCTTCTCGATGGAGTTCATGAGGGCGTAGTCGTTGTAGAGTTCTACCATGCCTGAGCCACAGAGGAAGGCACAGCGCAGCTCGCGACGTACGGCCTCGTAGGTCATGTTGCTGCTCACGTTGCCGAAGCGGCTGAGTATGAAGCCGTGGGTCATGAGGGTATTGATGGGGCAGATGGGCGAGTTGGTCACATAGTTCTGATAGACGAGGCGGTCGCGGTAGGTAATCCAGTTCTCGCGGTCTATGGAGTTGTTGCCTATGGTGCCGTAGTCGTTCTCCTGTCGCCAGGTTGCGTCGGTGTAGTGATACCAGAAGGGGCTTGCCCAGGTGCCTACCGTGGTGTTGAAGAAGATGTCGCGCTTCAGTTCCTCACGCACGTAGCGCTCTAAGCGGATGATGCCTTCGGCGTTCTCGTTACCTGTATCGCCGTCGTCGGGGCCTACGGCCGAGAACTTGGCCGAGATGCCGTCGAACTTGAAGAAGCGGAAGTCGCCTTGGTTCTTGGTCAGGTTGTGTGCAGCGGTCTTGAAGGTGGTATAGTAGGCGGGGTTGGAAAGCACCATGCCTCCCTTGTTTGCCCAGTAGTTGCGGCGGTAATTACCGCTGGTGCCATAGCCACCCACGGGGCCGAGCCATGCACCGGCGCCGGCGCCCATTTCCTCGGCGAGGGCACAGATATCACGCATCTCGTTGGGGAAGCCGGCATGGAAGGTCCATGTGCCGTAGTTGTCCCAGCCGTCGTCAATGACGAAGCTCTGCGGACCTACGCCGTAGCGGTCGTAGAAATCGGTCTTCCAGTGGTTGAGCACGTCGAGCACTTGCTCGGCCGACATGTTGCCGGTGGGGTCGGCGGCGTTGTTGCGATTGATATTAAGCTCGTACCAGGAGATATAGGCGGGGTTAGGTCTCCAGGGCACTGCGCGTTCTCTCTCAGAGTAGGCGAGGAAGGAGCGGCGCTTCTGCGACTTGTGTATGTTGGTCTCGGCCTCGGTGCCGTCCTGTGCGATGAGGCCCACCACGGAGCTAATCTTCCACGTGTCGCCTCCAGGCAGCCAGGCGTTGCGGCTCCAGCGTCCCTGAATGGTTACCACGTCGGTGTTGATGACTACGCCGGGTTTCGGGGTGTAGATCTGGGTGGTGAGGGTGCTCACTGCGTTGATGGCTTCGTGCATGTTCTCCACGAGCACGCGCACTTTGAAAGTGCCGTCGTTGGGGGCTATGAAGGTGTAGCTGTTGTCGGTGTGGGCGGTGCCCGTGTAGCCCACATGGTAGTCGCTGGCCACCACGTCGTTATTGGCGTCGAGCAGGTCGATACCGCCGATGTAGAGCTTGTTGTTGCCGCTCACATACTTGAGGAGGGCCACCACTTTCTGTCCCTTCTCGAGGGTGACGTCTGTCTGCTCCACGGCGTAGACGTTGGGGTATCCTGCGCCGGTGGCCTCGGTCACACGGTTGGGCACAGCGCTTGATGCCACCTGCGTCCATGCTGCTGCTTCTATGCGCTGGGCGTCGAGGGTGGTGGTCAGGTCGTAGAGGTCTTCGCTGTCGGCGGCGTCGCCTACGGTGTTATACCCCACGGGGTTTTCGAGACCGGCGAAGATTTTGTTGCTCATGAGCACAGCGCCACGGGTATTGCCTACGACGGCGGGGGTAGAGCCTGCCTCGGCGGCGTTGACGTTGTAGATCATGGGTATGACGTTGAACATGTCGATGCTGTCGGCGGCAATGAGTTCGAGCTCGGTGCGCAGGTAGTGGCTGCCGTCACGCAGCACGGCCTTCCATATCACCTCGAGCGTGCGGCCCTTATATACATAGGAGTAGGCTGCTGCGAGCATGCGGCCGTTGTTGTGTTCGGCGCCGCCCACGGCATTGGGGTCGCCTTCGAGCATGGTGGAGGCATAGCTGTTAAGGGTCATGGCCGAGGCGGGCACATTGTCGCCGTTGCCGAAGGCTATGGTGAAGGGCTCTGTGCCGGGCTCGAGGTTCATGGCCTTGCTTCCGGCGAAGTAGATGCCACTGCCATCCATGATGAAGGAGGCTGCCAGCACGTTGTTGTAGAGGGTGTAGACATCGCCCACATGCTCTACCTTGGCCTCACCCACAGCGTCCTGCTGACCGGGATAGACCACGGGGCGGGTGTAGGCGGCCACGGCGGCCTGGGTCACGTTGTCGAAGTAGCGCACAGTCACTTGGCCGTCCACGTCGTTGACCGAGGTCACGGCGAACTTGCCTTCCTGCACGGGCACATTGATGAGGCTGCGGCTCAGGCGGGCATCGCTGACGTAGGTGTCGCCGTCGGCCAACTGGGTGTCGCCGATGGTAACCTTGACGCCCGCGGGCAGGCTGAAGCGGTAGCTGTAAGCGGTTTGTTCCACCTCGGTAAAGGTCCAGCGGCTGCCTGCGTCGGCGGCGCCGTTGTCTTGCCAGAGGCCGAGGGTCACATCGCCGTCGACGGGGTTGTTATTGCCTATGCCGGTAAACCAGTTGAGGTACTTGCCGGCCACTCCCGTGGAGTTGTAGGGGGCAATGCTGTAGAGGTCGCCGCTGTAGTTGTCGAGCTTGAAGTAGGCGCCTTCCACCTTCTCGTCGTTGAGGGTGACGAAGCCCGTCTTGTTGGAGTAGCTGCCGGCCTTCTCGTAGCCCAGCCACTTCTTGTCGCGGTAACTGTAAATGTAGTAGGTGTTGTCCAACCCGTCCACTGCATAAAATGCAAAGTAGCCGTAATTGTCGGCTGTCTGTGTGGGCGAGGTGCGAGCGGTGGCAAAGTAGTTGTTGCCACTCTTCATGGTGTAGAGATGCTCAGGCACAGCCCCCGGGTCGGTGGGGGGGGTAGTGGATGCCTGGATCTTGTCTGCCATGACCTGCTGCGTAAAGCAGCACAGCAGACCCAGTAGAGTAAGAAGTTTGTTCATAGTATATAAAATGAATAAAAATAAGGGTTACAAGCAGAGGGCGCTGCCGCCACGTCGCTGCCCGGGGGCTGCGGCGCACGAGGCGCGGGATCAGAGGCTCTCGAGCATTCGCTTGATGACGACGGTGGCCGATATTTCGCGGTTGGCGGCTTCGGGAATGACGAGCGAGCGGGGTGACTCTATGACGTCGTCGGTCACAATCATGTTGCGCCTTACTGGCAGGCAGTGCATGAAGGCGGCGTCGTTGGTCAGTGCCATCTTGGCGGCATCGACGGTCCAGTCCATGTCTTTCGAGAGCACTTTTCCGTAGTCAGCGGGGTTGGTCACACCGGGGCAGCTCCAGTTTTTGGCATAGACGAAGTCGGCACCCTCAAAGGCGCGGCGCTGGTCATACTCCACGCGGGCGTCTCCCACAAAGAGGGGATCGAGCTCGTAGCCTTCGGGGTGAGTGACCACGAGGTCGACATCGGCAGCCCGCATCCACTCGGCGAAGCTGTTGGGCACAGCCTGAGGCAGGGCGCGGGGATGGGGCGCCCAGGTAAGCACCACCTTGGGGCGGGGCTTGCGCTTGTGCTCCTCGATGGTGATGAGGTCGGCGAAAGCCTGCAGGGGGTGGGCGGTGGCGCTCTCCATGGAGAAGACGGGGCGTCCGCTGTAACGGATGAACTGCGAGAGAATATTTTCGGCATAGTCGGCGTCGCGGTCGGTGAGGCCGGCGAAGGTGCGCACGCCGATGAGGTCGCAGTATTGTGCCATGACGGGCACAGCCTCGAGCAGGTGTTCGCTCTTGTCGCCGTCCATGACCACGCCGCGCTCCGTCTCGAGTTTCCAGGCGCCCTGGTTGACGTCGAGCACCACCACGTCGAGGCCGAGGTTACGCGCTGCCTTCTGGGTGGAGAGGCGTGTGCGCAGCGAGTTGTTGAAGAAGATGAGGAGGGCGGTCTTGTGGCGGCCCAGGGCCTCGTAGCGATAGCGGTCCTGCTTGATGGCAGCGGCTTCGCTGAGGGCGAGGTCGAGCGGCCCTATGTCGGCGGCGTGAAGGAAGGTGTGCATGTGGCAGTCGGTCTGAAGGGGTTAGTGAGGACGCCGTGCGGCTGCACGGACGCCGGCAGGGAGGCAGACGCTCTCCCTGTGGTGCGACAAAAGTACGTAAAATATTTGATTAACTGTCAACGGCTGGCCGATACGTCTGAAATATATCTTTTCGCCCCGGCCACCGTCGCGTCAAGAGGGTAGCGTACCGGCATGAAGCGTGGGCCTATGGCGGGCAGCCCGGGCGACCTTGTGGTCGTGGTCACGAAGCGGACAACCGACGACCCACCGCTCCGGCCCGTTGCCACGAGGGGTTTTGCCGTTCTCGGAAGCCTTCGCGCGAGTAACATTGGGGCGGATGTCACCTTGCTTTCGGGCGGATGCCACCTTGCTTTCGGCCCAATGCAACCTTGCATTCGGGCAGATTTCACTCTCGCGGATGCTTCCAGAAACGGCAAATCCCCTTCGCGCCACGGAAAGAGGGGCTCGCAACCACAGACCGCGTGCTTCTGCCCACCAAAAACTTAGGCCGCACGAAAAGAATGTTGTACTTTTGCTTCGCCGTGGGCAGAACCGTCACATGACCGGCCGGTCCACCTGCGGCCACACGTAAACCCTTTCTCCACGTACACCATTATGAAAAAGATCATCCTCCTCTTTGCGGCCACCCTGCTGACCGCCACCACGAGTTGCGGCAAGCAGCCCTCAACCCGCCCGCAGACCGACGCCGCCGAGCAGCCCGCCACAACCGCCGACGCCGCTCCCTCCGTCATCAAGACCCTCCCCATCAGCCTCCAAGGCAAAGACATCGTCGACGCCATAGGCAAAGAGTTCAAGGGCAAGGTCGTCGTCATCGACTTCTGGGCCACCTGGTGCGGCCCGTGCCGCTTAGCCATGAAGCAGATACACGACATCAAGGACGGTCTCATGGCCAAAGGTTGCGAGTTTGTCTACATAGCCGGCGAAAACTCGCCCCAGGAAGACTGGGAACAGATGGTGAAGACCATCGCAGGCACTCACTACCGTCTGACCGCTGCCCAGTGGGACAGCGTCATACGCACCCTCGGCATTCCCGGCATACCCTCGTACATGATATTAGGCAAGGACGGCAACGCCGTATGGGACAACTTCAAGACAGGCGGCTACCCCGGCAGCGACGTATTGCAAAATCAGGCCGAAGTGGCCCTGACCAAGAAGGCCGCCACCAAATAGCCCTCAACGCGCCGCTCCATGTCTCAGTCATCCCTTCCCCCTTCACCGCGCCCCCGCATCCTTGTAGCCATGTCGGGCGGCATCGACAGTTCCGCCGTCTGCCTCATGCTTCAGGCCGAGGGCTACGAAGTGGTGGGCATGACCATGCGCGTCTTTGACCTGCCCGGCCACTTTGAGCCCGCCGCCCTGAGCGGTTGCGACGAAGCCACCCTGCGCAGCGGACGGCTGCCCGGCGAGCCCGCCTTCATAAAGAGCGCCAAAGCCCTGGCCGACAGGCTCGGCATAGCCCACTATGTGGCCGACGTGCGCGAGGAGTTTCGCCGCGACGTGGTGAGCCACTTCATCGACGAGTACGCCTCGGGGCGCACCCCCAACCCCTGCGTGCGCTGTAACCGCCACTTCAAGTTTCGCCTCATGGCCGAGTACGCCGACCGCCTAAGCTGTCCCCTGATGGCCACGGGCCACTACGTACAGACGGAGACCGACGCTGAAGGACACGTCTACCTGCTGCGCGGAGCCGACGCCGCCAAGGACCAGAGCTACTTTCTATGGCGAGTGCCGCAGGAGGTGCTGCGTCGCTGCCGCTTCCCCTTGGGAGGCATGCACAAGACCGAAGTGCGCCGCTACTTGGCCGCTCGAGGCTATGAGGCCAAGGCCGGCGGCAAAGAGTCGATGGAGGTCTGCTTCGTAGAAGGCGACTACCGCGACTTCCTGGAGCAGCACGCCGCAGCCCGCATGAAAGCCGTCGACGGCGGTGCCTTCGTCGACACGGCCGGCCGGCAGTTGGGCTGCCACCGCGGCGTGCCCTTCTACACCGTGGGCCAGCGCAAGGGCCTCGGCATAGCCCTCGGCACACCCGCCTACGTGGTGCGCCTCAACGCCGCGAAGAACACCGTAGTCTTGAGCACGAAGGCCGACCTGCTCGCGAGCGCCTTCTTCGTGAGCGACGCCACCTTTGTCAGCCCCCGCGACGGGGTGGGACAGACAGACCTCACGGTGCGCATACGTTACCACAGCGACCCGGTGGCCTGCCGCGTCGAGCCCTTAGACGACGGCCGTCTGCTGGTGCGCACGCCGCGACCCGTAAGTGCCGTCACACCGGGTCAGAGCGCAGTGTTCTACGTGGGCAACCGCCTGGTTGGCGGCGCTGTGATAGACAGCCAGCGCGGCATCGGCCTCTACACCACACCGGCCAATCACGAAGGCTGAGCGCCACGACCCGCCCTCCTCATCACAGCCGGCCCTCCCGATAGAAATATACACACCACCTCCCCTACCCCGCTTATGCTTCTCCTCAGTCATCTACGCGCCCATCTGCGCATACTGCTGTTCACCCTCGGACTGCCGGCAGGCAGCACCATGCCCATGACCCTCGCCGCCCAAGAGGTAGCGGCGAACGGGCAGAAAGACTGCTATCGCGTCTACCTTACCGACAAGAAAGGCTGCGGCTACAAGACCGGACGGCCCGAAGCCTTCCTCTCGCCCAAAGCCATAGAGCGCCGGCGACGCTACGGCCTGAAAGTGGACCACCACGACCTGCCGCTCACCCCGGCATACCTCGACAGCCTGCGCCACATGGGGCTGACCGTCCGCCTCGTGAGCAAGTGGAACAATACCGCCGTCGTAGAAGTGGGCGACACCGCACTCCTCGCCCCGCTGCGCCGCCTGCCCTTCGTGAAGGACGTGTGCCTCGTCTGGCAACAGCCACCAACCATGACACCCGGCAGCCACAAGCTGACGAGCGACGAGGCCAATGCCCTGCGTCATAATCTGGTGAAGCCCTTCGGGGCTGCCGACAGCCTCTACGCCGCAGGCGACAGCACCCTGCTGTGCTTCCTGAAGTCCATCAAGCAGGAGGATTACGACCACCTCGCCCCCAAGCCCCAAGCCCACTACATGGGCCTGGGCCACCACCAGGCCGCCATGCTCGGCGTAGACGCCATGCACAAACAGGGATACACGGGCCGCGGCGTGACCATAGCCGTGATGGACGCGGGCTTCTTCAACGCCGACATCATACCGGGCCTGCAAGAGGTCAACGTATTGGGCACACGCAACTACGTAACCCCGGGCCGCTCCGTCTACGAGGCCGACGACCACGGCATGAATGTGCTCTCCTGCATAGCAGCCCGGTCGCCCCACCGCCTCGTGGGCACGGCTCCCGACGCCGCCTTCTACCTGCTCGTAACCGAGGACACGCGCTCGGAGCAGATGATAGAGGAAGACAACTGGTGTGCGGCCCTCGAATATGCCGACAGCTTAGGCTGCGACATAGTGACCTCGTCGTTAGGATATACCCACTTCGACCACAAAGACATGAAGCTGACCTACGCCATGCTCGACGGACGCACCCACCTCAACAGCCGCAGCGCCTCGCTGGCTGCCTCACGCGGCCTGCTCGTGGTCAACAGCGCCGGCAACGCGGGCAGCAAACGCTGGAAGAAGATAGGCATCCCGGCAGACGCCCCCGACATACTGACCGTAGGCGCCGTGGACAGCACGGGCGTCAACACCGACTTCAGCTCGGTGGGCCACACAGCCGACGGCCGCATCAAGCCAGACGTCATGGCCATGGGCGAAGACGTATATGTATACGACATCACCGGCCTCATCACCCGCGTCAGCGGCACATCCTTCTCCTGCCCCCTCACATGCGGCGCCGCAGCCTGCCTCATGCAGGCCTTCCCCGACAAACGCCCCACCGACCTCATCGACGCCCTGCGGCGCACCGCCTCACGCGCTGACCACCCTGACAACATCTATGGTTACGGCCTGCCTGACCTGACGAAGGCAGCCGAGATGCTCCGCAAAAAATGATAGATCCCTTTACCGACGACCTCGCCCCTACCCCGGAGACCGGCCTGACCTATGACGACACCACGAAAACGGCCACCACACAGACCGTCTACACGCTCCGCCAGCTCAACGCCTTGGTGGAGGGCGTGCTCAGCCATGCCTTCCCCCACAGCTACTGGCTGACAGCCGAGGTGAGCGAACTGAGAGTGGCTGCCAACGGCCACTGCTATCTCACCTTCATCGAGAAAGCCGGGAAAGGCGGCAGCCTCGTGGCCAAAGCCAACGCCATGGTCTGGGCCGCGCAGTGGCCGGTCATCGCACGCAAATTCCGCAAAGTCACAGGCGTCAACCCCGCCGCCGGCATGAAGGTGATGGTGCTGGCAGAGATTACCTTCCACTCGCTGTACGGCTACTCGCTCCGCCTCTGCGACATAGAACCCACCTACACCCTGGGCGACGTGGCCCGACGCCGCCGCGAAATCATCGACGCCCTCGAGAGCGACGGCGTGATAGACCTCAACAGGCAACTCACCCTGCCGAGACTCATCACCCGTGTAGCCATCATCTCCAGCCCAACGGCCGCAGGCTACGAGGACTTCTGCCAGCAACTGCGCGAGTCGGGCTACCACTTCACCACCAAGCTCTTCGCCGCCATCATGCAGGGCGAGAGAGTGGAACAGAGCATCATCGACGCCCTGGACACCATCGCAGCCGAACAGGACGACTGGGACGTAGTGGTCATCATACGCGGCGGAGGCGCCACCAGCGACCTGCAAGGCTTCGACTCCTACGAGCTGGGCACCAACGTGGCGCAGTTTCCACTGCCCATACTCACCGGCATAGGCCACGAGCGCGACGACACTGTGCTCGACCTCGTGGCACACCGCCGGCTGAAGACGCCCACAGCGGTGGCGGCCTTCCTCATAGAAAACCGCGACAACGAAGCCGGCCACCTGCTTCAACTCAGGCAGCGCCTGCATGCAGCCACTCAACAACGGCTCAACCTCATGGAGGGAAAGCTGCGACGCTGCCGGCAACGCCTGGACCTCAGCACCCGTAACGTCGTACAGCAGGCTGCATACACCCTCGCCCACTCGGCAGACAAGCTGCGCACCCTCGCACACAGCAGCCTGCAACTCGAACGCCACCGACTGCGACATCGCCACGACAGACTGGCCACCAACACACGCAACGCCCTCATCACACCGCGCCACGACTGCGCACATCTGCATCAGCGCCTGCACGCAGCCACGGCCCGCAGGCTGAAACAGGCGCGGCAACACACCGAACATACAGCCCAACTCATCAGGATGAACAACCCGGAACGCATCTTGAGCATGGGCTTCAGCCTGACAGTCTGCAACGGACAACGCATAGGCATCAACGACACCGTCAGACCCGGCGACACCCTCACCACAAGGCTGGCAGGAGGACGCACACTCACCAGCACCGTGACCCACACCGAGACAGTGAAGACCATAAACGACGCCGACACCACACCAACCCACGCATAAAACACTCCATACACATGACGCCCAAGACGCTCACCTACGAAAAGGCCATCAAACGCCTCGACGAAATAGCCACCATGCTCGAAGAGGGAACCGTGGAGCTCGACAAGCTCACCAACTACCTCGAAGAAGCTCATCGACTGCTGGACTTCTGCCGCCAACGTATAGACAAGGTGCAAACCGACGTAGAAAAAATACTCTCCGACCCTACCCAATAGCCCCATCATGAGCAAGAACAAACTGGCCAAGTTTGCCGACATGGCCACTTACCCCCACGTGTTCCAGGAACCCGACTACCACACCACGCAGCCCTTCGCCCTGCGCGGCAAATGGCGCACGGACTTCTTCAAAAACGACCACCCCATCGTGCTCGAGCTGGGCTGCGGACGCGGAGAGTACAGCGTGGGGCTGGCACGCCTCTTCCCCGAGAAGAACTTCATCGGCATTGACATCAAAGGGGCACGAATGTGGCACGGCGCTACCGACAGCCTCCACGAAGGCCTGAAGAACGTGGCCTTCCTGCGCACCCACATCGAATTTATTGACCGCTTCTTCGGCGCCGACGAGGTGGACGAAATCTGGCTCACCTTCTCCGACCCACAAATGAAGAAGGCCACAAAACGCCTTACCAGCTCCCACTTCCTGAAACGTTACCGCCACTTCCTCAAAGACGGCGGGCTCGTACACCTCAAGACCGACAGCCCCTTTCTCTACACCTACACGTCGCTACTGGCTGAGGCCAACAGCCTGCCCGTAGCCTTCAAGACCGACGACCTATACCACACCCTGCGCGCAGAGGAAGATCCCACGGTGAAAAGCATTCTCGGCATACAGACCTACTACGAGCAACAATGGATAGCACGCGGCTTCACCATCAAATACATCAAGATGGCCCTGCCCGCACAGGGAGAACTCGTAGAACCCGACGTGGAAATAGAACTCGACGACTACCGCAGCTACCACCGCACCAAGCGCTCCGGACTCACGGTGAGCAAATGACGCAGACCGGCCCACGCCCCCACCCCTTGGAGGCCGTCAGCCACACAAGCACCGCAACCTACACCTTATAATATATATAGGAACCCTCCCGTCACATCCACGGCATACACCGCCGCACTTTCCCCTTACCAACATGACCCTATACCCAAAGCTCATTACCGACGCCCTCGCCACCGTGCGCTACCCGGGCACGGGCAAGAACCTCATAGAAGCCGAAATGCTGGAGGACGACCTCCGCATAGACGGCATGCACGTCAGCTTCTCCCTCCTCTTTGAGAAAAGCACCGACCCCTTCATCAAGTCGGTGGTCAAAGCCGCCGAGGCTGCCATCCACACCTTCGTGGATAAGGCGGTCGACGTACAGATAGCCACCAAATTTACCCAGGCACAGCGCCCCGAACCCGGCAAAATGCTGCCCGGGGTGAGAAACGTCATCGCCGTCAGCTCCGGCAAGGGCGGCGTGGGCAAGAGCACGGTGGCCGCCAACCTCGCCGTGGCACTCGCCCGCCTCGGCCATAGGGTAGGACTGCTCGACGCCGACATCTTCGGCCCCTCCATGCCCAAGATGTTCCACATGGAGGAGGAACGTATCTTCGCCGAGCAGAAAGACGGCCGCCAGTTGCTCATACCGGCCCTCAAATACGGCGTCAAGATGCTCAGCATAGGCTTCTTCGTCAACCCCGATACGGCCACCCTCTGGCGCGGCGGCATGGCCTCCAACGCACTCAAGCAACTCATAGCCGACACCGACTGGGGAGAACTGGACTACTTTATCCTCGACACGCCGCCGGGCACCTCAGACATCCACCTCACCCTGCTACAAAACCTGGCCATCACCGGAGCCGTCATCGTATCCACCCCACAAGCCGTGGCCCTGGCTGACGCCCGAAAGGGCATAGACATGTACCGCAACGAGAAGGTGAACGTGCCCATCCTCGGCCTCGTGGAAAACATGGCGTGGTTTACCCCGGCCGAACTGCCCGACGCCAAGTATTACATCTTCGGCAAAGGCGGCGTGCAGCGCCTGGCAAAGGAAATGGACCTGCCTCTGCTCGGGCAGATACCCTTGGTGCAGAGCATCTGCGAGAGCGGCGACGAAGGCGAACCCGCGGCGCTGAAGGAAGACACGCCTACGGCACACGCCTTCATCACCCTGGCCGCACAAGTGGCAGAGGCTACCGCAAAACGCAATGCAGAACTGCCTGCCACAAGCATCGTCGAAATGACCAAGTAAAACCTTAGACACGTCACTCAACCACATGATAAAAATTGGAGACAAGGTGCGCTTCCTCAACGACGTAGGAGGCGGCATCGTCAGCGGCTTCGTAGACAAGAACACCTGCCTCGTACAAGACGAGGACGGCTTCGACATACCCACCCTCATCAAGGACGTAGTGGCCGTAAGCACTGACGACTACAACATCAGCAAGGTGGCCAAAGCTGCCATACAGCAAAACACACCGTCCACGGCCGGCGCCACACATACCTCCGTCAAAGCGGCCCTCGCACACGACGACGACCAGGACGAAGAACGGGAAACAGACCTGGCCGAGGCTTCCATCACCTATCGCCCGCAACCTCAACAACGACGCGGCGCCGAACAGCTGAACCTCTACTTAGGCTTCGTACCACAGGGAAACGTGGCCGACGTGGCCACACGGTTTGAAGCCTTTCTCATCAACGACTGCAACTACCACCTGCGCTACCTCATCCTCAGTTCAGAGGACACCGCTGCCACCATACGCTTCGAAGGCGAAATCACACCCAACACCAAGACCCTCCTCGACACCTTCAGCCGCAACGAGCTGGCTGCATGGGAGAAGCTCATCGTACAGACACTGGCCTACAAGCCACAACAGTCGTTCCTGCCCAAGCCCCCGATGGCCGTGGGGCTGCGCCCTGACTGCACGCGCTTTTACAAGCCGGCCTGCTTTGCCAAGACGCCCTTCTTCACTACTCCCGCTCTCCTCATCGACATAGTGAGGGACGACCGACCTGCACGTACCCTCTTCGTCAACGCCGAAGAACTCAACGCCACCATCACCGAGAACCAAGGCCACAGCACCCAGGCCACGGCTGAACCCGGCAAGGAAGCCCGGCAGGCCCTCAAAGAAAAACTCCGCCACGAACAGCAGCCCGCGCAAGCCACCCCACAACGCGACCCTAAGGCCCCGCTCGAAGTAGACCTACACGCCTCGGAACTGCTCGACACCATGGTGGGCCTCTCAGCGAAGGACATTCTCGACTATCAGTTGAAAGTGTTTCACGAAGCCATGCAACAGGCCCTCCCGCACAAGGGGAAACGCCTCGTCTTCATCCACGGCAAAGGCAACGGCGTCTTGCGAAACGCCATCGTCGTGGCGCTCCGCACACGCTACAAGCAGTGTCGCTTCCAAGATGCCAGCTTCCGCGAATATGGCTTCGGAGCGACCCTCGTCACCATCGGATAAACGCCCGCAACCGGCAAGCAACCACGCCCAACCATGGGCCAAAGCCTCAAAGTTGCTGCCTCACCACGCAACACCTTAACTTTTACACGCTAAGGTATTGGCCATTCAAAAAGATATATCTATCTTTGCACCCGCTTCTAAGAGGCAAGGCCAAAAGCCACCCCGCCGAAGGCACATCCTGAAACAAAAAAACTATACATATCGTCATGAAAAGAACATTCCAACCCCACAACCGTAAGAGAAACAACAAGCACGGCTTCCGCCAGCGCATGCTTACCGCCAATGGACGCCGCGTTTTGGCCGCCCGTCGCGCCAAGGGTCGCAAGAAGCTGACCGTCTCTGACGAAGTTCACGGCAAGAACTAATTGCCTCGAGCAATTCAGCCGCCGAAGGAAAGTGAGAATGAGCTACACTCCACAAGCTCGTTCTCACTTTCTGCATATACCTACGAGCAACGACAGGCCCTGCCCATCCCGCAGAGCAAGCGCTGCATGCCTGCAAGTGACCCTTTTGAGGCAAATAATGAAGTGAGGTCTGCCCACAGCCCACAAATGGCCGTATACAGGCAGCAGGATTAAGAGATTTGTTATATTTTTGCGCCAGGTAGCAAAGGCTGCAAGCCCTCACGCTGTAGCTCCGAGCCACAAAGGCACCGACGCCCCTATCCACCCCCACACCCCACTGCCGGGCGTCAGCCTCACAGCCATCGCCGCCCGACCGGCCCACATCTTACTCTCTCCCCCGTACGTTGCCCATATGTCCACCTTCTTCCAAAAACTGTTTAGCCGCATCGTCGTCTTCAACTGCCTCGGCGTTGTCGTGGCGGGCATAGTCATCGTCGTGGCGGCACTCTTCGCCATCGACAGCTACACCCACCACGGCAAAGAAGTAATCATGCCCAACCTCATCGGGCTGAGCGAAAGCAACGCCACAAGCAAGTTGGAAGCCATGGGGCTACGCTACGAAGTAGCCGACACAGGGTACGTGCAACGCGCCGCCGCAGGCAGCATCCTCGAACAAAGCATCGCAGCCGGCGAGCATATAAAGGTAGGGCGCATCATCACCCTCACCATCAACGCCGACGGCCCTCGCAAGATAGCCCTGCCCGACATAGCCGACAACTGCTCGCGCCGAGAGGCCGAAGACCGCCTACGCGTCTTAGGCTTCAAGCTGGCCAAGACCGAATACATAGTAGGTGACCCCGAGTGGGTCTATCAGGTAAAAGTGGGCGGTAAGGTCATCATGCCCGGCACACGCATCTCCGTCAACTCGCCCATCACCCTCGTGGTAGGTACAGGCGGACAGGAAGAAGAGTATAACGGCAACGACAGCTTAGACTACATCCTCAACTCGCTCACCCCGGAGGAGGAAGGCGGCGAAGACGTAGACCACTCCGGTGACGGCATGAGCTCCACGCCCCATGCCTCTACCCAACCACTCTAACCCTTTCACCGACATGACGCCTACCCGCCCCGCCACTCCCGACCATCTCCCCTCAGACGACTATGCGCCCACCGACGCGCTTGCCGCAGAGTGGCCCGACGATGACACCTTCACCGAAGAAGGTGAAGCCACTGACGAGGAAGACGGCGCCGGCCTATACGAACACTACCGCGTCGTGGCCGATAAAGGGCAGCAGCTACTGCGCGTCGACAAGTTCCTCATCGACCATCTGAAGGACACCTCTCGCAACAGGATACAGCAAGCCGCCCGCGCAGGCTTCATCCACGTCAACGGGCAAGCCGTCAAGAGCAACTACCGCGTCAAGCCCCGCGACGTCGTGACGCTCCTGCTCGACCGTCCGCGTTACGACAACTCCATCGTGGCCGAAGACATTCCCATCGATGTGGTCTATGAAGACGCCGACCTACTGGTCATCAACAAGCCCGCCGGCCTTGTTGTCCACCCCGGTTGCGGCAACTACACCGGTACATTGGTCAACGCCATCGCCTGGCACGAGCGCCACAACCCCACTTACGACCCCAACGACCCTGCTGTCGGCCTTGTGCACCGTATTGACAAGGACACCTCGGGCCTTTTGGTCATCGCCAAGACGCCACAGGCCAAGACGAAGCTCGGTCTGCAGTTCTTCCACAAGACTACCCGCCGCCGCTACAACGCGCTGGTATGGGGCAACTTCCAAGAAGACGAAGGGCGCATAGAGGGCAACATTGCCCGCGACCCTCACGATCGTCTCCAGATGGGCGTCTTCGACCCCGCCTCAGGCATCGGGAAACACGCCGTGACGCACTACAAGGTGCTGCGACGCTACGGCTATGTCACGCTCGTGGAGTGCATCCTCGAGACCGGGCGCACACACCAGATCAGGGCCCACATGAAACACATCGGCCACCCGCTCTTCAACGACGCACGCTACGGCGGCGACCACATACTGCGCGGCCAGCAGAGCAGCAAGTACCAAGCCTTCATCCGCCACTGTTTCGACCTCTGTCCGCGCCAGGCACTCCACGCCAAGACGCTGGGCTTCTGTCATCCCACCACCGGCGAAGAGATGGACTTCACTTCTGAGCTCGCCGCCGACTTCCGCGCGCTCCTCGACAAGTGGGACACGTACATCGCAGCGGCCGAAGCGCAGCCCTAAAACCTTTCAAACCTCCACGACATCCCATTCAACCAATCATCTGATAATGAAACGTACCATTGCCATCGTGGCAGGAGGCGATTCCTCCGAGCACGACGTGTCTCTCCGCTCCGCAGAAGGCATCGCGTCGTTTATGAACAAAGACAAGTACGACTGCTACATCGTTGAGATAAAGGCAGGCAACTGGACCGTATACTACGGCGACGAGAATTGCCACGTCGACCGCAACGACTTCTCTTTCACGGCCTCCGACGGCCGTCATGAGTTTGACTTTGCCTATATCACTATCCACGGCACACCGGGCGAGAATGGCATCATGCAGGGTTACTTCGACCTCGTCGGCATCCCCTACTCCACGAGCGACGTCCTGGTGGAGGCCCTGACCTTCAACAAGTATGCCCTCAACAACTATCTCCGCTCTTGCGCCGAGGTCAACGTGTCCGACTCCCTCCTCGTGCGCCGCGGCGAGCCGCTGCCCTCGCCCGAAACCGTGGTCGAGCGATTGGGGCTGCCCTGCTTCGTCAAGCCCAACGCCGGCGGCAGCAGCTTCGGCGTCACCAAGGTCAAGCAAACCGACGACCTGCTCACGGCCATAGACAAGGCCATGATGGAGAGCGACGAGGTCATGATTGAGAAGCTCATGACCGGCACTGAAATCACCTGCGGCTGCTACCGACGCTTAGACGGAGAGATTGTCACCTTCCCCATCACCGAGGTGGTTACTTCCCAAGAATTCTTCGACTACGACGCCAAGTACAACGGTAAGGTTCAGGAAATCACCCCTGCCCGCATCGCTCCCGCCACCGCCGAGCGCGTCAGCCAAATGACGAAGCACATCTACCACCGCTTAGGCTGCTACGGCATCATCCGCATCGACTACATCCTCAGCGGCGAGAAGGGCAACGAGCAAATCAACATGCTCGAAATCAACACCACCCCCGGCATGACCACCACGAGTTTCATACCTCAGCAGGTACGCGCTGCCGGCCTCTGCATGGCCGACGTACTCAGCGACATCATCGAGGGACGCCTCTAAATGCTCCCCCCCCTTATCTAACCCTTCACTCTGTCTCCATGAACCTTCACGACTTCGACGCCATACGTCCCTACCAGCCTGAGGAGCTGCCCGCTGTCTTCGACCGCCTGCTTGCCAACGACGGCTTCGTAGACATCGTGCGGTCTTACTATCCTGACGTCCCTTTAGAAGCCCTCAAGCAGAAGCTCTACGCCTGCCCCGACAACCTCAGCGTACAGATCACTTTCTTCGCCCCGCTCCTCCGCCAGCTGCTCGCCAGGTGCAGCAAGGGGTGCAGCCTCGATGCCACGACCATCACCCCTGAGGCACGCCGCGAGGGCAGCTTCACCTTCATCTCCAACCACCGCGACATCGTGCTCGACAGCGCCTTCCTCGCTGTCATGCTCATAGAAAACGGCTTCCGCACCACCGTAGAAATTGCCATCGGCGACAACCTCCTCATCTACCCCTGGATCGAAGACCTCGTGCGCGTCAACAAGTCGTTCATCGTGCAGCGCTCCGTCTCCATGCGTGAGATGCTGGCCTCCTCCAAGCGCAT
Source organism: uncultured Bacteroidales bacterium (assembly GCA_945836755.1). Classification (GTDB taxonomy): domain Bacteria; phylum Bacteroidota; class Bacteroidia; order Bacteroidales; family Bacteroidaceae; genus Alloprevotella. The sequence continues at coordinate 21,930 of CAMAMB010000021.1, forward strand.
GAGCGACTACATGCACTTTGCCCTGGCTGAGAAGCGGGAAAACATCTGGATAGCCCAGCGCGAGGGCCGCGCCAAGGATTCCAACGACCTCACCCAGGAGTCCGTGCTCAAGATGATGGCCATGGGTGGAGAGGGCAATGCCTTCGAGCGCATCCAGGCCATGAACCTGGTGCCCTTGGCCATCTCCTACGAGTTTGACCCCTGCGACTACTTGAAGGCCCAAGAGTTTCAGCAGAAGCGCGACGATGCCTCCTTCAAGAAGAGCCCGGCCGACGACCTGCGAAACATGCAGACCGGCATCTTCGGCTACAAGGGGCGCATCACCTACCGCACCGCCACGCCCGTCAACGAGTGGCTCGACGAGCTCCGCAGCCTTCCCAAGGCTGAGTTCTTCAAGGCCCTGGCCCTCCGCATAGACCGAGGCATCCACAGCTGCTACGAGCTCTATCCGGCCAACTACATAGCCTTCGACCTGCTACACGGCAGCCAGGCTGAGAGCGACCACTATACAGCCGACGACCTCGCAGCCTTCACCGCCTACTTAGACAGCCGCATCGAGATGGTCAACCTTCCCCGTAAGGACGTCGCCTTCCTGCGCGAACGCATGCTGACCATGTACGCCAACCCTCTCATCAACCATCGCAAGGCGCTGGCATAAGCCGCTCCCCCGCGCAGCCATAGCCTTTCAGCCCTTACAATGAACCTCTCACGCCTTCAGTCGTGGCTACTGGCCACGGGGCTCTGCCTCTGCGCCGTCGTCTTCCTCGCTGCCTGCCGGGAAGACGACGGCTCTTGGTCGCCACCCTACCGCCAAGACTTTGCCGACCTGACCACCGACGCCACAGGCGCAGCCTCTGCCATGGTGCTCGACACCGACGCCCGCCTCTCGCTCACCTCACCCGTCACGGGCCTGCGCCCCGACACCGTCTACCGCATACGCGCCCTCTACACCGACGAGGGCAACGGCCACGCCCATCTTACCGACTTCGTGCCGCTCCTGGCCTTAGACGTCAGACAGCTCGCTGCCCACTTGGTGAAAGCCGACCCTCTCGAGCCGGTCAGCTGCACCCGCAGCGGCCACTACCTTAACCTCTGCCTCAGCCTGCGCGGCACCAACGAGGGCATCCATGCCTTTGGCTGCCACCAGACCGACTACGTGCGCCACGACGACGGCAGCCGCACCCTACACGCCTTACTTGTACACCACCAGAACAACGACCCAGCCCACTACAGCCGCCCCGTCTATCTCAGCATACGCCTCAGCCCCTTGGCCGACCTGCTCCAAAGCGGCCGCGACAGCATGGCCCTCCACATCGTCTCCTTCAACGGCGAACGCGTCTACCGCTTCGCCTACACCGAATAGCACACCCCCCACACGGAGCCACATACACGCCTCACTCCATGACGCTCCACTTCCACCCCCTCTCTCTCGCTGACCAGCACGACATTCGCAGCCGCGTCTCCACCACAGAGTGCCGCAACTGCGACCTCAACTTCGTCAACCTCTATGCCTGGCGCTTTCTCTACGACACAGAGGTGGCCTTCACCGATGCTCATCTGCTCTTCCGCTTCCGCGCCGACGGCCACTTAGCCTATCTGCCGCCCGTAGGGCCTTATCCCTGTCCCGACGTGCTGACGGCCCTCATGGCCGACGCTGCGGCCCACGATGCCCCCTTCCTCATGCTCGGAGCCTGCGAAGCCATCGTCGAGGCCATCCATGCCTCCCTCCCCGACCACTTCTACGCCAAGGCCGACCGGGCCTTCTCCGACTACCTCTACAGCCGCGAGCAGTTCGCCACCTTCGGCGGCAAGAAACTGCAGGCCAAGCGCAACTTTGTCAACCGCTTCACCCGGCAGTTTCCCGACTACGAGTTCGTGCCCCTCACTGCCTCGCTCATGCCCGAGTGCCTCGCCCTCGACGAGCGATGGACGGCTCAGAAGACAGCCGACGCGTCGGAGGCCGGACGCTACACCTACGAGGCCGAACGCCAAGCATTGCAGCGCGTAGCCGAATGCTGGGACGAGCTCGAAGTGACCGGCGCAGCCCTGAGGGTCGACGGCTGCGTGGTGGCCTTCACCTATGGCGCCCCCATCAACCACGACACCTTCGACATCTGCGCCGAAAAAGCCGACACGCGCTACGAGGGGGCTTTCGCCACCATGGCCCGCGACTTCGCCCGAAGCCTTCCCCCACAGTACGTCCTGCTCAACCGCGAAGAGGACCTCGGCATAGAGGGGCTCAGACAGTCTAAGCTCTCCTACCGCCCCGTCCGCCTCCTCGACAAGTATACACTCATGACCAAGCACCCCCTGGGTTGCTAAGTTTCCACCCTTTCTCCTCAACCATACCCCGCCGTCAACTACCGCCCCATGCTTTATTCTCCCGACGAAATCAAGGAACAGACACGCCGGCTATGGCGCACCTGCTTTCACGACACCGACGACTTCATAGACATCTACTTCAACGAGAAATACTCCCACGACACCAACCTCACCATACGCCACGAAGGCCGCGTCGTGGCCGCCACGCAGCTCCTGCCTTACCGCCTCACCTTCTACGGCATGGTCACACGCATGGGCTACATATCCGGCCTCGCCACCCTGCCTGAGTATCGGCGCAAGGGCTATGCCGCCAACCTCCTCCACGAAGCCCACCGACGGCTATACCGCCAGGGCGCTACACTCGCCATGCTCATTCCCGGCGACGACGACCTGCGCCATTTCTACGAGAAGCCGCAAAACGGGGCCTACTGGACGTCCAACTATCGCCGCGTCATGCCCATCGACATCAGCGAGGACGGACCTACCGACAAGATAGAGGTGACGCGGCCCGACGAATGGCACAGCAGCCTCTACGTCTTTTACCGTCAGCTCACCCGCCAACTGCCCTTCATGGTCCACCCTTCCGAGGACGACTTCTTTGCGGCCCTTGAAGCCGTCGACCTTGAAGGCGACAACGGCTATACGCTCGTGGCCCGCCGCAAGGGACGCCTCGTGGGGCTCTGCGTAGCCGTGAAAGAGGCTGACGGACGTGTATACATCCGCACCCTGGCCATCAACGAAGCCTGCGTGCGCGCAGCCTTTGTCAAGTATCTCTGCCAGGCCTGCCACACCGACTGCGTCTATCGCCGCTACGTCGTGCCCGGCGCCACCAAGGATGTCACGCCCTACGCCATGGCACGCGTCATCAACGTCGAGCGCTTCCTCTCTCTCGTAGCCACTCCCAATCCTGACTTCCAGCTACACATAGGCATCGACGGCGACATGCACATACCCGAAAACAACGGCTACTACCTCGTCCAAGGCGGGCGCGTGCAACTCACCGACAAGAAGCCTGACAGCATCATCACTCCCGGCGGACTGGCGGCCATGTTCATGGCGGCCCAGCCCATGGTCATCGACCTCATGCTCGACGAATGACGGACCGCAAGCCGCCGCCCTCCACTCACCCTACCCTCCTCTCATGACACATCTGCGCTTCCTCCTCCCCGGCCTGCTGTCAGCCCTCTGTCTGATGCTCGGCCCCATGGCCCACGCCCAGACAGCGCTCGCGCTCAAGCAGCGCTCCCTCGCCCACTGGCACATAGGCACAGCCCAGTATAGCGGCATCACCCCCCTCGGCGACGGCCGCTACGCCGTGGTCAGCGACAAAGAGCCCACCGACGGCTTCTTCATCTTCCGCATTGCACAAAGCCCCCTCACGGGTGAAGTGACCGACGTCGCCTTAGAAGGCTTCAAGGGCAACAAGCAGCCCAAGGTCGACGCCGCCGGCATCAGCATACGCGACTGTGAGGGAGTGGTCTACGTGCCGGCCTTCTCCACCCTCTTCATCAGCGGCGAGGGCGACCAGCAAATACTGGAATACGACCTCGAAGGGCAACCCACCGGACGCAAACTGGCTGTGCCTCAGTGTTTCGCCCTCGACAGCATCTACCACAACTATGGCTTCGAAGCCTTGGGATACAGGGCAGAGACAGGCCGCTTCTGGACCACCACCGAGAGCACGCTACGGGCTGACGGACCGGCGGCCTCGCCCTCACACCCCGGCGTGCGCAACCTGCTGCGCCTACAGAGCTTCGACCACAGCCTGGCACCCGCCGGACAGTATGCCTATCGCATGGACCGCGGCGAAACCGAAAAGCTGGGCTCGCCCTACATCTACGGAGTGCCCTGCCTCACCGCCCTGCCCGACGGACGCTTGCTCATACTCGAACGCGAGGCCAACATCAAAGGCGGATACTTGGGCAGCACCTGCCGCTGCAAGCTCTTCCTCGTCGACCCCACACAGAGCGCACAGATCGACGCCTCCACCCGCCTCGACACCCTCGACCCTAACCTATTCATGGTCAAGAAACTACTGGCTGAGTGGACCACAAAGGTCAAGCTCAGCAGCATGGACTTTGCCAACTACGAAGCCATGTGCCTGGGCCGCACGCTCGACGACGGACGCCGCACCCTGCTCCTGCTCAACGACTCGCAAGGGGGCTACAGCAAGGGGCCCTTCAGCCTGAAGGACTACATCAAGGTGGTGCTCTTAGGCGAATGACCCCACCGCCGGCCCGTAGCTTCCACATAGGGCTCCCTTTCTCACAGCAGGCTCACCCACACCGCCCCGTGGGTGAGCCTGCTTGGCATACGGCCCGGAGACAGGCTCGGCCGCCGCTTCTGAGAACCGTCGCTCCATGCCCTCGCCGCGCGGCCGTTCCCGGCCCTCACGACAAGGCTTCGCGGCATGACGCCCCACGCCCCGGACAAATTCGGAAGCCACCGCGCCGTGCCCAACTACCTCTCCATCATGGTTGGCAACCTACAAGCCATGCGCAAAAGTTCCCAGACCATGCACAGAAGGCATCCCGCCGTTATCTGAAGGCGGCGCGCCATGTGTAGAAGCCTTCGCGCGAGTAACATTGGGACGGATGTCACCTTGCTTTCGGGCGGATGCAAGGTGGCATTCGGCCCAATGCAACCTGACATTGGGCCGAATGTCACTCGCGCGAATGCTTCTGAGAACGGCGAGGGGGCTTGCGGAAACGGCAAGGAGGGTTGCGGAAACGGCGAGGGGGCTTGCGGAAACGGTGGAGAGGCATCTGTCATTGCCGCCCCAGGCTGAAAGCAGGACGCGCGGCTACGGCGCAGCGGGCAGAGGCACTGCACAATAAAGGCCCTGCCATCGGAGCGACGGCAGGGCCTTGTGGGAGATACGGGGCGGCAGCGCGCGGGGCGCACCGACGGGGAATTAGTCTTCGATGAGGTTGTGACCGGTCATTTCGGCGGGCTGCTCCAATCCCATAATGTGGAGGATGGAGGGAGCGACGTCGGCCAGCACGCCGTCCTTCACCTTGGCGGCCTTGTTGTCGGTCACATAGATGAAGGGCACGGGGTTGAGGGAGTGGGCGGTGTTGGGACTGCCGTCGGTGTTGACGGCATTGTCGGCGTTGCCGTGGTCTGCAATGATGATGGTCTCGTAGCCGGTGGCGTTGGCCGCGGTGACCACTTCATTGACGCACTGGTCGACTGCCTTAACGGCTTTCTCAATGGCTTCGTATACGCCGGTGTGGCCCACCATGTCGCCGTTGGCAAAATTTACTACGATGAAGTCGTACTTGTCTTGCTTGATGGCTTCGACGAGCTTGTCTTTCACTTCGTAGGCCGACATCTCGGGCTGGAGGTCATAGGTGGCCACCTTGGGTGAAGCCACGAGAATGCGCTCTTCGCCCTCGTAAGGTGTTTCGCGGCCGCCGTTGAAGAAGAAGGTGACGTGGGCGTATTTCTCTGTCTCGGCTGTGTGAAGCTGCTTGAGGCCCTTGGCGGCAAGGTATTCGCCGAGGGTGTTCTGCACATTCTCTTTGGGGAAGAGGATGTGTACACCGGTGAAGGAGGCGTCGTAGGGGGTCATGCAGAAGTATTGCAGGCCGGGAATGGTGTGCATGCCTTCAGCCTCCATGTCCTGCTGGGTGAGCACGACGGTGAGCTCCTTGGCGCGGTCGTTGCGGTAGTTGAAGAAGATAACCACGTCGCCCTCGCCGATACGGCCGTCGACGTTGGCATTGACGAGGGGCTCCATGAATTCGTCGGTGTTCTTGTGCTCCTCAGAGTCGGTGTCGTAGCAGCTCTGCACGCCTTCGACCATGTCGGTCACGGCTCGGCCCTTGCCCTCGACGAGAAGGTCGTAAGCCACCTTTACTCGGTTCCAGCGCTTGTCGCGGTCCATGGCGTAGAAACGGCCGATGATGGAGGCGATGCTTGCTCCGTTGGCGTCGCAGACCTTCTGGAGGTCGGCCACGAAGCCCTTACCGCTCTTGGGGTCGGTGTCGCGGCCGTCCATGAAGCAGTGGACGAAGGTGGAACCGGCTATGCCGTACTCCTTGGCTATTTCGACGAGCTTGAAGAGGTGGTCGAGCGAGGAGTGGACGCCGCCGGTGGAGGTGAGGCCCATGAGGTGGAGTTTCTTGCCGTGCTCCTTGGCATAAGTGTAAGCGGCCACGACTTCAGGGTTTTGCATGATGGAGCCGTCGGCACAGGCGCGGTTAATCTTGACGAGGTCTTGATAGACGATGCGGCCGGCGCCGATGTTGAGGTGACCCACCTCGGAGTTGCCCATCTGGCCGTCGGGAAGTCCTACATTCTCGCCGCAGGCCAGGAGATGGGAGTGAGGATAGGTGGCGGCAAGGTGGTCCATGAAGGGTGTAGGTGTGGAGAAGATGACGTCGCTCTTGGTGTGGTTGCCAATGCCCCAACCATCGAGGATCATGAGGAGTGCTTTCTTTGACATGGGTATGTAAACGTGTAAAAGGATTTGACTGATATGGGGGAGCGGGCGGGAATTGTCAGACGGCAAGGGGGCTGCCGGCCTGACGCTTGGAACGCTGCCCCGGAGCAGGGAGGGGGAGATGAAGGCACGGGGTCGCTACATGACGACCCCGTGCGGTTGATAGGATTAGGAGGCTTGCTCGGCCTTGATCTGTTCGGCCACAGCCTTTAGCTTCTCTGCGATTTCGCTGAGGTCTTGCTTGAGGCGCTCGACCTTCTTCTCGATGTCTGCTACCAGGGAGTTGCCTTTCTTGGACGAGGAGCGGAAGAAGGTGAGATTGGTCTCGTAGTTGGTGATTTCCTGCTTCTTGGCGTCGTAGGCATTCTGGAGCTTGGTATACTCTCGGGTGAGTTCAGAGCCTTCTTTCTCGGCGGTCTTCTTACGGAAGTTGTCGAGGCGGCGACGGCCTGCGCTCTGGTGGAGAGCATCGTAGATGGTGTCGCACACTTCGCGGTAGCGGCGATACATCTTTTCCTTTTTATTATAAGGCACGTGGCCTATCTCGGCCCAACGGGCCTGGAGGGCGCGCACGGCGGCGAGCTGGTCGTCGGCGGGGTTCTCGGCAATCTGTTGCAGCTCGGCGATGACAGCCTTCTTGAGCTCGAGATTAGCTTCCTCCTCCTGACGCTGGCCTGCCGTGGCCTGGTTTTTCTGCTCGAAGAAGTAGTTGCAGGCTTCGTTGAAGCGTTTCCAGATGGCGTCAGAGACTTTGTGGGGCACGGGGCCTATGCTCTTCCACTCCTTCTGGAGCTCGACGAACTTATTGGTGGTGACGCCCCAATCGGTGCTGTCTTTCAGCTCCTCGGCGCGCTCTACAAGGACATTCTTGGCGGCGAGGTTGGCGGCAAGCTTCTCGCGGTTGGACTTAAAGAAGGCCGTCTTGGCTTGGAAGAAGCGGTCGCAGGCTGTACGGAAGCGTTCAAAGATTTCGTTGTTGACCTTGCGGGGCGTAAAGCCGATGGTCTTCCACTCGGTCTGGAGGGCGATGACTTCCTTGGTGGCCTGTTCCCACGCATTGTAGGAAGTATAGGCGTCGAGGTCGATGGCCTCGGCCTTGATGCAAAGCTCTGTCTTCTTCTGGAGATTTTCTTCTTCGCGGGCCTTGAGGCTCTCGAAGTGCTCCTGGTGGCGTTTGTTGACGAGGGTGGAAGCCTCTTTGAAGCGTTTCCAGATGTCCTCGCGCAGGTCTTTGGCCACGGGGCCGGTCTCACGGAACTCCTGGTGCAGCTTTTGCAACTGGTGGAAGGCGGAGATGACGTCCTCTACGTCGGCCAGCTTCTCGGCGGCCTCACAGAGCTTTGTCTTCAACTCGAGGTTTTTCTTGAAGTCGTAGGCGCGCATCTCGTGGTTGAGGCGGAGCTGGTCGTAGAACTGCTCCACGTAAAGCTGGTAATTCTTCCAGAGCTCAGTGGCATTCTCGGCGGGGACAAGCTTTATCTCCTTCCACTCAGCCTGTAGCTTCTTAACTTCGTCGTAACCCTTGTCGGCTGTGTCGGGAGAGGCGGCGAGCTCTTTGAGACGCTCGATGATGGCCTGCTTGCGCTGAAGATTTTGCTGCTTCTCTGCTTCTATCTGCTGCGCGGCCTGGTTGCGTAGCTCCTTGATGAGGCTGTACTGGGCCTTGAACTCTTCTTCTAAGGGGTCGGGGGCGGGCACAAATTGCTCGGCCTCTCCGCCCTGGGCTATAAAGGCTTCGCGGGCAGCAAGAGTCTCGGCCCCGCGGAAGCGATAATAGAGCATCTTGAGCTTCTCTAACTCCTGGCGCTCAACGTGCTCCTTGTTATAAACAATGTCTTTAAGGCGAGCGAGCACTTCTTCCTTGGAGGAAAATTCAGGCTGCTCGGCGGCTGCCTCGGGCTGCTCTTCTGCAGTCTCAGGCTGCTCTTCAGCAGTCTCAGGCTGCTCTTCAGCGGCTTCGGGCTCTGCAAGCACGGGCTGTTGAGGCTCTGCCTCGACGGCAGATACGTCTGCGCCAGCTTCAGGCTGACCACATTGGGGCTCTTCTGCACTCACCTGAAGGGGTGCAGCTTCGGAGGCAGCGGTAGAAGCGTCTGCCACTCCGGTTAAAATCTTTGTTTCGTCCATGATAAGGGATTGGATGAGGATCAACGTCGACTTACGAACAACGCGGAGGCTTCTGCGAGCCGGCACGTGCATAAATCAGGGCAAATAAAATGCTTTTCAGTGTGATAGCCAAGCGTTTTGGCAAAAAACTTCATGCTCCGGGGCCTCGCCCGGCTACTGAGAGGCTTCACCCGACCGCTCCGGGGCTTCACCTGGCTACTCTGGGGCCTCGCCCGGCTACTCTGGGGCTGCACCTGGCTACTCTGGGGCTGCACCTGGCAGCCCGGGGCGGGACGGCGAAGGCGCGGGAGTATGGTCCGGGTACATATACGAAGAAGCCGAAGCCTCGGGAGGGGCGGCTTCGGCATTGTCAGTTACAGGGGATGCTATATCCATGTCTTGCGGCGGAAGAGCCAGTAGAAGAGGCCGGTCACCACGACGGAGAGGACTATGACCACGGGAAAGCCCCACCACGAAGCCTCCATGCCATTGATGAGGTTCATGCCGAAGATGCTGGCAATGAGCGTGGGGAACATGAGGATAATGCTCACGCTGGTCATCTGCTTCATGACGCCGGCCATGTTGTTGTTGATGATGCTGGCGTAGGTCTCCATGGTGGAGTCGAGGATGTTGGTATATATATTGGTGGTTTCCCTGGCCTGGTTCATCTCGATAGTGACATCTTCGATGAGATCGGCGTCAAGCTCGTCGACGGGCAGCTTAAACTTGAGCTTTGAGAGGAGTGTCTCGTTGCCGCGAATGGAAGTAATGAAGTAGGTCAGGCTATCCTGCAAGCGCGAAAGGCCGATAAGGTCTTCGTTGCTGATCTTGCCATCCAGGTTTCGCTTGGCCTCTTCGAGGAGGATGCTTATCTGTTTGAGGCGTTTCAGATACCATACGGCTGAGGAGAGGAATAGGCGGAAGACGAGGTCGACGGAGTCGGTAAATCCCTGATTGCGTTTCTGCTGATACGAGACGAAGTCTATCATCATGTTGGTCTCATAGTTGCAGACGGTGATGCAGATGCCCTTGTTCAGGATTATACCCATGGGGATAGTGGTATGGGGCGTGCGGCTGGCCACCTCCTTGACGTAGGGTATGCGTAGTATGATGAGCGACCATCCTTCGTCGTACTCGTAGCGGGAACGCTCGTCCTTGTCTCGAATGTCGTCCAAGAAATAGTCGGGCACTTTGAGCTCGTCAATGAGAAAGTGCTCGTCGTCAGGGGTAGGGCAAGTGACTTGTGTCCAGCAGTCGGGCTGCCAGTCTTCGAGGGTGCGCAGAGTCTTGTTATAGTCCCAGTAGGTACGCATGGCCTTGCTGTCAAACGGGGGTGGATAAATGGCGCTCGGGCGAGCGGCGGGCTGAACACTTGATGCGGCTGGCGGGCTACGACGACCGTTGCCGCGGAGAGGGGGACAGTTTGTGTAAAAACTGCGCGCAAAAGTAAAAAACTATTTCTTGCCTGCGGCTATGTGCTCGCTATTTTTTGGTGTTTGTGGGCTGCATAACATGTTTTTTGCATGCGGCGGGGCCGTGGCGGGGCTCTTTCGGCGGCCGGGACCAATAGAACGGAAGGCCCGCGCATCCCTGCGAAGACCTTCCAACAGATGTATAGAGAGAGAACAAATAATCTTGGTGTGGGGCGTCGGCCTTGCAGCCTTCAGCCCGGGGCATGTGGTAATCGCTCAATGCCTTGCGGTAATTGCTCAGCGCCTTGCAGCCTTCAGCCCGGG
>CAMAMB010000022.1 GCA_945836755.1 uncultured Bacteroidales bacterium
AGGGAAAGACATAAAAGGGTAAGGAGTAAAAAGAATTTGTTCATGTGAATAAAAAATAGGCGTGCAACCATTCATTTGCTTGCCTATTATCGGGCTACCGCCAAGTGGCCTACTACCAACAAGCAAAGAAGGGCTCACGCCTATATGGCGTGAACTTTCGTACTGCTTGTTCTCGGTAGTGAATATTGGCGGTATTCGATAATAGAGAACAAGAGCAAAAGCTCTATAAGATGTATTTCCTAAATCAAGTCAATAGGAACGGTCGCGCACTGTGTTAAACAATAGGGAGGCTTGAAGCCTCTGTCTAAAAATCGTTTGCCTTGCCGCCGCGCGATGGGCAGACGATGCGAAGGCTTGTGCGTGCATTATAAATGTGTCTGTTTCGTAGAGGCGATGCTGCTTGTTTTAGGGCTGCAACAGCATGGCGAAGCATATTATTTATGGTAAGACATAGCATTTTCTCAAGTGGCAACCGGAAACGAACGAATGCGAGTTCGCCACCGATTTCGTCAAATTGCAGTTACGTATTCTAACCAGTTGCAAAAATAGAGTAAAATCATCATACAAACAAGAAGCAGGGACAAAGAGAGGAAGAGACAAAGAGAGGAAGAGTGGAAGGGACAAAGGGACGGAGAGTGGAAGAGACGAAGGGCGAAAGGCGAAAGGGACGTCAAGAAACTATACCGCGAACGCGGACGCTGTGCATACCATCCGAAGATGATGCTCAAGATTATTCTCTACGCCTATATGAATAATGTCTACTCATGCCGCAAGATAGAGCGTCAGGTTCGGCGTGACATACATTATATCTGGCTGGCAGCCCAGGAGCGCCCCGATTTATCCAAACCTCAGTGGCTAAAAAGTAAGAGACTGCGCCTAATCCTTAATTACGACACAGCCTCCCGGCGTGTTTATATATAGGTGGGCTTGCGGGCGGACGACTAACGCAAAAGCAACCCCCGTGAGAAAGAGGCTCACGGGAAGCATTGCAGTTTTTCCTGGGCTGCTTCCAGTTTTTACTACATGCCTTGGAGGTATAGCCGGATGCTTGGAGGGGAAGTGACATGCCATGGCGGGGTTGCCGGATGCCTTGGAGGGGAAGTGACATGCCTTGGCGGGGTTGCCGGGAGGCAGGGATGAAATTCTTTATGATTTTGTGGCAGGTCAGAGGCGAAGGCCGTGGGCGCCGGGAAGCCTTTACGAAAGAGGTTTGCAGTTTCTTCCTACAACCTTGCACTGATTTTGTAGGCAGTTGATATACATGGCGTTACGTATGTAGGATTTAACGTCGCCACCTGCCACAAATGTAGCATTGGGGTCTGCGGCCTGGGGCTATGGTGCATGGGTGGCGGGGTGCCTGCCGTGCTGAAGCCCGGCCCTGTGAAGCTGACGACCGCGGTGGCGCCCTGCGCTCAGCACGACGTCTGCCATGGGGCGCCGTTGAGACTGAGAGGGACGCCGGGCGTGCCCCGTCCGTGTGCATGCCGGAAGCGGGTTGTGTAAGATGGATGGCAGGTGAGTGTAAGGTGTGTAGGATGGATCTGCCACTCATAATCAACTGATACATAGGTGGATGGCGCCATAGTGTAGGTTGTGGCAGAAGAAGTGGTCGTACGAGCGTATTCCTCCGGGATGTATGCTTTTCGGCAGGTGCGGGCTAGGCATGAGGCTCGGCCGTTTAGTTCCGTGGTATGTGTGGAACAGGGGGTAGCCGTAAATAGAAGGAGGCTGCGTCGCGGTGACGCAGCCTCCTTATTCAGTGTGCTATAGGGCGATTATTCACCCCATATTGGGTGTCCTTGTTTAGCGCCCCAGAATGTTTCCTTCTTTGAGGTCCAGGCATCGTCTGTGGTATCGACCGCGTTTTCGTCGGAGCCGTCAGTAGTGAAATTGATGCTGGATGTGCGCGTGAGAAGGCTTTCGGGTTGTATTTGCACCCGTTGTGTGTAGGGCGGTATGTAGGCTACTCTATATTTCTTCATAGCTTGTTGTTTTGTTACTGTTATTTAACGAGTACTTTCTTACCGCCGCGGATGTAGATGCCTCTTGTAGTGGGCAGGGTTCTGCGTCCGCTGAGATCGTAGCAGGGAGTGTTGTCGTCGGTGAGGGTTTCATCGTTGACGCTGTCTATTGCTGTGGGTGTGCCGAAGCGGAAGAGATAGCCGGTGGCGGGGTTAGACCCCACTTCGAGGTAGGCTTTGTAAGCCGGCAGGTTGGTGGCGGTGTATTTGAAGAAACCGATGTTGCCTGTGGCACGGTTGCCATTGAGCACGTAGGTGGTGAGGGTGGTGTTACGTGCCACTCCGCTCTCGGTGACACCACCTTCCATGTTTTGCCCTGTGCGAGGGTGGTGTTGCGGCTCCACACGCCCTTGATGGGGGTGGTGGCTGTCAAGGCGTGGAAAGAGTAGGCTGATGGTTCCTGTGGCGGTCAGCGGGTAGAGCGCTGCCAGGCGTGCAGCCATGCTGCCGGATCAAGGCGCTGCGGAGGTGAGAGCGGCATGTTCGTGGTCGAGCAGCCATCGTTTGGCCGCCTCTCCGCCGGCGTATCCTCCAAGCGCTCCGTGGCTGCCAGTGACCCTGTGGCAGGGCACGAAGAGAGACAGCGGATTAGCCCCCACGGCTCCGGCCACGGCCCTGACCGCCCGCGGCATGCCGAGCGACCGGGCCAGCGCGCCATAGGAGAGCGTGCAGCCGTAAGGTATGTCGAGCAGGCCGGCCCATACACTGCGCTGGAAGGGAGTGCCCGAGGGATTGAGCGGGAGACGCCATGAGGGGCAGAGGCCGGAGAAGTACTCGTCCAGCCAGGCAGTAGCCTGTTCGATGATGAGGGAAAGACCTTCATGCTCCACGGCCTGGCAGTGGTGAAGGAGCCTTGCCAGGAGGCGGTGATGGTGGGAGGCTGTGGTCCAGTCGCACAGGCATAGGCGGTCATCCACTGCGACGAGCAGGAGAGTGCCGCAGGGAGAGCCATAGTGGTGAGTGACAAGGTGAAGCATCGAGGCAGGAAGAGCTAATGGTAAGGTCATAGGGCAGGGTGGCGCCGTGCCGGGAGCGTCCAGCGCAGCTGTATCTGCAGGTCATTTTTCCAGGGAGAACGTATGAGCAGCGGCCCGCTCGACTGCGTGTCCCTGTTCAGATAGTGGGTAGACGACAGGCGCAGGCCGAGGTGGAGGTGGCGCCGGGGCTGCCACTCAGTCAGCGCTACCAGGCGGCAGCCTCGGTAGCGGAAGGAGGGGAAACCTCCCATCTGATAGAGCTGTGGCTCGTAGGCGTAGAGGGTCGCGTCGTTGTCGTTGGCAGAGAAGTATGCGGCAAATGCTTTGAGGCTCAGCTGCTTGGCGGCCTGCCAGGAGGGGCGCACGGAGGCCATCCAGCCGCAGGCCGCCTGCCCCGACTGCCTGTAGGCGTAGGTGCCGCTGAGGGCCGACTGGAGGTGGAGCCGCCTGCCCGTCCACACGTTGGAGAGTGTGAGCCGGTGAGTGGTGCGGTACTCCATAAGATTGTAGGCGCTGAGGCTATACTGCCGGGTCTTCATCTTGTGGCGCAGCGACCATTGCCAGGCACGGTTGGGCCTGAGCGACACTTGGAGCTGTGTCTCGACGCCCTTGGCGTGTGGCTTGCGTGTAGTGTAGGTGGGGTGTATAAACTCGAAGACGTCGGCCCATCCCTCGACCGTCCAGAAGCGTGAGGGCTGATAGGCTGCTCCGAGGGTGATGCCCGTTTCATTCTGCTGCCGCCCACCCTGCATGGTCGCCCCTCCATAGAGGCTGACGAAGGTCGGCGCGAAGTAGCGAAGCTGCGTGTAAACCATGAGCCGGCGGTGAGGGCGGAAGGAGAGCTTATGGTCAGTGGCCGGGTGGCCGTGCTGGTCGATGGCTGCTTCGCCCTGAAGTCCCCAGGCGCCCCAGGCAGCGCGGTAGCCCACTGATGTGGTGAGGGCTGTGCGGCCCCGGAAGTAGCCGTGGTTGTGGCGGGTCAGGGGTGGCCAGACCGGCTTGTCGTAACGGCTGAAGGCTGTGGCCACGGAGAGCGAATAGGCCGGCTGCCGGTATATGACCGCCCCGCCTGTGGTGAACAGCCCGAGCCGGCGAGCGTGGGCTATCTCGTTGAGGGTGCGGTGGAGGCCGGTGGTGTAGAGTGTGACCGCTGTGTCGCCCACGAGGCGTGCGTCTTTGCGGCGGTACGACACAAAGGCCGTGAGGCTGAGAGGGCCGAAGCGATGGCGGTAGGCCGCGCCGCGGAAGAAGCGGTCTTCGTTGGTTGATGTGTGGGGCCTGAACATCTCTCCCTCCTGCTTCCTCGGATTGTCGGCCGCGAAGTGGTTGACCATGACCGGCCTCCCCACCACGAGGCCTCGACCGTGGCGTAGGTCGTAGTCGCCCACGATGAAGGCCCAGGGCCGCTGCGTGGGGGCCAGCATGAAGTGGGCCGAGAGATAGTCGTAGGGATAGAACTTCGCCTTGGCCACCGGTTCGCCGGCGTCCTTCTGCATGATCAGCCCGTAGGCTGCCTGCTGCCCCATCTTGTAACTGAAGCGCACGACGTGGGCTATGCCGTTGCCGCAGAAGTAGTTGGAGGCTGTGGGCTTGGCCGGAGTGCGGTAGCCGTCGCGGCGGTAGAGCGGGATGTCGGCGGTGGTGGCGGCTTCCATGCGTCCTCGACTGAGGAGCGTTTTGAGTGAGGGCTGTCTGTAGGCCTGCGACTGGCGCAGGGAGTTGGGTTGCTGCCAAGGGGTGTCGCAGTGCACGAAGAGGGAGAGATAGCGGCGGGTGGTGTAGTCGAGCCCCTTCACCAGCTGCCATTCACCCTGTGCGATGAAGCCCCGGTTGCGATCGCGGTAGGCCAGCAGGGAGTCGGCCTGTGCCGGGCTGAGGAAGGGAAGGACCAGAAGGTCGGCGCGAGTGGCCGTATGGAGGTCGATGGGGTGGCGGGCCAGCTCTTCCAACCATTCGAGTTGGATCTGAAGGTCTGTGTCGTTGTCGGCGAGGGGCTCGGTGGTGAGGTAGTTACTCACAAATTCCTCCCATGATGGCGGAGACAGCAGGGGCTCCTGTGCCCGGAGCGTCTGAGGCATGAGCAGTAGCAGCACCAGGAGTAGACAATGTGGCGCGGCGGGCGATGAGCGCCGGTATATAGGTCGGGGAAGGGACGTAGACATGGCAGGGTCAAGGGGCTGAGGTGGCGGGCGAAAGGGGATAGACAAAGCTGCCTTCGTAACGCAGCAGGTGGCAGGCTATGCCCTGGGCGAGGCACACCTCGGCGATGGAGGCCGAGCGTCTGGCCGAACAGCCGGCAGCCACTATAATCTGCTCGGGGCGATAGAGGCGGAGCAGGCGCTTGATGCCCATCTTGCATCTTGGAGTGACCACCAGCAGTCGGACCGGCAGAGGGCTGGCCGGCAGGTATGAGCGGTATGTCGAGTCGGGCAGGGCGATGGTCATCCCGCCAAAGGCCATGCAGTGGTTGCTGCGGTACAGACGGTGGTCGGTGTAGCCTTCGGCGACGGCAAGTGGAGGTGAAAGGTGGAGAGGCTGCCACACATGCTCCCTGACATAGTCTAACTGTGACGCAAGGCCGTGGGCTGCAGGGGCAGCATCCTTATGGGGTATGGTCACGAGGTACGAGGTGGAGGCATTGGCTATGAAGTGGAGTGCCGTCACGCCCGATGTGGCATAGATTACTATCTGAGGGGTGAGGCGCTGCGGCCTGCGGCTATAAGTCTCGCTCGCAATGGCTACGGCGAAACAGACCGCTGCGGCCACCGGCATCCACCGTCGCCACCGCAGCAACCACCGGCCCAGCAGCAGGCAACCACCGAGACTTGCCGCCGCGATGGTGAGGGGCGCAAGGTAGACGTGAAGGCTGCTGCCCGGCAGTAGTGACAGCCACTCTAACCCTCGGAGCAACCCACTGCAGAACCACTCCATCCAGGGGCTCAGAATGCCCCCGAACCCAGGCACAATGAGAAAGAGCAGCGAAGAAACCAGCAGGACGGCGGTGGCCGGCACAGCAATGAGGTTGCCCACCAAGGTATAGGGCGTGAGGTTATGAAAGTAGAGGAGCAGCCAGGGCATGGTGGCCATGACGGCACTCAGGGTGACGGTGAGGAAGGGCAGCAGGTGGCGGTTGGCCATCGTGACACAGGCATGGATGCCCCTCACGAAGGCACAGAACGCCCGCCCCCTGAAGCGCGGCGGGTGGAGATAGTAGTGCTGCCAGCGTGGAGAGAGGGTGAGCCGAAGCCCGGCCCATAGGTGGCGTTGGAAGAAGAGGATGCCGGCCACTGCCGAGAAGGAGAGCCGGAAGCCCACGTCGAAGAGGGCCAGCGGCTGTGTGACGAGGATGAGGAGGGCCGCTATGAGAAGGTTCTGCATGCTGTCCACTTGCCTGAAGAGGCAGCGTGTGAGCTGGAGGCAGGTGAGCATCAGGGCGGCCCGCCATAGCGAGAAGGCTGCCCCCGTGAGCAGGACGAAGCCCCAAAGGGTGGCCATCAACAGAAGGCTGGCTCCCACAAAGACGGCATGGCGACGCTTGAAATGCAGGAGAAACAGCTGGAAGAAGCCAAAGAGGATGCTCAGATGGAGGCCTGAGAGGGCCAGCACGTGCGACACTCCGCTGTCGCTGAAGAGGGCCTTGGTGTGTGGCGTGAGTAGGGAACGGTCGCCTAAGCTCATGGCGCAGACCACGGCGAGGGTCTCTCCTTGAAGATGATCGGCAAAACGGCCGGCCAGTCGCTGCCGTAGGCGCAGCATCTTGAGCCTCAGTGGCAGAGGTCCGGTGTAACCGGTCTCTTTCCACTGTGAAGCCGCGACAAAGGCGGTGCCGCTCAGGCTGTGGGTCAGCAGATAGTGGCGGTAGCTGAAGGAGGAGGGTAGCTTCTCCTCGTGGGGCAGCTTGATGGCGGTTCGAAAGTAGAGGTAGTTGCCGGGAAGAGGCGGCGTGGGATGGGCCTGCAGGCTGAGGCGCACCTTGCGGCCCGCTGTGTCTCCATGAAGCAGCGCGACGTCGACCGTTACCTTATCGCTGTCTTGACGTGCCACGCGCTCTACCTGCCCAACGTAGGCGGCCGGTGTGGCCGGCCAGCTCACGAGCGACTGTTCGTAGGCTTCATGGCAGAGCAGGCCGCCTATGGCCATGATGGCCGCACCGGCTGTCGC
This sequence comes from uncultured Bacteroidales bacterium, assembly GCA_945836755.1. GTDB lineage: Bacteria > Bacteroidota > Bacteroidia > Bacteroidales > Bacteroidaceae > Alloprevotella. The sequence goes on from CAMAMB010000022.1 coordinate 7,160, forward strand.
CCGGGCCACGTGGGCCGCACGAAGTGCATAACCAATAAGGGTAGCCACTGCCAGTGTGCCGGCAATGGCTACCCATAGATTGGTCGTTATGATGTCAAAGAGATAGTGCCCCGCCAGAATGCCCATGATGAGCAGCGCTACCGTAGGGAGGAGCGTAACTTGTTTCGAGAGGGTGGGAGAGGGTAGATGAAAGGTTACACGAAACAACGGCGGTCAGAGGTTTAGATGTGCGCTGAGGAGTAGGGCTGCAGCGTGGATGGCGCGGCGGTCGGTGGCTATCTGAATGACTCGGTGAGGAGCTTAATCTCGATGTGTGGCGAGATGCGCTCATAGAGTATGTTGTAGACGGCATCGAGTATGGGCATGTTGACGAGGTAGTGTCGGTTGATGTCCTTCATACATTTGGTGCCATAGTATCCTTCGGCGATCATCTCCATTTCTATCTGTGCCGACTTGACGCTGTACCCTTTTCCTATCATGGTGCCGAAGACGCGGTTGCGTGAGAAGTTGGAGTATCCGGTGACGAGCAGGTCGCCGAGGTAGACGCTGTCGTAGACCATGCGGTCGATGGGGTAGACGGCTCTGAGAAAGCGGTTAGTCTCCTGCACGGCATTGGCCATGAGCACACTCTGGAAGTTGTCGCCGTACTTGAGGCCGTTGCAGATGCCGGCCGCGATGGCGTACACGTTCTTGAGCACCGAGGCATATTCTATGCCGATTACGTCGCTCGAGGTCTTGGTCTTGACGTAGTGGGAGGCGAGGGTGTCGGCCAGCGCCTGGGCCTTATTTTGGTCGATGCAGCCCACGGTGAGATAGGTCAGGCGGCTGAGCGCCACTTCTTCGGCATGGCTGGGCCCGCCGAGCACGCCCAGGTTTTCGTCGGGCACATTGTAGACCTGGCGGAAAAACTCTGAGCAAACGAGGTTTTCGTCGGGCACAATGCCCTTGATGGCCGTCACGATGAGGTTGTTATGAAGTTTCACCTTCAGCTTCTTCAGGTGGTTCTTCAAGTAGGGAGAGGGGGTGACGAAGAGCATGGTGTGGCACTCGCGGGCTGCCTCGTTGATGTCGGAGGTGAAGGTGATGCGCGAGGGGTCGAAGTGCACGCTCGTCAGGTAGGAGGGGTTATGCTCTAACCGTTTGAATTCCTCTATTGTATCGGGCCTTCGCATATACCACCAAATGTGGTCTACGCTTTCGAGCAACATTTTCGCAATGGCAGTAGCCCAGCTACCGCTGCCCATTACTACTATGTTTCCTAAGTCATACATGCGGTGAGGAGAACTTGGGAGTTGAGGGGGGAGGTGTGAGAATGACTCTGCTTGTGACAAACAGAATAGCACTATATCCCGACGCTACGGATGGCCGTTGGTGCGTAGGGGTATAGTGCTGTGAGAGTGCCGATTAGTCTAAGTCCCACGCTTCGATATCCTGAAGGGTGGGCTTGGGGATTTCGAGCTTGTACTTCTTGATGACCTCGACAATCTGTTGTAGCAGCTTCTGAGCCTTGACGTCTTTGAGGTCAGACACAAGGTAGTAGCCAATCTTCCGGAGCACGGGTATCAGCTCCTGGGGTATGTGGGCGGCGGTGTAGGCGGCGTCGTTGTCGCGGGGTGCCTTCTTCTCGGGTCGCATCTGCGGGAAGAGGAGCACTTCTTGTATCTGGGTCTGTCCTGTCATGAGCATAACGAGGCGGTCGATGCCGATGCCGATGCCCGATGTGGGGGGCATGCCGTATTGCAAGGCTCTGAGGAAGTCCTGGTCGATGAACATGGCTTCGTCGTCGCCTTTTTCAGAGAGGCGAAGCTGGTCTTGGAAGCGTTCTTCCTGGTCGATGGGGTCATTGAGCTCGGAATAGGCGTTGGCGAGTTCTTTGCCGTTGACCATGAGTTCGAAGCGCTCGGTGAGGGTCGGGTTGTCGCGGTGTTTCTTGGTGAGGGGCGACATCTCGATGGGGTAGTCGGTGATGAAGGTGGGCTGTATGTACGTGCCTTCGCAGTACTGGCCGAAGATTTCGTCTATCAGCTTGCCTTTGCCCATGGTGTCGTCTATCTCTACGTCGAGCTGCTGACAGATCTGGCGTATCTCGTCTTCGCTCTTGCCGTTGAGGTCGTGGCCGGTCTTCTCTTTGATGGCCTCGAGTATGGGGAGACGGCGGAAGGGGGCTTTGAAGCTGATGGTCTTGCCGTCAACCTGGCTTTCGGGCTTGCCATTGACGGCGATGCAGATGCGTTCGAGGAGCTGCTCGGTGAAGCGCATCATCCAGTTGTAATCTTTGTACTGGACGTAGAGCTCCATGCAGGTAAACTCGGGGTTATGGCTGCGGTCCATGCCTTCGTTGCGGAAGTTCTTGCCTATCTCGTAGACACCTTCAAAGCCGCCCACGATGAGGCGTTTGAGGTAGAGCTCGGTGGCTATGCGCAAGTAGAGGTCGACGTTGAGCGAGTTGTGGTGGGTGATGAAGGGGCGTGCGCTTGCGCCTCCGGGGATGGGCTGGAGGATGGGGGTCTCTACTTCGGTGTAGCCGGCTTCGTCAAACACTTGGCGCATGGTCTTGATGACGAGGCTGCGCTTGAGGAAGATGTCTTTGACCGCAGGGTTGACGAGAAGGTCCACATAGCGCTGCCGGTAGCGCAGTTCGGGATCGTTGAAGGCATCGTAGGTGACGCCGTCCTTCTCCTTGACCACGGGCAGGGGGCGGAGGCTCTTTGAAAGGAGAACGAGCTCGTGGGCATGAACTGAAATCTCGCCGGTCTGGGTGCGGAACACAAAACCCTTCACGCCGATGAAGTCGCCCAGGTCGAGCAGCTTCTTGAAGAGGCTGTTGTAGAGGGTCTTGTCGTCGCCGGGGCAAAGGTCGTCGCGGGTGATGTACACCTGGATGCGGCCTTTAGAGTCCATCAATTCGGCGAAGCTGGCCTTGCCCATTACTCGGCGGCTCATCAAGCGGCCGGCAATGGTTACCTGGCGGGGCTCGGCTTCGTCGTCAGAGAATTGTGACTTGATGTCGTCGCTGTAGGCATTGACGGGATACTCGTCGGCGGGATAGGGGTTGATACCCAACGTGCGCAGTTCCTCAAGTGAGGTGCGTCGTTGTATTTCTTGTTCGCTAAGCTCTAAGATGTTCATGCGTGTGTGCGATAGAAAGGGGATGGTGAGGTGGGGCAGCATGTAGTGTTAGTACCTTCGAGGCCACGGCCATAGAAGGGTGGCAGGGGTCACCTACATGAACTGCGCAGCAAAGTTACAATTTTCCAATCAGATACCTTCCTCTCTCTGTAGAAACTTCATATTTCACCCCCCCGGATAGCCAGAGGGGCGGCTTCTTCGTGAGGGGCGTGACGTGTGGCGGAGGGGCAGGGCAACATTGGGAAACGCCTGTGACGCCACATGGACTTTGAGACAACTGGAAGCATCCCAGGAAAAACTGGAAGCATCCCAGGAAAAACTGGAAGCATTGCCGTTAAAACTGGAAGCATTGCCGTTTCGGCGGGGCTGCCTCCGGTGGTGGAGGGCGAGGGGCGGTGAAGATGTGGCCGGCGCGCCGCCCTGTGTAAGATGGGTGGAAGGGCTGCTTTCTTATACGTTGTGTAAGTTGCAAAATATACTTACACACCTTGCACTACCTCTGTATGTATCAGACATACAGCATGTTGCAATGTAGCATTTGGCGCGCCCACCTGCCATGAATGTAGCATTTGACCGCAAGCGACGGCTATCTGCTGTCGCTGCGGCCGACGTGACATGGCCGACGTGACATGGCTGTGAGGCTACTGTGCAAGACGCCTCATGGAAGCTGCCGCGCTCGCCTTGTACGGGACGTAGAAGTGGCAGACAATTGTAGGGGCAGTGTAAGGTGTAAAAGAAAATGCAGCACGCGTGAAGTGCTGCATTTCAGCTATTTAATGATAATGTGCAAGATGTGGCAGAAGATCCGGAGCAAAAATATTATCCCGGTGCTTATTCTTGCCAAAATCCCTGCTGGCGGAGGGCGGCCAGGAGCTCGGCCGACATGGCCCGGCAGTCGTTGGCGGTGTAGCGTATGTCGGTGAAGATTTGTGCCAGTGTCTCTGTGCCGTTGATGCGCACGAACTCTTGGTTCTCGGGCAGTTGCTCCTTAGCTGTGTAATCGCGGTCGATGGTGGCGGGTGTGACGGGCCGGTAGGTCTCATCGTGGCGATAGGCCGTCAGTGGCAGGCGGTCGGTGGGGGAAGGGTCTTCGTCGGGCCATCCGAGGGTGATGGTGGCTACGGGCATGACCAGCGGGGGCAGGGCGAGCAGTCGGATGAGGGTGCGAGGCTGGTAGATGGTAGTGCCGAGGAAGCAGAGTCCGAGGCCGCGGGCTTCGGCCAGGTCGCAAAAGCGCTGGCAGAAGAGGAGGGCGTCGGTGGCTGCATTCTGGAAGGAGAGCAGGTTGTCGTAGCCCGGGTGACCCTGGCGTTGGAGGGCCCAGGCGGTGGTGCGATGGTAGTCGGCGCAGAAGGTCAGCACGACGGGAGCTTGCGTCACCATGGGTTGGTTGAAGTGGGCCGGTGCCAGCTGTTGCTTCATCTCTTGGCTGCGGGTGACCACTACGCTGTAGAGTTGCAGGTTGCCCATGGTCTGGGTGCGGGCTGCCTGGCTGAGCAGGTCGTTGAGCAGGTCGTCGCTGACGTCCTGGGTGGTGTATTTCCTGATGGTCTTTCTCATGGTGAGGGGATGGTTGGTGGTGGTTTACCTGGGGCGCATGGTGACCTGGAGAAGGCCGCCGCGCAGGAGCTGGCTGTCGGCGATCAAGGGCTGCTCGAGCCGGTTGCCGTTGAACTTGGGCTGTGCGGCGTCGACATGGTGGGGAGCGTTGCCGCGTGTGTGGAAGATGAAGCGGCGGTTGCCTGAATAGTAGAGTGTGGCTACGTTGAACATGGGGCGGTGTATGCGGAGCCCTTCTTGGGAGGGGCGTAGCCCTATGGCGTTGAGCAGGTACCAGGCTGTATGGGGCAGGGTGAGGATGGCGGCATTGTCGCCCGCGATGAAGGCTTGTGTGTGAGCGCGTAGCAGACTGTCGGTGGCGGCCGGCGAGGCGTCGGCGTGGAGCGTGTCGGGGTAGTGGCGCAGGAGGGTGGCTACGAGGGCTTCGGCGGAGGCTGTTTCCCGTTTTGAGGTCAGGCTGCGCAGGTGGCTGAGGGCGGTGAAGAAGCCGGTGCGGAGCGCTGCGTCGAGGGTGCCCACCTCAATGATGCCGGCCCAGGGGTCTTCAGGCGTTTGCGGCGTCTGTGGCCGGACGTGTCCGCCCATGTGGCCGGTGGCTCTGTGTGGCCGGTGGCGGCTGCGGTTGGCGGCTGCGGGCCTGGTGGCCGGTGAGGGAGTGCTGCTGTCGTCTTGACGAGGGCTGTCTTGCCGGCTTTCCTGCTGTTGGGCCTTGGCCCAGGCTTCTTTTAAAGGGTCGGCGGGGCGCTTGCGCCGGTTGTCGGCAAAGTGGCGAGCCGGCTGTCGGCCGCAGAGGGCGAAGTAGGCAGCGTCGGAGCTGTGGGCAGATACGGCTGTCTCTACGGTGAGGGGCTCGTGGGCCGCGAGGTCGAAGGTGAAGGCCACTTTGTAGCGCGCCTCGGCGGTGCCGTCGCTGAGCTTCACCTTCTCCTTGCGTATGTTGAAGGTCTTGAAGGGGTGGGAGAAGCGGGTGAAGAGGTATTCGTCGGGGGCTGTGGCTGCTCCGATGTAGCTACGCTTGTGGGCGCGAACGGTGCGGCGGTCTATGAAGTCCATCTCCATGTCGTCGCAACCTTCGCCGGTGGCGCTGTGGTCAAGGTCGATGAGAAAGCCTTTCTCCGAGGTGGTGTCAGGATAGTGGCAGACGAAGGTGGCGCGGTTGTCGCGGTAGTCAATCTCTGTCTGCACCTTGTAGCGCTGCAGGAGGGCTGATATGTGTCCGGTGGCAGGGTTGTGGCGAAGGTTGTCGCAACCTGTGGCATAGGCCATGAACTGCGTGGAGTCCTTCTCGCCGATGTAGAGCCAGATGGGGTCGCCGAGGAACGGCATGTGGAGAAAGCCGGTACGCCCATCCTCGCCCGAGGACAGGAGGAAGCCGCTCAGCAGACGGTCGTCGTAGGGGGCGTAAGGGCTGTCGGCGGCGTGGAGGCGCGTCAGAGGACGGAGCGAGCCGTCCGTCAGGCGTTGTGCGTGGAGCGAGAGGGGCAGGAGGGCGAGTAGGAGAAGGAGGAGATGGCGGGGCATGATGAGCGGGAGGGGTGGAGGGAGAGGATAGACGCGGTGGCGGGGACGGGGCGAGGCAGGGCGGGCATCTCTCGCGGTGTGGCCGCTACTCGGCGGTAGTCTTGGGTGCAGCCTCTGCCGTGTGCGCCTTTTCGGGGCGTGGTTTGCGGCGGTGGCGTGAGGAGCGGCTGCGGCTTTCTTTCTGTGCGGCCGACGGGGTGGCTGCTTGCGGAGTCTGTGTGGCGGTGGCGTCTTGAGCCGCCTCGGGGCTCTGCCGGGGCTTGCGTGGCTTGGAGTGGGTGCGCTTGGTGGGGTCAGAGCGCTGCGCCTTGTCCTCCGTTTTGGGGGAGTGCTTTCCCTTGGCCTTGCCGTCGTGGCGGGTGGAGCGCTTGTGGTTGTCGCGGGCTGCGCGGTCGGGGGGCATTACGCCTTCCGGCAGTTCGGCGCGTGGTATCTTTATCTTCAGCACGCGCTCAATCTGTGCCAGGCGAAAGAGGTCCTTCTCACCGATCAGGGTAACGGCGCACCCGTCTTTGCCGGCTCTTGCGGTGCGGCCTATGCGGTGGACGTAGTCTTCGGCGTCGTGCGGGGCGTCGTAGTTAATGACGGTGGTGATGTCGTCGATGTCGAGGCCTCTTGCCACGATGTCTGTGGCCACCATGAGGTCTATCTGCGAGGCTCTGAAGAGGTTGATCACTTCGTCGCGCTCGCTCTGGTCGAGGTCGGAGTGCATGGCCCGGGCGTTGAAGCCGCGTCGTTGCAGCACGATGGCCAGCTCCTTCACCTTCTGCTTGGACGAGCAGAAGAGGATGACGCGTTTGGGCGGCTGTTGCTTGAAGAGGTATCGCAGCACGGTGCTCTTGTCGCCCTCGCGGCAGACGTAGACGGACTGGCTGATGTTGTCTGCCGGCTTTGAGACGGCTATTTCTATCTCCACGGGGTTGTGCATGATGTGGCGGGCCAGCTCAGCGATGCGTGGGGGCATGGTGGCAGAGAAGAGGATGGTCTGCCGCTCGGCGGGCATGTGTTTGACGATGGTCATGATGTCTTCGCTGAAGCCCATGTCGAGCATGCGGTCGGCCTCGTCGAGCACGAGGTGGGTGGTGTGACTAAGGTCGAGATGACCCAGCTGCAGGTGGGTGATGAGACGGCCGGGTGTGGCCAGCACGATGTCGGCGCCGGCCATGAGCGACTTGCGTTCTTGCTCGAAGCGTATGCCGTCGTTGCCTCCGTAAACGGCCACGGCGTTGACATTGGTATAGTAGGAGAACCCCTGGAGCGCCTGGTCAATCTGGCGTGCAAGTTCGCGGGTGGGCGCTACGACGAGGCAGTTGACGGCGTCGTCGGGGTGGGGCTTTTCTCTGAGCAGTGTGAGCAGGGGGAGGAGGTATGCGGCTGTCTTGCCCGTGCCGGTCTGTGCCACGCCGAGCACGTCGCGCTCTTCGAGGATGGGCGGAATGCACTTGGCCTGTACGGGGGTGCATTTCTCGAAGCGCATGTCGTAGAGGGCGTCGAGCACGTCGTCGGAGAGAGCAAGGTCTTCAAAGTACACTTCCTGCTCTTGCTTCTCGGCTTCTGGCTGCGGGTCGGTCTGGGCCGGTGTGTTGTCGGTGGAAGCCGGCATGGCTTCGGTGTGGGAGGGGGTGGCCTCTTGTTCTGCGGCGGGTTCGTCGTGTGCCGGAGCGTGCGTGTCGTCTTCGGGACGGTCGTTGTTTCTGAGTGTAGCCTTTTCTATTAATTTCTTGATAAAGCTCATGGTGTGTGGGTATGATAAAAGTCATAGCCCCGTGGGCGCAGACTTGCACGCGGGGCTGTGAGGGTTGATGTCAATGATTTATTGCGGGGTGCGCTTGTAGAGCACGAAGGCGATGATGGCGAAGATGAAGTTGGGCAGCCATACCGAGAGCATGGGCGACCACCCGGCGTTGATGGCAAAGGTGGACGAGATGGTCTGGAAGAGGATGTACGTAAAGCTGAGGGCGATGCCTACGCCTATGCTGGCTCCCATGCCTCCCTTGCGCTTCTCGCAGGAGAGGCTGACCCCGATGAGGGTCAGTATGAAGGCTGCAAAGGGTGTGGCGTAGCGTTTGTGGTATTCTACTTCGAAGGTGCTCACGCCTGCGGCGCCTCTCAACTTCTGGCGGCCTATGAACTCTTTGAGTTCGGGCAGGGTCATGGTCTCTTGCTGGTTGCGCACATAGAAGAAGTCCTTTGGCTCCATCTTGATGATGGTGTCCATGCGGCTGCCGCTCTGTAGGATCTCGCGCTTGCCCTGGAGGGTGCGTATGTGGTAGTTGCGCAGGGTCCAGGAGAAGCGTCTCTCTGAGAGGGTGTCGTACTGGAGCGACTGTGCGGTGAGGTGGGAGATGAGCTTCTTGTCTACAAACTTGTCGAGCGAGAACCCGTAGCCGCTCTTACGGGTGTTGTCGAAGTGGGTGATGTATGCCACGACGCCTGTGTCCACCTGCATCTGCACGTTGTCTACTGCTGTGATTTCGCCGCGGCGCTTGATGTAGTAGTTCTCGAAGTTGACGCGGGCCACATTGCTCTGCGGGATGATGTAGCCGCCGAGCAGGAAGGTGGTGACGGCTATCAGTGCGGCGCTCACCATGTAGGGGCGCAGCAGGCGGCGGAAGCTCATGCCGGTGCTCTTCATGGCAATGATCTCCGAGGTGTCAGCCAGTTTCGAAGTGAAGAAGATGACGGCTATGAATACGAAGAGGGGGCTGAAGAGGTTGGCGAAGTAGGGTACGAAGTTGACGTAGTAGTCGAAGACTATCTTCTGGAAGGGGGCGTGGCTCTGCGTGAGTTTGTCAATCTTCTCGTTGTAGTCGAAGATGACGGCAATGACCACGATGATGGTGATGAGGAAGATGTAGGTGCTGAGAAACTTGTAGATGATATACCTGTCGATGCGTCCAAGCAGTGGTTTTCCTCCGAGCGTCCGTTCGTGCAGCCGTCTTCCGCCGCGTTGAATGAGGGCGGAGAGGTCGGCGAGCCATTGGGCCGGCCGGCGTAGGAGGTAGTGGAGGCGTGGTGACATGTATATATATTATAGGTAGGTGGCAGACGTGTGTGAGGGGTCGTGGGTTACAATTTGCGCATGATTTTCTCGGCCATGGAGCGTTTCCATGGGGCGAAGTCATCCGCCAGTATATGCTTGCGTGCTTCTCTGACGAGCCAGAGGTAGAAGGCGAGGTTGTGGATGGAGGCTATCTGCATGGCCAGGAGTTCTTTGGCCTTGAAGAGGTGGTGCAGATAGGCTTTGGTGTAGGCGGTGTCTACGTAGCTGTGGTTGTCGGGGTCTACGGGTTCGAAGCAGTCGGCCCACTTGGCGTTGCGCATATTGAGCACGCCTTCTGCGGTGAAGAGGCAGGCGTTTCGGCCGTTGCGGGTGGGCATGACGCAGTCGAACATGTCGACGCCACGCTCGATGGCTTCGAGTATGTTGAGCGGTGTGCCCACTCCCATGAGGTAGCGTGGCCGGTCGGTGGGCAGGATGTCGTTGACCACCTCTATCATTTCGTACATCTGCTCTGCAGGTTCTCCTACGGCCAGTCCGCCGATGGCGTAGCCTTCAGCCTCGAAGTTGCTCATGTAGTGGGCGCTTTCTTGGCGCAGGTCTTTATAGACGCAACCTTGTACGATGGGGAAGAGGGCCTGGTGGTAGCCATACTTGGGTGCGGTCTCCTTGTATCGTTTCCAGCATCGCTCCATCCAGTGGTGGGTGAGGTCGAGGCTTTTGCGGGCGTAGCTGTAGTCTGCGGTGCCCGGGGGGCACTCGTCGAAGGCCATCATGATGTCGGCGCCTATGGTGCGTTCAATGTCAATGACCTTCTCGGGTGAGAAGAAGTGTTTGCTGCCGTCTATGTGGCTTCGAAACTCGCAGCCGTCCCGTGTCAGTTTGCGTATGCCTGTGAGTGAGAACACCTGGAAGCCTCCGCTGTCGGTCAGCATGGGTCGGCTGAAGCCGTTGAAGCGGTGCAGGCCGCCGGCTTTCTCTATGATGTCGAGGCCGGGCCTAAGGTAGAGGTGGTAGGTGTTGCCTAAAATGATTTCAGCCCCTATGTCGTCCATCACTTCGCGCAGGTGGACGCCTTTGACGCTGCCCACCGTGCCTACGGGCATGAAGATGGGCGTGTGTATGTCGCCGTGGTCGGTGTGTATGAGGCCTGCGCGGGCTTGGCTGGTGGTGTCGTTATGTTGGAGGGTGAATTGCATGGAGGGGCTGTGCTGTGTGGTGGGTCAGTCGAGGGTCGAAGTGGCTTCTTTGGCGTTGGCGGTGGTTTCTTCCTGCGGCACTTCGAGCTTGATGGCGTCGGCCACTTTTTCTGGGAGCAGGGCGTAGTCGAGCACCTCGGTCACGTCGCTGACGTAGTGGAAGGTGAGTCCCTTGACGTAGCGTTCGTCGATGTCTTCGATGTCTTTGCGGTTGTCTTCAGAGATGACGATGTGTGTGATGCCGGCTCTTTTGGCCGCGAGTATCTTCTCCTTGATGCCTCCGACGGGGAGCACTTTCCCGCGGAGGGTGATTTCGCCTGTCATGGCTATGTGGTCTCTGACGCGTCGTTGTGTGAAGGCGGAGGCCAGTGCGGTGGCGATGGTGATGCCTGCCGAGGGTCCGTCTTTGGGAGTAGCTCCTTCGGGCACATGGATGTGTACGCCCCAGTGGTCGAATACTCTATGGTCTATGGCGAGGCTGTCGGCGTGGGCTTTGATGTATTCGAGGCCGAGCATGGCGCTTTCCTTCATGACGTCGCCCAGGTTGCCGGTCAGGTTGAGGCGTCCGCCTTTGGCTCGGCTTACGCTGGCTTCGATGAAGAGTATCTCGCCTCCCACGGCGGTCCATGCCAGTCCGGTGACCACGCCTGCATATTTGTTGCCCTGGTAGATGTCGCGGGTGTAGGGTGGTGTGCCGAGCAGCTTCTTGACGTCGTCGCGGCTCAGTGGTGTGTCGAGGTAGCTCTCGGAGTAGTTGTCGGTGTCGGAGTAGGCGAGGGCCACTTTGCGGAACACCTTGTTGATTTGCTTCTCGAGCTGTCGCACGCCGCTTTCACGGGTGTATTTTTCGATGACATACTCCAAGGCTTGCGGGGCGAACTTGATGGTTTTTCCCTCGCCGAAGTTGAAGTCCTTCTGCTCTTTCTTGATGAGGTGGCGTCGTGCTATCTCTTTTTTCTCCTCGGTGAGGTAGCCGTCGAGCTCTATGACCTCCATGCGGTCGAGCAGGGGGCGTGGTATGGTCTGCAGGCTGTTGGCAGTGGCAATGAAGAAGACTTTGCTGAGGTCGAAGTCGAGGTCGAGGAAGTTGTCGTGGAAGGCGCTGTTCTGCTCCGGGTCGAGCACTTCGAGCAGGGCGCTTTGAGGGTCGCCGTTGTAGTTGTTCTGGCTGACCTTGTCGATTTCGTCGAGCACGAAGAGGGGGTTTTGTGTCTCGGCCTTCATGATGGCTTTGATGATGCGGCCGGGCATGGCGCCCACGTAGGTGCGTCGGTGTCCCCTGATTTCGGCTTCGTCGTGCACTCCTCCGAGGCTGATGCGCACGTAGTGGCGTCCGAGGGCCTCGGCTATGCTTTTGCCGAGCGATGTCTTGCCCACTCCCGGCGGTCCGTAGAGGCAGAGGATGGGTGCTTTCTTGTCGGTGCGGTATCTGAGTGAGGCGAGGTGTTCGAGTATGCGTTCTTTCACGCGTTCCATGCCGTAGTGGTCGCGGTCGAGAATTTTCTTGGCATTCTTGATGTGGAGGTTGTCGGTAGTGGTGACGCCCCAGGGCAGTGAGGTGATGGTTTGCAGATAGTTGAGCTGTACGTTGTAGTCGGGTATCTGCTGCGGCATGCGCTTAAACTTTTCCAGTTCCCGCTCGAAGGTGGCTCTCACCTTGGGCGGCAGGTCGAGTGAGGCGGCTTTTTGTTCGAGCTCGTTGGCTTCTTCGTTTCCGTCGTCGCCGAGTTCGCTCTGTATGTTCTTGATTTGTTGTTGCAGGAAGTACTCCCTCTGCTGTTGGTCGAGCTCCTCGCGTGTCTGGTCTTGTATGTTGCGTTTGAGCAGGGCATACTGGTACTCCTTGTTGAGTTTCTCGAGAAGCATGTACGCCCTGGCCTTGATGTCGTGCTGGCGGAAGAGTTCAAACTTCTCGTCGCCGGTGAGTGAGACGTTGGTGCAGATGAAGTTGATGAGGAAGGCCGGGTGCGACATGTTGCGCATGGCGAAGGCTATCTCTTCGGCTCGTGGGCTCTCGCTGATTTTGAGCAGGTTGACGATGGCTTCGCGGCATGCGTCGGCGAGGGCGGCAAATTCCTTGTCGCCTTTGTCGTAGACGGTTTCCTCAATCTGTTCGACCTCCACGCGGTAGACAGGTGTGCGGCGTTTCACTTTGAGCAGCCTGAGTGGTCCGCAGCTCTGTATGATGGCTGCGCAGGCGCCTCCGGGCAGGTCGATGGTGCGCATGACCCTTGCCAGCACGCCTTCCTGATAGAGTTCGTCGGCCTGTGGCAGGTCGGCCTCGGGGTCTTTCTGGGGAAAGACGGCTATGTGGCTGTTGTGCTTGAGGGCTTGCTCCACGACCTTGATGCTCATGGGGCGTCCGATGTTGACGGAGCCCACCACGCCCGGAAAGAGCATCATGTTGCGCAGCAGCAGGGCCGGCAGCGAGGGCTCGCAGGGCGTGTGGAGGATGTAGTTCATGTCGCCGTCGAAGTCGGCTATGAGTGAGAACCCGTTGGTGATGTTGTCGTCGTCTCTTTTAAGTTTGATATGCACGCTGGTAGGGTGTTGGGTTAATAGTTGTTGGGAGCTCGGTGGCGAGCAGTCTGTGAGTGTGGTTGCGGCGGCCTGTGCCCGGGGTGTGGCGAGGTGTGAGGCGGAGGCTCTACGCTCTCGCGGTGGCACGGCGCCGGTCAGCGCATATTAGGCTGCAAAGTTAGTGATTTTCGTGGAGGTGGAGGCTCGTTGGGCGGCTTATTGGCGGGGTGGGTGGCAAGAAAACTGATTTTTGTCGCTCCGTCGGTCGCAGGCCCGGCCTTACGGCCTACCTTTGCGGACGGTATGGGGGGACTGTCTCCCCCGCTGTTGTCACTCGCGATGTTTACTTTTCAGCAATTTGTCATTGATGATGCCCATTGTGCCATGAAGGTGGGCACCGACGGGGTGCTGCTTGGCGCCTGGGCCGGGGTGGAGGGAGCTCGCCGCATTCTCGATGTGGGGTGCGGCAGCGGTCTGATAGCCCTGATGGCTGCCCAGCGCAATGCTTCGGCCCGTGTGGTGGGGGTGGAGATTGCTCCCGAGGCGGTGGCCGACGCGCGTCTCAATGTGGCGCGGTCGCCTTTTGCCTCGCGGGTGGTGGTGGAGCAGGGCGACGTGGTGAACCCCGCCGTGGTGGCCCGCCTGCTGGCCCATGGCCCGTTCGACTGTGTGGTGTCTAACCCTCCTTATCATGAAGAAGAGCTGCTGCCGCCTTCGGCCGGACGGGCTGCGGCGCGCCACACCGACAGTGGCCTGAGTTTCGGGGCTCTGCTGCATGTGGTGGCTCGGGTGTCAGGCCCGGCCTCGGAGGTGTGGCAGTCTGCCCCACAGGTTGAGGGTGTAGCAAACTCTGTGCCACAGAGGGAGGGAGAGGCGGTTTCTTGTGATAGGGCCGAGTGGCGGGCGCCACGTTTCTGTGTGGTACTGCCCACGGCGGCGGTGGCGCGCTTTGTGGCTCTGGCTGCCGCCTACGGCTTTTGCCCGGAGCGGCGCACCGATGTGGTCACACGGCCCCACAAGCCGCCCAAGCGCAGCCTGCTGTCGTTTCTGCTGCGCCCGCAAGAGCCTGTGGTGCAGACGGTCGACGTGCTGCCTCTGCTGGCTGACGACGGCGGACGCTCCGAAGCTTATGCCCGGCTGTGTCGCCACTTCTACCTGTGAGCCACCGGTGTCGCAGCCGCCGTCCCGGGCTGGCCCGTCCTTCGCGGGCCGGTCCGGCGTTCGAACGGCATGTACATCTAGTTTTTTCTACATGTACATCTAGTTTTTTCTACATGTACATCTAGTTTTTCCTACATGTACATCTAAGTTCTCCTGCCTGTAGCTCATGACGAACGCGGGAAGCATGGCTGAGGGTGTCACCATGCTTCCCGCGTTGACTGTGAGCAGGTTGTCGAGGCCGTGGCGGCAAGGGTGGCCGTCTACCAGCCGAGGCCGTGGTCGCGCATGTAGTCCTGGATGACGCTGCGCGCACAGTTGTAGCCCTCGTGGTAGAGGTCGGTGAGCTTTTGAGGGTCAGAGGTGAGGCGGGTGACCTGTAAGGGCTGCTGAGGCCGTATGACGAGAATGCGGCCCTCGTCTTCCAGGCGCTCGACGAGGTCGAGCTGGCGGTTGTAGTACTCGTGGCGGCGGCTCAGCAGGAGGCGCAGCCGCGGGTAGTTGCCGTAGATGAAGCGAGGCACGTTGTGGTCGCGCGAGGCATCGCGGTAGCCTCTGTTGCGAGTGAGCACCACCACGTTGTAGGGGTGACCGGTCGCCATGGCCCGCTCAATGGGTATGGAGTCGGCAATGCCGCCGTCGAGCATGAGGCGTCCGTCGACCTCGACCATGGGGCAGACAAAGGGCAAGGCGCTCGAAGCCTTGGCTATGGCGAGCAACCGCTCGGACGAGTGGCGCTCGCTGAGGTAGCAGGGGCGGCCCGTGAGGCAGTCGGTGGTCACCATCTCGTAAGTCATGGGATTGTGGAAGGCGGCGTCGTAGTCGTAGGGCAGGATGGTGCGCGGCAGGTCGTCGTAGAGCAGCTGGCGGTCGAGAATGCTGTGCTGCGAGATGAGGTACTTCATTCCTATATAATGATGCTCGCGCAGCAGGTCGATGTTAGAGCGCCGGGCCCTGCCGCGCTGACCGCTGAGATACGACAATCCGTTGCAAGCGCCCGCCGACACGCTCACACAGTAGCTGAAGCGTATGCCGCTGTCCATGAAGTAGTCTAACACGCCCGAGGTGAACACGCCGCGCATGCCGCCGCCCTCGAGCACAAGTCCGGTAGGGGTGTGAGAAAACATAACCAATAAACAGACAGCCTCCTTGAGCCATTTGCCTCCCCCCTGCCACCCTCAGACCGAGGCGTGACGGCCCGGGCCGGAGACTGCCCATAGCAGCGAAAACCCGGGGAGCGGAGAGGCGGTTGGTAGAAACTGTGTGCAAAAGTAATCAAATATCAAGTTATTTAGTACCTTTGCGAGGTAGTTCACTGCGAACCACCTCAGACGGCGGCCGCAGCGAGCCCTCCGCCCGCGCCCCGCACCGCCCCACGGCCGTGAAGCAAGGAGCGTTTCATCCATCACGTCATCAAAACAACTTACCGATATGCTATTCCCCCAGTCTACCTATATCGAACGCCGCCGGAAGCTGCTGGATCAGATTTCGGACGGAGTAGTCCTCTTCTTAGGCAACAACGAAAGCCCCTACAACTATCCCGCCAATACCTATAAGTATCGTCAGGACAGCACCTTCCTCTACTTCTTCGGCCAACACCGTAGCGGGCTGGCCGCCCTGCTCGACGCCGAGACCGGCGAAGAGATTATGGCCGGCGACGATGTAGACATAGACGACATCGTATGGTACGGAACGGTGAAGCCGGTGCAGGCGATGGCCGACGAGAGCGGCTGCGGACGTAGGGTCGACATGGCCACCTTCGCGCAGAGGGTACGCCAGGCAGCCGCCGAGGGTCGCCGCATCCACTTCCTGCCGCCCTACCGCCACGACACCATGCTCTACCTCTCCGACCTGCTGGGCAAGCACCACTCGGAGCTGCGCGCCGCCGCCTCCGTCGAGCTGATCAAGGCCGTAGTGGCCCTGCGCAACATCAAGAGCGAGGAAGAAATCGCAGAGCTGGAACGCGCCTCGGCCATCGGCTATAAGATGCACACCGCGGCCATGAGCCTCTGTCGGCCGGGAGTGACGGAGCAGTACATCAGCGGCGTGCTCGAAGGCATAGCCAACGCCTACGGCAGCCACGTATCGTTTCAGAGCATCGTCACCATGCACGGCGAGATACTTCACGGCGGCGCACACGACCGCAAGCTCGAAGCCGGCCGCCTCATGCTCTGCGACGCCGGCGCCGAGACCAACGAACACTACTGCTCCGACCACACACGCACCTCGCCCATCAGCGGCCGCTTCACCACCAAGCAGCGCGACATCTATACCATCGTGGCCGACTGTCACGACCTGGCCCTCACCCACGCCCGCCCCGGTGTGAGATGGTGGGACGTACACTTCGCCGTGTGCCGCCTGCTCACTGACCGCCTCAAAGAGCTGGGCCTCATGAAGGGCGACACCGAAGAGGCCGTGCGAGCCGGTGCCCATGCCCTCTTCCTGCCCCACGGCCTCGGCCACACCATGGGCATGGACGTGCACGATATGGAAGGCCTCGGCCAGACCTACGTGGGCTACGACGACGAAACACGCCCCTCCACCCAGTTTGGCACCGCCTCGCTGCGCTTCGGCCGCCGCCTCGAAGTGGGACACGTGGTGACCGACGAGCCCGGCATCTACTTCATACCCGACCTCATCGACCTCTGGCAGAGAGAGGGCCGCTGCGCCGACTTCCTATGCTTCGACAAAATCAACGAGTACCGCGACTTCGGCGGCATACGTATAGAGGACGATGTGCTCATCACCCCCGACGGCTGCCGCTTCCTCGGCAAAGACCTCATACCCTACCGACCCGACGAAGTGGAGGCCTACATGGCCGCCCACCAGGACAAACTCCCCCTCTGACGGCCCACAGCCCGCGACAAGCGACACAGACATTATTCACTCCATTATAATATTTACTTAACGACATGAACAAGATCCTCTCACTCGGCGTAGCAGCCCTCACCATGCTGCCCGCCGGGGCGTCAGCCTCCTCACTGAGCGCTGCACAGAACGACACGGTGCAGTTTACCGTGGTCAAGGAAAACCCCATTACCTCCATCAAAAACCAGAACAACAGCGGTACCTGCTGGGCCTACTCCTCACTCGGCTTCCTCGAGGCTGAGCTCCTGCGCATGGGCAAGGGCACACACGACCTCTGCGAGTCGTTCCTCGTCTATAAGACCTACCTCGACCGCGCCGACAAGGCCGTGCGCACCCACGGCGACGTGAGCTTCTCACAAGGCGGCTCCTTCTACGACGCTATCTACTGCCTCAAACACTACGGCATGGTGCCCCAAGACGCCATGCCCGCGCCCGGCTCACTCTACGGCGACTCCCTCTTCAACTTCACCCAGCTCGACGCCGTGACCTCCGCCTACGTAGGCGCCATAGCCAAGGGCAAGCAGGACAAGATTTCGCTCACCTGGAAAAAGGACCTCGACAACATCTACCGCAACTACTTCGGCGAGCTGCCTACTGAAGTCAAGGTGGGAGGCAAGACCTACACCCCGCAGACCTATGTGACCGACTATCTCGGCCTTAACCCTGACGACTACGTGTCGCTCACATCCTACTCACACCAGCCCTTCTACGACAAGTTCATTCTCGAAATCCAGGACAACTGGCGCTGGGCCGAGAGCTATAACCTGCCCCTCGACGACTTTATGCGCGTGATGGACACCGCCGTACGCAACGGCTACTCCATAGCTTGGGGCGCCGACGTCAGCGAGACCTACTTCGGCCGTCGTAATGGCAAAGGCTACGCCTACGTGCCCAAGGACCTCAAGGTGAAGACCCTCATGGGATCAGACCAGGCCCGCTGGAGCGGCACCACCGTCAAGGTGAGCGCACCCGTAGAGAGCGAGGACGAACTCACCATCACCCAGGAACTCCGCCAGCAGGCCTACGACAACTGGGAGACTACCGACGACCACGGCATGGTCATCTACGGCATCGCCAAAGACCCCAAGGGACACGAATACTACATGGTGAAAAACTCTTGGGGCGAGTACGGACCCTACAAGGGCATCACCTACGCCTCAAAAGCATATGTGGCCTACAAGACCATGAACATCGTGCTCAACAAGAAGGCCCTCCCGGCAGACATACGCAAGAAGCTCGGCATCTAACCCCCGCCGCCTAAGTTTGAAGCTACACCCACATGCCGCATCTCTGCCTCGGAGGTGCGGCATGATACTTTCAGACCTTCCCTCCATTCCTTTCCACCACCCATCCCCCCGACCCAGCGCCATGACCATTACCCTGCTGCAAACCGCCATCCGTCCGCACCATCCGGAGCAAGCCTGCGAGGCCGCCCTCCGCCTCATCGACGAAGCTCCACACTCAGACCTCTACCTCCTGCCCGAGATGTGGGCGACAGGTTTCCTCACCCGGCCCACCGAGGCCACGGCCCGGGCCGCCGCGCAAGCCAGCCGGCTGATGCAGCGTGTGGCCATGGAGCGGCAGTGTGCCGTGGCAGGGTCGGTGGCTGTACCCCCAGACGAGAGCGAAGCCCATGGCG
Organism: uncultured Bacteroidales bacterium; assembly: GCA_945836755.1. Taxonomy (GTDB): domain Bacteria; phylum Bacteroidota; class Bacteroidia; order Bacteroidales; family Bacteroidaceae; genus Alloprevotella. The sequence goes on from CAMAMB010000022.1 coordinate 25,755, forward strand.
CGACGACGACCGACGCTGCAGCCGCAGGGGGATGGCGCAACCGCTTCTTCTTCTACCTGCCCGACGGCACCGCGCCCTACTACGACAAGCAGCACCTCTTTGCCTACGGCGGCGAAGACCTTAGCTTCAGTCCCGGCGAGGGGCCCAGGGACGTGGAATATAAGGGACTGCGCTTCCGCCTGCAGACCTGCTTCGACCTGCGCTTCCCCGAGACGGCGCGCAACCACTCCCGCCAGCCCTACGACGTGCTGCTCTACACCGCCGGATGGCCGGCCTCGCGCCGCAGCGTATGGGACATCCTGCTTCAGGCAAGGGCCATAGAGAACCAAGCCTTCTGCATAGGCGTCAACAGCACCCAGCTGCCACCGACCGCCACGTCGTCGCAGGCAGCAGCCACGGCCGGGGCAGAAAATGCCACGTCGTCCCGGGCAGCAGCCACGGCCGGGGCACGAGAAGCGACGGAAAGGCCCGCCCCACAGGTGGTCTACGACGGCGGATCGGCGGTGGTAGACCCTTATGGCCGCCTCATCGCACGCCTCGACGCGGCCGAACAAGCGTATACCTTCAGCCCCGACATCGACCGCATGACCCACCTTCGCCATAAGTTCCCCGTGCTGCAACCCTGACCGGCGGCCTCGCTCTGCGGCGTGAACCCGCTCCCGGAAGGCAGCGATAACCCTCCCCGCAGAGGCAAAGATTGTGAAAATGCGACGCAGAATGCCACCAATTAGGGGTCTTTGCTGTACTTTTGCGTGGGAAACGGCCGGCAGCCCGTTCAAGCTGCCACTCCCAGCCACCACCGCCTTATGAGTTACCTCCTGATATTCCATCATAACGACCTCCTGCTCACTGCCAGCCATAGCCTGCCCACAGACGAGGTCCGCAATCTGCTGCCGACGCCTCCGGGCGAGTGGCTCACGCTTCCCGCCTTAGACGGCATGCCCTGCAAGGCCGCCGAAGTGGCGGAGAAGGAGACCGTCGGGGTAGGGGAGTGGATTGGTCTGCGCGAGAGTTACTACGTGTTGCCGTCCACCCACTTCATGATGGCAGGCAAGGCCCACGAACTGCTTCACTGGCACAGCCACTCCCGTTACTGCGGGGCCTGCGGTGCGTCGATGGAGTGGAGCAGCGACATCTCGAAACGCTGTCGACGCTGCGGCCATGAAATATGGGCCGCCGTGCAGCCGGCCATGATAGTGGCCGTGACGCGCAACGAGGGCCGCGAGATACTGCTCGTGCAGTCCAAGAATTTCAAGCGCGACTACCTCGGTCTCGTGGCCGGTTACGTGGAGACGGGCGAGAGCTTGGAAGACTGCGTGCGCCGCGAAGTGCTCGAGGAGACGGGCCTGCGTATCAGAAATCTGCGTTACTTCGCCTCGCAGAGCTGGCCCTTCCCTAACGTGCTCATGATGGGCTTCACGGCAGAGTATGACGGCGGCGAGCTGCGCCTTCAACGCTCAGAGCTCAACAAGGGAGGATGGTTCAGCCGCGACAACCTTCCCGCCATACCCGGCAAGGTGAGCCTCGCACGCCGCCTCATCGACCACTGGCTCGACCAAGCGGCCCCGGAGACCCTCCCCGGAAGCTGACCGACGCTCCCGCCCGTAGCCCAGCCCGGCAGCCCGGCCGCTTCCTGCCACACAAAGACAACGACACCCCGAAGACACTTACAGCCATGATGCAAGCCAACGACATAGAGCAGCGGCAAGCCCTGCGCCACTCTTTCTTCAACTCCATGCTGCGTCTCTGGCGCCACGACCAACTGCGTCTGCCCCGCAAAGAGGCGCGCAAGGTGGCCGATTACCTGAACAGCGCCTTTGAGACTAATCCCGACCTCATCAACGACGAGGCCGGGCTGTCGCGCACCGTCATGTCGCTCGAGGCCATCGCTCTCGCTGCCGAGGCCATCGGGCTGCGTGGTCCCGTGCTTACGGCCTACTTGCTGCGGGCCGCGGTCACCGTGCCCGAGCAGTGCGACCTCGTGGCCAGGCTCTTCGGCCCCCAAGTGGCAGAAGCCCTGCGCAGCTTCCTGAGAATTAAGGCCATCGAGGTGAAGACGGAGGCCATGCGCACAGACAACTTCCGCAACCTGCTCATCAGCCAGGCAGGCGACATGCGCATCATCCTCATGCTCATTGCCGACAGCGTGGTCACCATGCGCATCATTAAATTCTCCGACAACGACGCAGCCAGACGACGCCTGGCTATGGAGGCAGCCTACATCTATGCACCGCTGGCCCACAAGCTCGGTCTCTATCAGCTCAAGAGTGAGTTGGAGGATCTCAGCCTTAAATACCTGGAGAGCGAGGCGTACTATATGATCAAGGAGAACCTCAATGCCACCAAGCAGGCACGCGACGCCTACATTGAGCGCTTCATCGCGCCCATACGCCGAATGCTCGACGAGGCCGGGCTGCGCTACCACATGAAGGGGCGCACCAAGAGCATCCACTCCATCTGGCAGAAAATGAAAAAGCAGGGCTGTGGCTTCAACGGCGTATACGACCTCTTCGCCATCCGCATCATCATAGACGCCCCGCTACAGAAGGAGAAAGAACAGTGCTGGAAGGCCTTCTCGCTGATAACCAACAAATATGAGAGCAACCTTAAACGCCTGCGCGACTGGCTTACTGTGCCTAAAAGCAACGGCTATGAGAGCCTCCACATCACTGTACTCGGGCCGGAGGACAAATGGGTCGAGGTGCAGATACGTACCGAGCGCATGGACTTCATCGCCGAGCACGGACTGGCGGCCCACTGGCGCTATAAGGGCGTCAAGGCCGGAAGCGAGGGCGTCGACAGCTGGCTCGCCCACATACGCAGTGCCCTCGAGACCGGCAACGAGAGCCTTCTCTCTGAGAGCCTTGCCTCCAACAAGCAGCCCCGTGAAGTCTACGTCTTCTCGCCGAAAGGTGACCTCTACCACCTACCCCCGGGAGCCACCGTGCTCGACTTTGCTTACATCATACACACGGGCATCGGCAACAAATGCGTGGGAGGACGCATCGACGGCAAGAACGTCTCACTGCGGCAGCCCCTCGAGAGCGGCCAGACCGTGGAAATTGTAACGCAAAACTCCCAGACGCCCAAGCCCGAGTGGCTCCACATCGCTCAGTCCAGCCATGCACGAGCCAAGATACGGGCAGCCATCCGCGAGCTCACCGCGGGAGAGATGGCCCTCGGCAAAGAGATGCTCGAGCGCAAGATGAAAAACCGCAAGGTGGAGTGGGAGGAAGGTCTCATCAACCAACTCATACGCAAGAGCGGCTTCAAAGAGGCGGCCGACTTCTTCAAGGCCCTGCTCGACGAGAAACTTGACATCAACAAGCTGCTCGACACTTACCTCGAACTGGGCAAGCGCGAGCAAGGCCTGGCCGAGCGCGCCGCCGTCAGGAGCGCCGAGGAGTTCACCCTCGATCCGGAGGCTGAGCTTAAACAGAAGGGGGCTGAAGACGTGCTTGTCATCGACCGCAACCTCAAAGGCATTGAGTTCCAGATGGCCCGTTGTTGCAATCCCGTATATGGCGACGACGTCTTCGGTTTCGTCACCCGCGACGGTTGCATCAAGATACACCGCACCAACTGCCCCAACGCTGCCGCCATGCGCACCCGCTTCGGCTACCGCATTGTACGCGCCCGCTGGGCCGGTAAAGGAAAAGGCTCATACCCCATCACTCTCCACGTGGTGGGCAACGACGACCTCGGCATCGTCAACAACATCACCTCCATCATCTCCAAAGAAGAGCACATCATGCTGCGCAGCATCAGCATCGACAGCAACGATGGCCTCTTCTCCGGCATACTGACCGTCATGGTCGACGACCTCAGCCGCCTCAATGCCCTTATCCGCAAGCTCAAGACCGTCAAGGGCATCAAGGCCGTGAGCCGCTCGTAGCCCCGTGTGGCGTTCAGCGTCGGCCTTCCCCGCAGTGTTCTCCTCGTCATATTCACTCCGTGATAGCTTCCGCCTCTCTCCTCCGCCTGCTTCGTGGCCTGCTTGTCGTGCTTTGTCTCTGGCAGGCGCCGCGGGCCTTTGCCGTGCCTGTTTCTGATAGCGGCGAGAAGGCGGCCGAGGTCATGGAGAAGGCATACGCCCTGATCGACACCGCCTCAGTCCTCGGTTGGGTGCAGCACAGCGAGATGTACATGCGCCATCGCCTCTACACCAAGCGGCGCGGCCCGTGGGTGCGCTATGTGCCCGACCTCCTGCCCTTAGAGAGAGGCGTCAACAGCTACTTGAGCGAGGCGCAGGTCAAGGTGCAGTCGCAGGGGCCGGTCAAGAAAGATTATAAGCTCACGGCCTTCACCTCCTCGGCAAAGGAGATGACCGGCAGCCGCATGGTTCAGTTTGCCGGCTTCCACTTTTGCCTGGCCGCGCCCCAGTTGCTCGAAGAGCAGATACTCAATCCCCTCCATCGCCGCAACCGCCCCTACTATCGTTACCGCCTTGTCTACTACGGCCAGGCCTATGGACGCCGCACAGCCCACATCCGCATCACCCCTCGCTTCAAGAATGCCCAGCTCGTCAAGGGCTACGTCGACCTTGACGTGCTCAGCGGCGAGGTGCGCCACTTCGACTTCACCTTTACCTACAAGCTGCGCAAGATGCAGGTCAAGGGAAGGCCCGGCGAACGCTATCCCTACTCGCTCCTGCCCGAGAGAGTCACCGTCGTCTCGCGTTTCTCCATGTTGGGCAATAAGGTGGAAGAGCTCTGCAACCTTACCGTGAACAACCGCTTCGCAGCCCCCGACACCGTGCCCCGCAGCCCGGTCTCCCTTACCGGCCTCAAGGCCAGAGAGGAGCGCCTCGACGCCACCGCTCAGTGTCTGCTGCGCATCGACACCTCCAAGGTGGTCACCTCCATCGCCCACTTCGACAGCATACGCCCCACCGCGCTCACCCTTCATGAGAAGAGCATCAGAGACGAAGGTAAGGGCGACAGCTCGGCACTCAGGCGTCACCGTCTGCTTGGCCCTCGCACCGAGCAGTTGTTGCTCTCCTCCCATCGCTTCAACCTCAGAGACGACGGCAACACCACCCTCCGCCTGCCCCCCATGTTTACGCCTTCGATGGTAGCGTGGAGCAAGAATAGGGGAGTGTCGCTGCAGGCACGCGTCAGGCTTGAGGCTAGAATGCCGAAAGCAGAAGGCTACTTCTCGCTCGCCCCGAGAGTGGGCTACACCTTTAAGCAGAAGCAGGTATACTGGCAAGTGCCCCTCTCCATCGACTGTCTGCCCTCGCTCAACGGCAATGTGGCCCTCGAAGCCGGTGGCGGACAACACGTCTACTCCAATAAGCAGGCCAACGAGCTGCGCCGCATCCTCGAGGAGGCTGAGGTCTACGACTCCCTCGTACATATCATCAACCGGTACAACTTCTACGACTACCGCGACTTCTATGTCAAGTCCCACTTCTCCTTCTCGCCCCTCTCCGGCTTGCGTTTCCGGCTCGGCGGCGTCTACCACTCACGCTCTCTGATAGAGTGGTCGGACGTGGCATCCCTCTCCGGCCTCCACCGCCGCCTGAGTTCCGTGGGTCCGCACCTCGAAGTGCAGTTCACCCCCGAGCAGTATTACTATCGTGAGGGTCGCCGGCGCTTCCCCCTCTATTCCCGTTATCCCACACTCCTCTTCAGCTACGAGCGAGGCCTTCCTGTCCACAGAGCCGCTACGGGCTACGAGCGCATAGAGACCGGCGCCTATTTCCGCCTGCCGCTCTATGCCATGCGCTCCCTCTTCTTCCGCTTGGGCGGAGGCCTGTATACTCACCGCTCGCCCAACTGCTTCCTCGACTATGACTATTTCCGCTTCAACTACATGCCCGAAAACTGGGTCGACGAGATGAGCGGCGACTTCCACCTGCTCTCTTCCCGCTGGTACAACGAGTCCAACTTCTATCTGCATGCCATGACCTCTTACGAGAGCCCCATGCTGCTCTTCGCCCGTGTACCCCTCATCTCGCCCACCATCTTGCGCGAGCGCTTTTACCTCAACTTGCTGAAAGTGCGCACCCTTGGCTTCTATGCCGAAGCCGGTTACGGCATCAGTACCCACATCTTCGACCTGGGCTTCTTTACGGGCATGGCCCACGACGCCACTTTCGACTTTGGCTTCAAGTTTGCCGTCCGTCTCTTCGACGACTGACGCCGCCGCCGCACCTGCACCCCCGTCGCCTGACATGGGTCGGCAGCAGGTGTTCCACGCAGCAGCCTGCCGGCGTCGGCGTATGCCGGCTGGCTCGCCCGGCCATTGCCATTCACGGGAATGCTTCCGGTTCTTCCTACATGTACATCCGGTTTTTTCTACATGTACATCTAGTTTTTCCTGCATGTACATCTAGTTTTTCCTGCATGTACA
>CAMAMB010000023.1 GCA_945836755.1 uncultured Bacteroidales bacterium
GGAAAGGCAAAGCCGAAGGTTTTAGCCTTTCCACTCCCGAGCCGCAGCCTATCTATGGGTCAGACAAGTGGCGTCGCGATGAGTGAAAGTGTGGAGCAGGGCCGGTGTCCGCGTCAGGCTAACCACAGCATGACGATGAGTTGGGCGATGATGACGCGCAGGAACATGCACAAGGGGTAGACGGTGGCGTAGGCCACAGACTGTGCGTTGCCGGGTATGGTGTCGTTGACGTAGCCAAGGGCGATGGGGTTGGCCATGGCCCCGCAGAGCATGCCGGCGGTAGTGGCGAAGGTCTTCTTCATGGCTACGACGGCCACGATGCTCATGAGCACGACGGGCAGGAGCGTGATGAGCAGGCCGAAGCCTATCCACCCCAGGGCGGCGGGCTGCATGACGACGGCGAGGAAGTCGCGCCCTGCGTCGAGGCCCAGGCAGGCTAAGTACATCGACAGGCCGAGGCTGCGCAGCATGAGGTTGGCGCTTGTGGTGGTGTAGGCCACCATGTGGAGGCGCGGCCCGTAGGCGCCGATGAGGATGCCCATCACGATGGGGCCGCCGGCGAGGCCCAAGCGCACGGGGTAAGACATGCCGGGCACGAAGAGGGGTATGCTGCCCAGCAGCAGGCCCAGCACGATGCCTATGAAGATGGTCACCATGTTGGGCTCTTCGAGACGCTTGACCACGTTGCCCAGCTCTCGGGCCACGTGTTTGAGACTTTCGGCCTCGCCCACCACCGTCACCCTGTCGCCCATGCGGAGCACGAGGCCCGGTGTGGCCACGAGCTGTATGCCGCTGCGTTGCACTCGGCTCACGTTGACTCCGTAGCGGGCTCGGAGCTGGAGGGTGCCGAGCTTGCGGCCGTTGATTTCGGAGCGCGTGATGAGGATGCGCTGCGACATGAGGGTGGCGTCGAGCTTGTTCCAGTCGACGTCCTTTCGGTTCCAGTTGGTCTCGTCTCTACGCCCGAAGTAGAGGGTGAGCTGCGGGAGCTGGGCCTTGTTGGTGATGACGAGAATGCGGTCGCCCTCCTGCAAGATGGTCTGCGAGTTGGGGAGCATGACCTTGCCCTCTCTCCAGAGGCGGCTGACCACGAAGCTGTGGCCCTCCATGCCGCTGATATGTCCGAGCGAGAGGCCGAAGACGGCGGGGTTGCACACCTCGAAGGAGGCGATGAAGGCTTCGTCGGCTTCGTCGGACGCCTTGGTCTGTTGGCGGCGCGAGAGCCACCCCTTCATGAGGATGAGGGCCAGGATGACGCCCACCATGCCGAGCGGGTAGGTGACGGCGCAGCTGAGGGCAGCTCCCGAGGCCGGCTGGCCCAACTGTTTGAGCGTCTGCTGGGCGGCACCGAGGGCCGGTGTGTTGGTCGTTGCCCCGCAGAGCACACCGAGCATGTCCTGCAAAGGCAGGTAGCCGGCCCAGCCCACAGCCAGCGCCGTGAGGGTGCCCAGCACGACGACGCCCACAGCCATGAGGTTGAGCGCCGCCCCACCCTGGCGAAAGGCACTCATGAAGCCCGGGCCCACCTGGAGGCCCAGCGTGTAGACGAAAAGGATGAGGCCGAAGCTCTCGGCGTAGCTCAGCATGCGGGCGTCGACCTGCAGACCCAGCGCGCCGGCAAGGATGCCCATGAAGAAGACGTAGGTGACGCCGAGACTCACGCCACGCAGGCGTAGCTTGCCTAACGAAAGGCCTACCGCACAGATGAGGCAGATGATGATGACGGCCTGGATGGCGGAGGGAATGAAGAATGTGTCTTGAAGCCAGTTCATGAGGGGGAGGAAGCGAGGCCCGCAGCCTTGCCGCGAGGCGTTGGAGGTATGCTTGGAGAGAGGTGTCACGGCCCGCCACAGCGAGAGGCGGCGGGAGGGCGGACAAATTTATTTAATAAATCCCTATCTTTGCCTCACGCTTCAGGCTAATTTTACCGCCGGCGGCGCTGAGCGCCCTGCGGTTTATGTTGTAAAACATGTTACCTGCCCCTTCGCGGGCCCTCACTCCCATGCTGTCTATGAAGAAGATACTGTCATCCCTCTGTCTCTGCCTCACGCTCGTGTCCCTGTCTGTGCTGTCGCTCTCATGTGGCAGCCGCCACGCCGTCGCTCCGGCTTCCCCCGTCGAGACGGCGGCCGTCGTCGTTCCCCTTGACAGCCTCTTGCCCGACAGCGTCGCGCCGACTGCTCCGGAGTGGAAGCCCGACAGCCTCAGCATGGAGGACGACAGCCTCGGCAAGCCCGACCTGCCCGACGCCCGCCCCATAGCCGAGCGCCTGCGGGAGCTGCTCGACAACGACATCTTCGAGCGCACCCAGGTGGGACTGTGGGTCTACGACCTCGGCGCCGACACCCTGCTCTTCGCCCACCACGAGAGGCAGTGCATGCGCCCGGCCAGCAACATGAAGCTGGTCACGGCCATCACCGCCCTCCACACCCTCGGCCCGGACTATAACTTCAGCACCGAGCTCTACCTCGACGACTGCCGCGCCACCGACAGCCTCTTCAGCGCCGACGTCTACATCAAGGCCGGCTACGACCCGCTCTTCGGCGAGGCCGACCTCCTGGCCTTCGTCGACACGCTCAGCGCCCGGGGATGCTGCCACCTGGGCGGCGACATCTACGCTGACCTCAGCTTCAAGGACGACAAGCGCATGGGATGGGGATGGTGCTGGGACGACGACGAAGTGCCCCTCACCCCCTTGCTCTACCGCAACCGCGACAACTTTCTCACCGCCCTGCGCAGTGCCCTGAGCCGGGCCGGCATCACCTGGGAGGGCACACTGACCGAGCGTACCGTCCCGCCCACCGCCACCCTCGTCTGCCGCCGCAGCCACCCTATCGGCGAGGTGCTCGTGCCCATGATGAAGCGCTCTGACAACTCCATGGCCGAGGCCACCTTCTATCAAGTGGCCCACCACGAGGCCGGAGAGCGGGCCGCGCGCAAGGCCGCCGTCAGAGCCACCGACCGCCTCATCAGGCAGCTGGGCCTGCAGCCCGACCATTACCAGATAGCTGACGGCAGCGGCCTCTCCCTCTACAACTACCTCACGCCCGAACTCTTGGGGCGCATGCTGGTCTATGCCTACCACGAGCCCGCCATATGCTCGCTGCTGCTGCCCTCGCTGCCCGTGGCTGCCGAAGACGGCACCCTGCGAAAGCGCATGCACCGCACCTCGGCCGCCGGCAACGTCTTTGCCAAGACGGGCACCGTAGAGGGCGTCAGCACGCTCTCAGGCTATGCTCTCACCGCCGACAAGCGCATGCTGGCCTTCTCCATCATGAACCAGGGCATACGCCACACGTCGACCGGCCGCAACTTCCAGGACCGCGTGTGCCGCGCACTGACCAAGTAGGCCCCGCCCCCACTGCGGTCTCCTCCACCCCGCCCCCATTCATAGGCTCAGGGCAGGCTCTCCTTATGCCGGAGGGCCTGCCCTGAGTGTATGTGCGTGAGGCGGGGCGGCGCAATCAGCGACGGCGCAGATAGGCCACTTCCACGTCGGGACGGTAGTAGTCGTAGAGATAGAGGCCGTAGCGGGAGAACCTGTAATAGTAGTATTCGGCGTCGTAGTGGCCGCCGCCCACGTAGTAGTACAGTATGAGCACGTCGCGGTCACACTCATAGTCGAAGTCCTCGGTGCGTCCGTTGACGTCGCTCCAGCCTGTACCGTTGTCTCTGAAGCAGAGGGTGAGGCGGTCGTAGTAGTCGGGGGTGGTCTCCCAGATGCCCACAAGGTCGGGGTCTACGCCGGGCGCATAGCGGTGGTAGTCGTCTTCCTCGCAGCTGCTGAGGCTGAGACAGGCGATGGCGGTAAGGCTGAGGCTGAGCAGGTAATGACGTATGGTCTTCATAGGATTGTAGGGTGTGAGGTGGGTAATGTGGATGAGGGAGATGGCCGTGAGCGGGAGGCGGCTGTGGCTTTGTCACCAGGCCTTGACGCTCTTGAGGGGCTTGAGGTAAAAGACGAGGGGATAATGGTCGGAAAGGCTGAGGCTGTGGTCTATCTGCGCGGCGAAGGGCTTGAAGTGGTCGGAGCAGAAGGCGTGGTCTATGCGCACGTAGACAGCGTTCTTGTGGAAGGAGCGGCCGATGCCGTTGCCGGTGGCGCGAAACACGTCGGTCAGCCTGGAGCAGATGGCGTGGTGGGTGTATGATACGGGGGTATCGTTCATGTCGCCCATGACCACGAGCTTACGCCCTTGCAGGCGGTCGATGTAGGCAGCCACGATGTCGGCCTGGTGGCAGCGGTCGTACGAGGCGTTGCTGATCTTGTGCAGGATGTTCTTCTTCCCCTTGGCGTCGTCGGCAAACTCGGGGTTTCTGACTATCTGCTCGTAGGTGATGAGCTCTTCGTCGGTCAGTCCCATGCTGGCTAAGTGCATGTTGATGACACAGAGCGTGTCCTGCGGTGCGAGCACGAGGTAGAAGGCTGCGGCGCCGTTGGCGTTCTGGTTGAAGATGGTGTCGATGCGGGCGATGGGGTAGCGCGAGATGCAGGTGAGCTGGTTGAGCTGTGTGGTGTCGGCCGCCACGTGGTAGCCGTAGCGTCTGACTTCGCGGTGCAGCTGTTGCTGTTTTTCCTTGTAGTAGGAGAACACTTCCTGGAAGCATACGATGTCGGGCCTGAGCTTCATGACCTGCTTGGGCAGCAGCAGCTGTCCGTCGGTGTCTTGTGCCCAGGCGTTGAGGCTGAGCGTGTTGTAGCTTACGAGCTTGAGCGCCCCTTTGGGCGGCGGCGAACTGAGGTTGACGGGGCAGTAGTCTCTCAGCGTGCCGAAGCAGCCCACGAGGCCTACGAGGGCGATGAGGGCCACGCGGGGCTTGAAGAGGAGGCTGACGAGGCCCATGCCCACGGTGGCAGCCACAGCGAAGGGGAAGCCCAGCCCGAGGAGGCTGAGGGGCTTGAACCATTCGGGCGGATGGACAAAGGTGGAGAGGGCGCAGCCCCAGAGGGCCAGCACGCAGCACCACGAGAGCGTGGCCAGTATCTTGGCGAAGAGGGAGTCTTTCATTGTCTATGGGGGGAGGGCGTCAGTCGCGGCTCAGCCTGAAGAGCTCATTCTTCTCTTCGGTGGTGAGCGAGGAATAGCCCGAGGTGCGTATCTTGTCAAGTATCTGGTCCATGCGTTCCTGCTTCTGGCGCTGCCGCAGGTTGTAGTCATAGTCGTCTTGCCGTGTGGCGGTGTGACGCGCGTTGCCGGGCTTGGTGTGGCGGGGTGTGGGGCGCAGTCCGTCCCACCAGTGTTGCAGCCGTTGGCCGAGGGTGGGCGTGGCGGGCTGCGTGTCTGCCCATCCGCCATACACGTGGTGGGCTGTCTGCTCGCGGCGTCGCCAGTAGCGCAGGCTGAGCCACCCGAAGAGCATGCCGCCGAGGTGGGCGAAGTGGGCCACGTTGTCGTTGGAGCTATAGGCCGAGAAGAGCTCGATGGCGGCGTAGGCTATGACGAAGTACTTGGCCTTCATCGGGATGGGCGGGATGAGCAGCATGATGCGCTCATTGGGGAAGAGCATGCCGAAGGCTAACAACACGCCGTAGCAGGCCCCCGAGGCCCCGATGGTGGTCCAGAGGTTGAGGTAGTCGCCCATGGGCATGAGGCCATAGCCCGTCTGTATGTAGTCATAGGCCGGCATGCCTTCCATGAAGTACTGACCGGCTTGCCACAGCTCCTGACAGAGGCCCGCGCCTATGCCGCAGACCATGTAGTAAATCAAGAAGCGGTTGCGCCCCAGCGTGCGCTCTATGAGGCTGCCAAACATCCACAGCGAGAACATGTTGAAGAAGAGGTGGGTGAGGCTGCCGTGCAGAAACATATAGGTGACGAGCTGGTAGAGCCCGAAGTGGCTGGCCAGGATGAAGTGGAGGCCGAGGCTCTCGGTCAAATCGATGCCTATGCCCTTGCAGACGAGCTGGAGCAGGTAGCAGACCACGTTGGCCAAGAGGAGGGAGCGGGTGATGGGGGTCATCTGGTTCATAGATGGCGGGTGAGTAAGGGTGAAGGGTGCGGCCGCGGCGGGGCATCCCTATATATATGATATAAGTGTGGGTGAGGGAGGGGCATTCTCGGGTGATGCGCTATCTTTGCAGGGCGCAGGTCGGCTTGCGGTCCCCTTGCGCGGCTCAAGGTGCAGTCCTTGCGCGGCTCGGCCGTCCCTGTCCCCCATGGGGCGCTGCGGCTCAGTCGTTGTCGTAAAGGCAGAAGGTGCGGCCGTAGGCCTGCTCCGTCCGGCGGCGCACTCCCGCCGGCATGCGCGGGGCGGGCACACCGCTGCCTAAGACCACGTCCGAGATTTCCACATGGGCCGTGTCCCACAGCCCCAGGTCGATGAAGCTCTGGAGCGTGTGGCAGCCGCCTTCGACAAGCACCGATTGCAGCCCCATCTCGTAGAGCGAGGCCAGCATGACTTCCGGGTCGTCGTAAGCCAGCCAGCCGGCCGGCAGCTCGTCTTCGCCCACACGTCCCAGCACGACGCGGCGAGGGTCCGCCCCGGGCCAGCAGCGCACAGTGAGCGACGGACGGTCGAGACGCAGTGTGGAGTGGCCCACCACGATGGCGTGGTGCAGCGCCCGCAACTTATGCACCCTCAGCTGTGACCATGGCGTCGACAGCCGCGCGGCAGGCTCAGTGGCATCGCTGCGCCAGCGGTCTAAAAAACCGTCGGCCGAGAGTGCCCACTTCAGCGTGATGTACGGGCGGTGGGCCGTCTGAGCCGTCATGAAGCGGCGGTTGAGCGCCCGGCATTCTGCTTCGAGCACCCCCGTCACCACCTCCACGCCGGCCTCGCGCAGCATGGCCAAGCCGCGGCCCGAAACCTTAGAGAAGGGGTCGGTACAGCCCACCACCACACGACGTATGCCCGTCTGCACGATGAGGCGAGCACAGGGCGGCGTACGCCCAAAGTGGGCGCAGGGCTCCAAACTCACATAGAGCGTGCTCGACGCCAGCAAGCCGCGGTCGGCCTCATGCACCGAACGGATGGCGTTGACCTCGGCGTGGGCCTCGCCGCAGCGCGCGTGGAAACCCTCGCCGATGATGCGGCCCTCACACACTATGCAGCAGCCCACCATGGGATTGGGCGACGCATGATAAAGGCCGTGGCGCGCCAGCTCAAGGCAACGGCGCATGTATATCTCGTGTGTCATAAAATGATAATCGCTCTGAGGGGCTGTCGGGCCGCTTACTTACATAATAGATGTCATACACTTATGGACCAACGTTATCTCTCGCTTCGCCGGCTCCTGCAGCCACTCTACGGACAGGCTGAGGCCGCCGCCATGGCCTGCTGGGTGATGGACGAGGCTTTCGGCATAAGCCGCACCGACATTTATGCCGACAAAGGTAGGAAGTTTTCAGCAGAAGAGGAGTTACGATACTCTAATATGTGTCAACGCCTCGCCGCCGGCATGCCGCCACAACAGGCGGTGGGCACTACCCACTTCTGCCACTTGCAGCTCCACCTGACGCCCGATGTGCTCATCCCGCGCCCCGAGACAGAGCAACTCGTGGACCTCGCCGTAGAAGCCGCCATGGCCCTCGCCGCCGGCTCCACCCGCCCCCTCCATCTGCTCGATGCAGGCACAGGGTCAGGCTGCATAGCCTGCGCCCTGAAGCACCGTCTGCCCGCCACACGCGTCACCGCCTGGGACATCTCGCCCGCCGCCCTCGACGTGGCGCGCAACAATGCCCGCCGCCTCGGCCTCGACATAGACTTCGAGCAGCGCGACATCCTACGCGAGGCCGACCTCGCCACGGCACGCCACGGCCAACCCCGCGGAGTGGCGAGCGGAATAGCGCATAGCGACAGCAGGCCCTACGACGTGGTGGTCAGCAACCCGCCCTACGTCTGCCATAGCGAACAGGCAGCGATGGAACCCATGGTGCTCGACCACGAACCACATCTGGCCCTCTTCGTGCCCGACAACGACCCCCTGCTCTTCTACCGCGCCCTGGCCCGCCTCGCCACCGCCGGCCTCCTGCGCAGCGGCGGCACAATGGCTGTCGAGATTAACGCTGCCTACGGCGAAGCCACAGCCCACTGCATGGAGCACGAAGGACTGACCGACACCCGCATCCTCCCCGACCCCTTCGGCCGCCCCCGCTACGTCATGGCCCGACGCCCGTAACGGCACATGGGCTATGGGCAGCTATGCAGGAGAAACAGCACTACCTACGCTGAACTCCCCCCTCTCTCACCAAGCCCTGAAGGGGCGAAGCACATTGGGTTCACACACACATCGCCCCACATCCAATCACACCATTTTTGACGCCATCCGCGCCGCACATCGCCGCACAATCCGCCGCAACATTATTTGACGCCAACCGCGCCGCACAATCCGCCGCACATCGCCGCAACATTATTTGACGCCACCCACGCCGAGGAGGTAATCAATGAGGCCAAGCTCTTCAGGGCCGGCGAAATAGGGGACGCGCACCTTTTATAGATAGGGTTCACACCCTATCTTTTTTATTTGCCCCCTGCAGGGACACGTTCGCAATGAGGGTGCCATATATTAGATCCCATCACCACACACACCTCACACCACACACATCTCGTCACAGAACACCACACACCACCCACTTCGCACATCCCATCACACACCACCCACACCCCACACCCCACACCACGCAGCACGCACATCTCGCCACACATCCCATCGCACAACACCTCACACCACGCACATCCCATCGCA
The DNA here is from genome assembly GCA_945836755.1 of uncultured Bacteroidales bacterium. GTDB lineage: Bacteria > Bacteroidota > Bacteroidia > Bacteroidales > Bacteroidaceae > Alloprevotella. The sequence goes on from CAMAMB010000023.1 coordinate 8,687, forward strand.
CAACTCGCCACACCACCTACTTCACACATCCCATCACCCACCACTCACACCTCACACCTCACACCACGCAGCACGCACATCCCATCGCACACCCACCACGCACCCCACCCACTTCACACATCCGCCGCCCCACACCACCCCGCACTTCCTTCGGAGCACCATCGTCAAACGCACGCGGCGGGCCGCACCCCGCGTGAGGGTTTGAAAATGAACGGGGCTGCTTGCAGTTTTTCCTGGAATGCTTGGAATTTTTTCTGGGCTGCTTGCAGTGAATTTTTGGCCCGTGAGAGGTTTTCCCCTGCCGTTGTCCACATGCCTTATATAACTTATATAGTTTCTTTGTGGGGAGAGAAAATGGAGGCTTCTACTGAGAGAATATCCTATGTTGCTATATATAGTCTGTGGAAAGTGTGGAAAAGTTTTTGGCGCTGCGTTTGGTTTTTTCGTTCTCCACTTCAGGTCTGGGTTTATGCACTCCTCTCTCCACAGGTTGTAGGTGGCTGACTTGGCCTTTGTAGTCGGAGGTTGTGGGCTTTTATGGGTGAATTTATCCACGGGCTGTGAAAACTCGGTGTGGCTGCAAGTTTTTGTGGTTAGTGGGTGTGGGAATTGGTGGAGACGCCGGGTAGTGGTCGGGGAAAACGGCGTGTAGTGTGTGGAAAGCTTCCGTGGCCGTGGCCGGCAGCCGGGCGGTAGTGTCTCCACGCCTTGTTCCACAACTTTTGCGCAGGTTTTACACAGACTTATGCACGGACGATGGTGTGAAAAGTAATCTACAACTTCTGAGATAGGTTTCACTTTTTGAACAAATATATAACACACTGATTATTAGTATATCACATGTAATTCTAAATGATTTTGAAGTATAATTTACTGTATAATTAGTATTTTGATAAGCATTTTTACCCCCCCGTTTTGGTATTTAACTAATTATATATACTTTTGCAAAGTCATTATGGGCAATAGACGTGTAACGTGCTATCGCTCAGTGTCAAATGGCTGCCATGAGCCTGTGAGGGTGTACGCAGACATACAGAAGGCCTAACGTATAGGTAAGTCGTTAGGTATATCTATTTTATTTTTAAAGTATTAGTGCATTTAGTAATTTTCATGTAAGCCTGTTCGTAGTGATACGCGCAGGCTTTTTTGGTAGGGTAGTGGTCGAGTACATTGCTTCTCCCCTACCCTGCGGGGTCTGTGGTGAATGGCGGCATGGTCGGTGTGTGCCGAAAGTCTATGTGCGGGTGGTGTGGCCGCCGTGTAGGGACCATTTTTTTTGAAAAAAATTTTTCGCCATTAAGGCGTTGAGCCGGCGGGAGTTACGGCGTAGAGGCTCGGAGCACTTGTCAGACTAATCCGAAATAATCACGGAAGCAGGGTCGTCGGCTGCCGTACCTTTGCATTGTCAATCAGTTCCGGGACGCTGACACACCTCTTACTTTCATACCTTATTATAATAACCTTATCTCAATTTACATTTACCATGATCTACTACATTTCCAAGGCCAAGAAGAATCCTTTCAACAAGACCGTATTCTACTATGCTCAGATGACCAATGTGGTGCCTGAGAACCTCGACACCATCACGAAGCGCATCACCAGTACCTGTACGGTGACCGAGCACGATGTGAAGGCTGTGTTGAGTGCGCTTCAGGAGCAGGTGACCAATGCCCTTATGGACGGCAAGAGTGTGCGTCTCGGCGACCTCGGCAGTTTCCGCCCCACCCTCTCGTCCACTCCCGAGGCTACGGCCGACGAGGTAGGCATTGGCAACATCAAGTCGGTGCATGTGCGCTATACTCCCAGTGCCCGCTTGCGCACCTTCTTCGCCATGAAGGAGAACCTCCGCTTTGCCAAGGCCGAGACTGTGGAGTAAGCTCGCGCCGGGCAGGCAGACAGTGAAGGGCAGTGGTGCGTGCGCTGTCAATGGTCCGTGAAGCTCACCTCAGTGGCATAGTGACCCAACTGCTGAGCCAATCGCGGATATGGCCATCGTTTTGACGGCGCAGCGCGGCCCTGCTTCACGTTTTGCCCCACACGGAAAAAGCCACCACGCAATGCTTCCGGATGGCAGCTGCGTGGTGGCTTGATGGATTGGGAAATGCGGGTGCGTGACCCTCTGGCCGAGGGTGTGGAATTTTAGAAGCTAACCTTGGCACCGATGTTGAGGCCCACAGAGCCGTCGACGGGGTGGTCGAGGCCCGGCCAGGCCTTGTTGGTGGTGATGAGGCCCACGGGTTCTACGTAGAGGTAGCAGTGGGGCACGATGCGGCGGCCTATCTGCATGGAGGCGCGCAGGATGGGTGATGTGGTCGACTTGTCGATGTCGCCACTGACCTTCTGCAGACCAGCACCGAGGGTGGCGATAGCCATCCAGGGCGTCTCGTCGCGGCCGATGCCGGTGAGGAGGTTTTGTACGTCGAGCACGTAGGCAGCGTAAGCTGTCAGCATCTTCTGCTTGAAGTTGTAGGGACAGGGCAGGGCGGTATGGCCGAAGCCTACTTGTAGACCCGAGCGCTTGTTGAGCCAGTAACCGTAGGCGAGGTCGCCCTGGAAATGGATTTTGCGGTCAGACTCTACTATGTTGAACGTGGCCGAGTGGAGGCCGCCGCCTATGCTTGCGTTGACGAAGTGTCGCTCTTCAGCCTTGGCGTCAGTCTCTTTGTGCTGAGCCTGCGGGTACTGCAGGTTGTAGTTAAGGCCCATGAACACGCGGGGTTCGAGGAAGGCGGAGCGCTGTATACTGCCTATATACCTGCGGGTGTTGGCGGCCACCTGAGGCTCTATGTAAAGCTCTGAAGCCTCGCCGAGGCGGCAGGCCACCTGGGCGCCGGCATGGATGGCGGCGTTGAACTTGGTGGCAATGTTGCCTTCGCGGTCGGCTCCGAGGTCGAAACCTCCGAGGGCGCGCAGGCTGACGAGGCGGCGCTCGTTGTAGCCTAAGGAGAAGTTGGTGAGGTCGACGAGGTAGTCGGCACCGAGGGCGAGGCGTGCCGTGTTATGGTGGAAGTGGTGTACGCTACCGGTGAGGTTGAGTCGCCATGCGCCTACGGGTCCTGTCCAGCTGCCTACGCTGAGGCGTGCTATCTGGCCGAACTTGTTGAGGCTGCGCGTGTAGGGGCCATAGGTGAAGACGCCACCGGCCATGCTGATAAACTTCTTGGGCCCTTCTTCCCGGTAGAGTTTGCGGGCTGCGGCGAAGTCGAATGTGCCTACATTGACGTGGAGACCGGCCATGAGGGAGGTGATGATGTCGAGGCCGAAGGGGTGGGCCTCAATCTGAGGCAGGAAGGAGTTCTTGTAGAAGCGGGCCTGCGGTTCGAGGTAGAGGCTGAAGGCCTTGTTGATGTTCCAGAGGCCCTGTATGGAGGCGTTGGCGCCTATGAAGGGCTTATTGGCGAGGGTCTGGTAGGCAAGGTTGAGACCTATGCCGCCGACCAGCTCGAAGCGGCGGTCTTTGTGGTAACCCTGGAGTGCGTTGGTGAGGTTCCAGAGATAGTCGGCACCGATGGCCATAGACTTGAACTCCGTGTTCTTTGAAATCTTGTTCCATGAAGCTTCGGCAAAAAGGCGTGTACCCGAGGTGCGGGAGAACCACTTGCCGACGCCGAGATAGCCGCGCGGCCCGAAGTGCTTCACCTTGATGTTGGTGCCCTCGTTCTGGATGGGGAGGCCGAAACCGCCGGCGGCTTCGAAGAAGAGGTGGTCGGTGAGGGCCTTGCCGGTGAACTCTTCCGATTCAGCGAGGAGCTGCTTGGTGTGGCCGCCCTGCATGAAGTGGAGGCCGGCGAGTATGCTGACGGGTACGTCCCAGTTGTTCTGGGTGGAGAAAGGCTCGGCGTATTCACCGTGCATGAGGTCGACGCGAGGCTCGAGATAGAGCGACATGCCCTTTGCCACGCGCAGATGGCCTTGGAGGCCGACGCCGGCGCCTACGGATAACTTGGTGCCTTGGCTGTATTCGGAGGCGTTGAGGTGGAGGTCGGCCACAGCGTTGACCCATGCGCGGCGGTCAGGGTCGTAGCCGGCGAAGATGTTGTGGAGGTTGGTCATGAAGCCGGCCGACGCGGTGAGGGCCATGGTGCGGCCGTAGTGTAAGATGTTGTCAGCAGACTGAGGGAAGCGTTTGAAGGTGGCTGCCGAGGCAGAGAGGCGCAGGGCGGTGTAGGGGCTGAACCACTTGCCCAAGGCGACGCGCATGACGCTGGTGCGATAGTGTTTCCAGTTTTCGGGGTACATGTCGACGAGCTGTATGACGCCGCCTGCCATGTCGAAGAAGGTGTGGTTGGCAATGTGGCCGTCGGCCTCGAAGATCTCTCGCTTGCGCTGGTCGGCAGGGGCCATGGTGTAACCTAAACCGGCCATGGCTCTGACGCCCTTGACGAAGCCGGTGGTGCTCTGGCCGTGGACGAAGTTGTCGGTGTAGACCATGGCCTGAGGCTCTATGAAGAGGTAGGAGAAGGGGAACATGTTGTACTGCGCTCTCAGACCGAGGTGGACGCCGAAGGCCATGTTGGTGGTTTGATAGTTGTGGGAGGCACTTCCCTCGATGCCTGCCACTCCGATGAGCTCTACCTTGGCTCTCTGTTCGTAGCGGCTTCCGGGCCTGCCGAGGGCGGTGACGTTGAGCAAGTAGTCGGCGTTGAAGCCCACGGCCTTAGACTTGAAGCCGTTTTTGAAGTAGGTGCCGGCGTGTCCACCGAGTCTCCATCCGTGCATGGGGGTCACCCAGTCGCCGAAGGCCAGTCCGCTCTGCACGCCGACGTGGTCGGTTTCGATGAGCTTCTCGTCTAACTGGAGCAGCATGTTGGCCCCGAAATTGCCTTCTACGAAGAAGTGGTCGCCGAAACGCTTGTGGTCGTACTTCTTGGCCACCTGCGGGCGCTGCAGCATGTGCTTGAAGGCGTTGAAGCCAATGGTGACGCTATCGTTGAAGACGTCGAGGCTCTGAGTGGTGGTCTCGTTATCCTGGGCCACAGCCGGGGTGAAGGCGTAGAGGCTCACCGCGGCCACGGCGACGCTTCGAAGTATATGAGAAAGAGAGTGCATATTGTGATGCTCTGTCATGGGGTTCGTAATATGGGTTGGGGAGATGAGGAGCTACTTATTACTTGTCGGTCTGCTTATTCTTCTTGGCCTTTTTTCTGATGGCAGCATCCCTTTCTTGGAATTTCTTGGCTATGAGTTCAGCCTTGGCCTTTTCATTTCTCTTGTTGACCAATTTCTTGTAGAGGTTGATGATGTCGTTGTCGCCCTTGGCAATGTTCTCCAACGAGGGATCCATCTCGAAGGCTTTTTCCAGGCATGCCATCGACAGGACGTTGTCAACGTTTTCGTTTTCCTCCTTGTATGAGATTTGCTTCAGGTGGAAACGCTCCAAGCAGGTGGCCTTGATGTAATAATGCACGGCCTCGTCCATCTTCAGCGACTTGGTCAGCTCGTAGGCTTTCTTGTCGTCGTTCGGTGTGTCCATGGCCAAGTAGACGAGGATTTCGTTGAATGTCCCCGTCTTGCGTATCTCAGGTAAGGCTTCATCGTAATACTCCCCGTAGAGGGCTGTCATGGCCTTGACGAATCTGTTGGTCGGATTATCGGCTTTGAGGAGCTGTACGAAGATGGTGGCTTCTTCATACTCCTCGTTGTGGAGCAGGGCGATGGTGTGGTTCTGAATGAGCTCTTCGCTCACGTGGATGACGCTATCGGCGCTGTTTTTAAACCAGAGGGTTTGCCTTTGCTTCATCTCGTCTGCAAATCGCTTGAGGATGTTGACCTCGGGCTTCTTTTGGCGAATGAGCAAAGCCTGGAGGTCGTTGGCTATGACCCATGAGTTTTTGTATCTGTCGTGGGCTATGCGCATGACGGGCTCTTTCTCCTTGTCGTCGGTCATGCTGCGATAGAGGGTGTGGTACTCGTATTCGCTGAGCGACTGCGGGTCAGCCTTGAAGGCCTGGGCAATCTCTTCCTTGGTGCGGTCGCGGTAGACGTTGTACTCCAGCTTGTAGTTTACCTTGCGCAGGCGAGGCAGGTATTTTTCGAGGAGCTCGTTGTAGAAGCCGAGGTTGCGGATGGCCTGCCCCTGCTGGTTGACATTGTCGGGGAAACGCTCCAGGATGGCCTGGATGGTCTCGGCGTAGTCGAGGAGGCTGTCTTTGCGCAGGAGGTCGGCCACTTCGTCCCAGCCTGCTACCTTGGCGTCGTCGGAATACCATTTGACGCCGGTCATGTCTACGCCGCTGAGCAGGCCCTTGACTTTAGCCTTGGCTGTCTGCAAGCGGCCCTTGGCCAGCTTCAGGTTGTGTTCGTAGTTGCCTTCGGGCGAGGCGGTACCGGTAATCTTGATGGCGTGGAGGCTGTTGTCGGGGTGACGCATGATTTGCTGTATCTCGTCGGTCATCCTCGACAGTTCTAAGGCGTTGGTCTCGTTGCTGAGGTCGAGCTCTGTGCGACCCACCTTGAATATAAGATTGACCTCGCCCGTGCTTCCATGAAGCTCGGGTATACTCTTGGGCCAATATTTGGGGTCTTCAATTTCCCTTGAGTCGTAGTTTACCTTCAGGAAGCGCAGGGGGTTGACAATGCCAAAGGCTGTGGTGTCGGTGCCACACTTGTCTGTGATAATATCGAAGTAGTCTTCAGCGGCCCGGGTGACCACGAAGAGATAACTGTCCTTGGTATTTTTCAGGCGGAAGGTGTCGGTGTACTCTACGAGGAAGTCACTATTGTCCTTCTTGCTCTTTTTGTAACCCTTGACTTTCTCGTCCTTGTCGTCCTTCTTGACTGATAGGTCATCGGCGAGGTGGCTGTACTTGCCGAGGCTGTCCTGGTGCTCCATGTCGAAGCTGTACATGCGGTCTTGGGTAAAGTGGTAATCACTGTTGTCTACCACGTAGGGCCGTCCCCAGTAACTCTTCTGGGTGCTGAGGTTGATAATTCTCTGCTGGAAGACCCATCTTCTGTCGGAGGCATTAAATGAATTGGGTACAAGGAAACTGACGGGCGCTGTAATCTCACCCTTGCTGACCTTGGGCCTGCTGGGCTTGGCTTTGAGCTGAGTCTTCTTATGGCGAGCCTTGGCCTCAGCTTCTTTCAAGTTATAGTCAGTCTTCGGTCTGAGCTTCACAGTGATGTCAGCCTCTTCGTTGATGGTCTTCTGCTCCTTTTCACACTGACCATTGGAGAATACCAACACGGTGCCGGGGCGTACTTTTATAGTATAGGTACCTTGGTTGTCGGTCACGCCTCTGAATATATACTTGCTGCCTTTCTTCTCGTGGATGAAAGTTTCTACACCATCTTTTTGTACGGCATCACTTTCTACGATGATTACCTTTATCTTGATGGAGAATAAATCGTCCTGTGCCGCAGCATTGATGCAGCCGAGGCATAGGAGGCATAGGAGGGGCAGGCAGCGATGTATGAGGAATGTGTGTAGGTAGGTCTTCATGATAGATGTGTATGGTTGTAGGGGTATGAAGGTCAGACTTGGTGGGAGGTGTCGGCTCGTGGTTTACCTGAGTATGTAGGTGAAGGTGATGCCGGCCTTGAGGGGGAAGGGCTTGGTGGATTTGTGGTTGGCGCCTACGGGAGCCTGTTCGTTGATGCCGTATTTCTTTTCGTTGACGTGCATGAGTCCGAGGCCAATGGTGCCTTCGACGTTCCAGCGTCTGCCGAGCACGATGCCGTAGCCGTAGGTGGGTCCGGCGTAGATGGCCGAGCCGTAGTAGAAGGTGTCTTTCAGTCTGATGTCGTAGGCGGTGGCGCCTGCCATGATGCCTACGAAGTGGCCTGCGCCGGGTCGTGCGCTGAACCAGTACCTGACTTCGGGAGTGAAGCTGGCGAGGTGTAGCTTGTAGTCGCCGAATTTAAGTGGGTTGACGGCTGCCTCGAGGTTGAGGGTGTAGTGGCGCGACATGCGTAGTTCGACGCCGGCGTTGGCGGTCCCGGTGAGCCAGTAGAGGGCGTTGGTCTTGAAGCCCACCCGTTGGGCGCTGAGGGGAATACTTGCTGCGAGGGTGAGCAGCATCATGGTCAGGCGTAAGGTCTTTGCAACGTGTATCATGTGCGTGATATGTCTTTCTGTCAGCGATGACAGTGAGGTTATGTGCAATGTTGTCTGTCGTGACGGCGCGTGTCGGATACGTGCAAGAGGCATGCACGTTCATCTACCTATGCGGGGCGGAGATTGGGTTTGTCTCTATTCTGTGTGTGAAAGTTTATAATATGTCTCTCAGTCTGTCAGCGTTAGGACAAATGTGCTTCATCTTCTCTATTAAAGTATCCTATATGGGCCAAATTCTATCACTATATGGCTACAAAGTTATAATCATTTATTCAAACACAAAGTGTTTTAGTATGTTATTGTTTAAGTTCATTTAGATTTATATATAATCGGCGGTGGTTGCGGGCGGGTCAGCCGGTGGTTGTGTGGGGATGTGGCGGCGCCAGAGAGTGTGGTGGTTACAGGGTATGAAGAATGGCCTCGCGCGTTGTCCGGTGGGTTGGGAAACGCGTCGAGGCCATCTTATATGGTATGTGTGGCGGGTATGCGGCGGAGGTGTTCGGCCGGGCTGCACTGAAAGTTCGGCCGGGTTGTGCCGGAGGTGTAGTGAGATGCGCCAAAGTTCGGCTGAGCTGTGCCGAGTGGTGCGGCGGATGTGTGCCGAGGTGTGTGTGTCAGTGTCGTTGTCGTCTCACGCTGAGTTTGCCGCCTGAGCTGCTGCTCTTGGTGCGTGTAGCTTTTTGCTTGGGAGTTTTGGTGGCAGAGGATTTCTTGCGTGACGAGCCGGTGGAGGTGGTTTGTTTGACGCTGCTGCTCTTGGTCTTGGTGGTGGTGCGTCGTGAGGTGGTGGTGGTGCGTCGCGCGGTTTTGGTTTTTTGTCCTGCTGCGGCCAGTGAGTCGGCTTGTGCCTGTGCCAGTGAGTCGGCCTTTAGTCGGGCGTAGTATGCGGAGTCTCTGCCCCAGACGTGTTCTTGCAGGTCGGTGAGTTGTTTTTCTATTTTCTGTTGTTCCTTTTTGAGGGCAGCGTCGTCGTCGCAGTAGTTGGCGAGGAGTTTGTCTTGCAGGTTGACTGTTTTGTATACTTCTCCCTCGTATCTTTTCATGGTGAAGAAGTCGTCTGCTGAGAGTGTGGCTGCATTGTTGAGTGAGCTGCTCATGAGCATGAGTTTGCCGAGGTATGGTGCTGCGTCGCTCATTTTGATCCAGCACATGGGGTATTGTGCCATTTCGCCTCCGAAGTCGCTGTCGCCTCTCATGAGTACGGGGCAGAGTGCGGTGACTTGTGAGCGGAAGGTGGCTGTGTGTTGGTCGTAGTAGGTGCTTTCTTTGATGAAGAAGGCTTTGACCTCTTCGCTGGGCAGGTCGGCGTCGTTGACTCTGAGGGCTCCGTTTTTTTCTTCGTAGAAGATGTGGTAGCGGTCCATGAGTTCGCGTCCTTTGACTATGTTGTCGGCGGTGAATTTCTCGTTGCCGTCGAGTTTATAGTCGTAGGCTTTGATTTGCCCCTTGAGTATGAGTTTGAAGAGGTATGCGAAGAGGTTTTGCTTGCCGTCGACGGGTGTGGTGGGGTAGTAGAGTGCGGCGTTAGGGTCTTTGGTGATGTCGATTTTGCGGTAGAGGTCGCGTCGCCATGCCACGTCCTCGGGCATGGCCTGTGCGGTGGGAAATTGGCGGTAGGCGGAGCCTTGTGGTGTGGCTGTCTGTTGTTTTTTTTGCAGTGCCTCGGCCCTTCGTTTAGGTGGCTGTGCGAGTGTAGTTGCCGTCATGGTGAGGGTGAGGGCGAGTAGGAGGATGCGGGCTATCTTCATCTTGTATGGTATTACGTGGGGAGGGGCGTTGAGGGTGGGCTGGGTGTGTGTGAGGTGGTGGTGCGGGGCGTTGGCGGTGTGTGCCGTTGGTCGGAGGCCGGTTTGTGCCGTTGGCCCGGGGTGCGGGCAGGGTTTTTAGTTGATGATGACTTCGAGTGAGCCGTTGAGTGTGCGTGTGATGCCGTCGGGGCCTATGGCTTTTACCTTGCTGATGTAGAAGCGTTGTCCTCGTCTGAGTTCGCGCATGAGGTTACGCTGGTTTTCGGTGAAGTTGTTTCCGGCTGATGGCTCTGGTCTGAAGTTGCCCATGCGGTCGGCGAAGACGGTCTCGAAGCTGAGCACTTTGAAGGGTATGTTGAGCAGTCCGTCGTCGATGGCGGCTCCGAGTCCGGGTGCTCCGAGGAGGGTGCCTTTGGCTATTCGTCCGCCTTTGAAGCGGTCGTCGCCCACGTGGATGTATGCGGTGGGGTCAGGCAGCTTGCGCACTTGGAAGGAGAAGGTGCCCATGGGCTGTGTCTTGCCTTTGACTTGTCCGGTGACGTTGAAGGTGACGGTTGAGCCTACGGTGGTGGGTCGTGCCACGTATTTGCCGTCGCCTGTTCGTGTGAGTGCTCCTCCTGTCATGGTGAGGCTGATTTGGTTGTTGGGTATGCCTGAGGCGCTGACGGAGATGGGGTTGTCGAAGCCGGCGTAGAGCACGTTCATGAGGTCGGCGGCGACGGTGGCTCCTGCGGGTGGTGCGATGACGTTGTACTTCTGTTCGAAGTTGCGTCGTATGATGTCGCCAGCGGCGTTGGGCATGAGTATGTATCCTGAGAAGGTGTACTGTCCGGGTGCTCCGGCTGTGAAGTTGTATTGTCCGTCGCTGTTGATGCGTCGTCCGTTGACGTAGATTTCAGGCCGTTGGGTGGTGTCGACGGCAGCCATAAAGATGTGTGAGCGGAAGGTCTCGCCGGGGTAGAGTGTGGTGGCTTCGGCGCTGACGTAGGCGTTGAGTTCGTTGACGCGTATGTCTTTGAGGTCGACGTTGGAGAGGAGGTGGTGTATGACTTCGTTTTCGGCTTTGCGCACGTCGCTTTGCAGCTTGCGCAGCATGGTGCAGGCGGCTATGGAGGGCATTTTCTCGAACATGTACTGTGGCCAGTTCTTGCCCATGGTGTTTTCGCTTTGTGGTACGTCGGTGTTGAGGTTGGATGCTATGATAGCCTTCTGTCTGGGGTCAGTGACGTAGGTGAGAATGGTTTGTCTGAAGCTGTTGATGTGGTTGTAGAGTTGCTCTCCCCTTTTGGTGATGGGGTTGAGCATGATGTTTTCGGCTGCGTTGAGGTCTTCTTTGTTTCTGAGGTTGTCGGGGTCGGCGTTTTTTCCGTCGCAGTCTCTTGCGATGGCGTATCTGAGGTTTTCGGCCATGTGGTAGAGTGAGTCGCTGATGGCTTTCACCTTCATGGCTTTATTGTACCAGGGCTTTACTTTGGTGGTGTTGGTGGCGAGCTGTTGTTTGAAGTTGTTGTATAGCTCGGCGTTTTCCTTCATCGCGTTGTCGGTGGTGAGCCTGAGGCTGTCGCCCACGAGCTGGAAACCTTTGAGCACGTCGCTCGATACATTGAGTGCGAGCATGGCCAGCAGCACAATGTACATGAGGTTGATCATTTTCTGACGCGGCGATACGGGTCTTTTTTTGATGGTAGCCATGGACTATGGTGTGGGGGTGTGGTCGTTGGGGTGTGGGTGTGGGGTTGTGTTTCCCGGTGGTGTGTTTAGGGCTGTGTGTGATTGGGCTGTGTGGTGTTGTCGTTGGGTTGGGCTGCTCTCATGTTGATGGTGAGTGCCTGTATCATGCGGCCGTAGACGCCGTTGAGTTCTTCGATTTGTGTGGCGAGGCGTCGTGTCTGTTCGTTGATTTGGTCGATGGTGCCCACCTGCTGGCTGATGCTCTTGAAGTGTAGCTCGTATGTTTTGTTGATGGCTGTGAGTGTGCGGTTGAGGTTTTCCATTTCTTCGCTGTCGTGTGCGAGTCGTGCGCTCTGTGCGTCCACTTTTTCGAAGGTGTCGGCGAGGGTTTTGAGGCGTGCGATGTAGTCTTGTGTGGCTGTTTCCATCTCGGGTGAGAGTGCGGCTTGTGCGCGTCGCAGGAGCTCGTCGTTGGCGGCTCGTATGATGGCTGCGAGTCGTTGCGCCTCGTTTTCGAAGGGTTGTTGTCCTTCGGGTGTGTTGGCTGCTATGGCCTGGCGTGCGGCTGCGATGGGGTCGTTGGCTGGTGTGGCGGTGCTGTCAGCCGGTGTGTTGGCGCTGGTGGCTGCTGCTGTTCCTCCCACTATGATGACGCCTCCGGCCGCTGATGCTGCGGTTGTGGGTTGTGGTGTGTGTGGGTGGTCTTCGCTGTGGTCGGTGTCGGTGGGTTGTGCGAAGGTGTCGTTGGCCACTTCGTCGTCCTCGTCGTCGTCAAGTCCCAGTTTGGCGGCTATTTCTTCGTCGGTTTCGTAGTCGTGTGGTAGTTCTTTTCCTATTTCGGTCTTGTCGAAGGGTCGGTCGAAGGCTGAGAGGAAGAAGACGACGACTTCTGTGCCCATGCCTATGAAGAGCATGATGTCGCCCCCGGCGAGGTGTGTGAGTTTGAAGAGGGCGCCGAGTATGACGATTGATGCGCCCCAGGAGTAGGCGTAGTTGAGGAAGGTCTGTCCGGGCACGCTGTCCATCCAGTGTTGGAGGCGTATGATGAAGTTTATTTTTCTGGGCATCTTGTCAGTTCTTTTTAGGTGCGTCGTCTTGTTGGTGTGGTTGTGTGTGTGCCGGCTGTGTGTGCCGGCCTTTTATTTTTTCTTTTTGGCTGTGTTGACGTTGCTGCTGTTGGTGGCTTTCGATCTGACGCAGCGGAAGCCTATGTAGCATCTGGGCTGGTTTTGGTATTCCCAGCTTCTCCATGCGGAGCGTATCATTGACATGGGGTCTTTCCATGAGCCTCCTCTGACGCTTTTTCGTTTGAGCATGTAGGGGTCTTCTTTTGCGGCTCTGTAGTTGAGTTCCGGGTTGAGGTCGGCCATGGCGTTGACTCCGGCTTCGGTGTAGACGGTGTTTGTCCATTCGGCCACGTTGCCAGCCATGTCGTAGAGTCCGTTGGAGTTGGCTCCGTAGATGCCTGCTTTTGAGGTGATGAGGTTGCCGTCTTCGGTGTAGTTTCCTCTGTCAGGTTTGAAGTTGGCGTAGAAGCATCCGTCTTGGTTTTTGGCTTCGTCTCCTTGCCAGGGGTATGGGTTTCCTTCTCGTCCTCTGGCGGCGTATTCCCATTCTATCTCTGTGGGCAGTCTGTATCGTTGTATGTATCGTGCCTGTGCGCCCAGTCCTTTCATGAGGTATTCTGTTCGCCATGCGCAGAAGGCTTCGGCCTGTTCCCATGTCACTCCGACCACGGGGTAGTCGTTGTAGTTGGGTGAGCTGAAGTAGAGGCGCATGTATTGCTCTTGCTGTGCGTTGGCGAAGTCGTTGACCCAGCAGGTGGTGTCGGGGTATACGTTGACGATGTATGTGTTGAGGAAGTCGTAGAGTGAGCTGAGAGGTCTCTCTATGGTCTGTCTGACTATTTGTCCTTGGTCGTTGATGTAGGCTGTGTCTTTTGAGATCATGACGACCTCGTCGGGGTCGGTGGGTCGGTCTGTGTTGAGTGAGCGCTCTTGTGGGTTGAGGCGGTACTTGCGCAGGGCGGCTTTTTCGTAGTCGAATATTTCGTAGCGGTAGTTGAGCTGTTTGACGTCGAGCATGACTGTGCCGTCGATGGGGTGGCGTGTGTAGACGCTCTGTATGGCTCTTTCCTGTTCTTCGGTGGGTTTGCGCCAGGGTATGGGTTTGGCCCAGTTGAGGTGTGGTGTGACGGGTTCTCCGTAGCGGTCCACTTCTATTTTATAGGTTTCGTCGCCTCCGTACTGTGGGTCGGCCAGTCGTTCGCGTATGATGCTGTCTCTGACCCACTCTACGAACTGTCTGTACATGGAGTTGGTGACTTCTGACTGGTCCATCCAGAAGCCGTCGACTGATATGTCTTTGGTGGGTGTGAGTGCTCCCCAGAGGGTGTCGTTCTGTTCGATGCCGGCTTTGAGGTATCCTCTTTTTACTTCGACCATGCCGTAGGGCACTGGTTCGTTGATGCCGGAGCCTCTTTGTCCGGTGACTTCTCCTCCGTTCATCATGGCGCGTTTTCCGCCTATGCAGGAGGTGAGGAGGGCGCTGACTGTGGCGCAGAGCAGGTATAGGAGGGTATGTTTCATTGTGTGTATGTTTCTCGTGGGGCTATGTCTTGGGTGTGGTGTGCCGGTGTGTGTTGTGTCAGAGGTATCTGACGGAGCGGTGGGCGTTTTTGCCTCGTTTTTTGAGGTTGAGGTCGAGCTTGTAGGCTATGGTCACTTCGTGTTGTCCGGCTCCGAAGCCTATGCCTTCTGTATTGGCTTCGTAGGAGTAGCCTAGCTCGATGCCGTGGTATTTGCCGCCGACGAAGCCTGTGACGGAGTGGCGGGGTGAGTAGCCGAGGCCTCCGTAGAGACACTTGCGGTCGGTCTCGTATATTACGCGTGCTGTCACGTCGGCTCTGAATTCAGTGCCGTCGTAACGTAGTAGCGTAGAGGGGGCTATTGTTATAAACGAGTGGCGGGGCCGAATATTGCATCCTGCCATGAAATTATATAGTCTTTCGACTTTTGTCTCGTTGGTTTCGCCCAGGAGCACGGTGGGTGCGGTGATGTGTTGGGTGGCGAGGGCGGCGTACCAGTGTTTGTGGGCGTAGTATAGTCCGGCTGAGGTGTCGAATTTCGAGCCGCTGATGTCGCTTGTGGGGAAGGCGGGGTCGTTGGCGTCTTCGAGGTCGGCTTTCGAGCCGTTGACGCTTTCGTTGAGCATGTCGAGGGCTGCTCCTATGCTGAGTGTGCCTCCGAAGAGGCGGAGGTGGTAGGCGTATTGCAGGGAGAAGCGTTTGTGGCTGAAGAGGCCGAATTCGTCGTTCATGAAGTTGAGGCCCACTCCGTGGCGTGTGCGTCCTATCTGGAAGGCCATGTCGGCGCCGGCGTACATGGTGGAGCCTGCGTCGGTGTAGCCTGCGGCGTGTGTCTGCACGGCTCCCACTATGTTGAGCTGGGGTGTGCGTCCCACGGCGGCCGGGTTGAGCTGTGGCTCCAGTTGCCAGTAGTGGCTCATGGCTGCGTCTTGCTGTGCGTGGAGGGGGATGGATGTCAGCAGGGCGAGGAGGCTGAGGGCGAGGCGTGAGAGGCTGGGTGAGTGCATGGGTGGTGGGGTTGTGGCGGCCGCGGGGTGTGGGGTGGATGCGGTGGTATGGGATGGCCGTGGGGGTGGGCCGGTCGTTAAGCCGTTGGTATTCGGGTTCGTTGCAAAGGTAATGGCATTTCGGTCAATAGTCTGTGGCTGTGGGCCAAAACTTTCGTGGCGGCCTTTATTTTTGTGCTCTCTGCGGGGGGCGAAGCGCCTTTGGCGTGATGTCGGCGGGTGGGGCCGGGGTGGGCAGGAGTGGGTGGTCGGCCTTGGGAGCATTGCAGAAATAACTCCAAGCATTGCAGATAATACTGGGATGCTTGGAGTTATTTTTGTGTGTCGTTTCGCGCGGGTGTGGGGGGTGTGGAGGGTCGTTGGGGCTCGGTGTGTCGGTGGTGTGCCTTGTCTGACCTCGGCTGTCGCGGCGTTGGGGGGTGTATATGCACACGAGGCTGCGTCTGTGGTGGCGCAGCCTCGTGTGTGGAGGGGGTTGACGAAGGAGGTGGGGTTAATATTCGTCTTCGTTGAAGAGGAAGTCTTCTTTGGTGGGGTAGTCGGGCCATACGTCCTCTATGGTTTCATAGATTTCGCCCTCTTCTTCCAGTTCCTGCAGGTTTTCTACCACTTCCATGGGTGCGCCTGAGCGCATGGCGTAGTCGATGAGTTCTTCCTTTGTGGCGGGCCAGGGTGCGTCCTCTAATTTAGAGGCCAGTTCTAAAGTCCAGTACATGGTGTGTATGTGAGTTTGAAATGGTTAGACGTGACGGGCCGTGGTGTGGCCCTTTGTGGCTGTGGGGTGGGGTGCTTCTCAGCCGGCTCGCAAAAGTAAGATATTTTGCTATTATAATGCCATGGAGCGGTACATTATTTCTTGTTCCCCGGTGAGTGAGTTGATTTTGACGGCCAGCATGAAGAGCCAGTCGCTGAGCCGGTTGAGGTAGGCGAGGGCTGTGTCGCAGTCGCTGCTGTGTGGCTCGGCCACGGCCCACAGTCGCCTTTCGGCCTTACGGCAGGCTGTGCGTGCCATGTGGGTGAGGCATGCTGTTTCGTGGCCGGCGGGCAGGCGGAAGCCGTCGAAGCGGTAGTGGGTTTCGGCGGCGATGCTGTCGATGTCTTGCTCCAAGTCGTGTGTGTCGGCCGGGGTGGGCAGTCCTTGCGGGTGTGGCAGCCGTGCTGCCAGGGCGCCGATGGCGAAGAGGCGGTGCTGGGCGTGTCGCAGTCGGGCGAGGGCTGCTTCGAGCTCCGGCTCTTGGAGGCTTCGGAGGCGTGCGTAGAGGTAGCCAGTTAGTGAGTTGAGCTCGTCGAGAGCGCCCACTGCCTCTATCTCGGCGGCTGTCTTGGGGGTGGTGGTGCCGTTGGCCAGGTCGGTGGTGCCGTGGTCGCCTTTGCGCGTGTATATCATGGGTGTAGGTCGGGGGGTTAGAAGTAGTTGACGAGGTAGTGTTGGCGTTGCAGGTCGGTGCGTGCGAAGGCTATGCCGAAGTCGGCGAGGTCGAAGGTGACCTGTGCCTTGGGGTGGCGCTTCACCCTGCGCCAGGCGTCGCGTCGCGCGGTGTTGGTGACGGTGTCGGCGACGATGAGCACTCCGCCCTCGCTCAGCCGGTCGAGCAGGGCTGCGGGGTCGGCCGCGGCTGCGTCGGTGTAGATGAGGTCGGCCTCTCCCCCACCCTCTTGGGGCAGAGTGTGGGTGCAGCCTAAGTGGAGGGCGAGGCCCACGAGGGGGTCGTCGGCAGGGTGGATGAGGCTGCGCTGCGGTTGGGCGAAGTTGGCCACGCGCATGAGGAGCCTGTAGTCCTTCTCGCGCAGGGTGGGCGGTGGCGGGCTGCCGTGGCCTTGCCGCTGCCGCGAGGGCCGCCGTGAGGCCCGCTTCACCCTGAGCGCCCGGTGCAGCCGTTCGTAGCCATAGTAGGCTGCTGTCTCATAGACCACGCCTGTGACAAAGCCGAAGGCGAAGGGGGAGTGGATGCCGTAGCCGCAGCGGTGGCGGAAGCGGAGCAGCCATCTGAGGGGGCGCAGGAGGTGGAGGCTGAGGGGGCGCATGCTGAGGGTGTGGGAGAGGATGCGGGGGCCCGGAGAGGGGTGGCCGACGCGGTTTTTTCTTTTACAACAATTTACACTTAGGCTTTGTTACAAATATATTAAACACTCGATTTGTAAAAGTAGGCCTACCAAACAAGGGTTTCTGTGGTTAAAGAGTGTTTCGTTTTTGCATATTCTTCTATGCTGGTTTGGCCTTCAGGCGGCGAGGCTATACTTTTGCATCGTGTTTTTCATAGTATTAGATTTAAGGTTACAAGGGAGGGATACTTCGGTATCCCTTTTTTCTAAAAGTTAAACCTCTTACTTGTCCCCGCGAGGGGTTTCAAGTTTGCTCGTTACGCTGTGAAGCGGGAGTAAATCGTTCTTTTTTATTTGACAGGACCTGTGCGGTATTTTTTACTGCACAGGTCTTTTGTCTGTAGGTGTGGGCGTGTGTGGCGTGGCCCGGTGGGCGTGGATGCTCGCCCGGGGTGAATGTCTGAGTGGCTCGGGGCTGCGTCTGCGATTTGCCCGGGTGCGGCCGAGAAATACCCGGGTGCGGCCCAGGATGAACGGGATGCGGCCCAGGATGAACGGGGTGCGGCCCAAGTTTTCGTGGGTGCTTCAGAGCTTGGTGCCGAAGCAGAGGTCGCCGGCGTCACCCAGTCCGGGCACTATGTAGGCGTCGTCGTTGAGTATGGGGTCGACGGCTGCCACCCAGAGAGTGACGTTGTCTTCGGGGAAGGCTTTTTCGAGGTGGGCGATGCCCTCTTCGGCGGCTATGGCGCAGCAGATGTGGAGGGTGCGTGGCTTGCCGTGGCTGAGGAAGGCCTTGTAGGAGAGTTCGAGGCTTCCGCCTGTGGCCAGCATGGGGTCGACCATGAGGAAGGTGCAGTCGGTGAGGTCGGGGGCTGCGATATATTCCACGTGTATCTTGATGTGGTCGCGTGTGCCCTCTTCGCGGTAGGCTGCTACGAAGGCAGAGTCGGCGCCGTCGAAGGTGTCGAGGAAGCCTTCGTGAAAGGCGAGTCCTGCGCGCAGCACGGTGCCTACGACGATGCGGTC
The DNA here is from genome assembly GCA_945836755.1 of uncultured Bacteroidales bacterium. Classification (GTDB taxonomy): domain Bacteria; phylum Bacteroidota; class Bacteroidia; order Bacteroidales; family Bacteroidaceae; genus Alloprevotella. The sequence goes on from CAMAMB010000023.1 coordinate 26,828, forward strand.
GTCGTAGGTGGGCACCATCTTGACGCCGAGGGGTGTCTGCACGGGTTTGTCAGAGTAGCTGAGGGTGCGGCTCACTTCGTAGGCCATGGCTCGTGCCACGCGTTCCATGTTGCGGCGGAAGAGGGTCTTGTTCTTCTGTATCTGCACGTCGCGCAGCTGTGCCATGTGTGAGTTGATGACGGACGAGTGTTCGCCCAGACGTATGACTTTCATGCTATCGAAAGTGTGTGAGTTGTAGGTGTGGCTCTCAGCGAGCGATGTGTTTCTTCCTGTCGGAGCCTATGAAGATGCCCTGTGCAGGCATGCGGGTGAGGCGTCGTCCGGCGAGGTCGTAGTAGTCTACGCGTTGGTTGGCGGTCTCGCTCTCTACGGCCTTGATGGCGGTGAGCAGCTCTCCTGTGGGTACGATTTTCCACATTGAGGCCTCTTCGGTGGCAGTCCACCCCACCACGAAGCATGGGTCGAGCTTGTTGTCGTGGAGCCAGGCATGGGCCGTGTTGGTGGAGGTGGTGCTTTTGAGGGTGCTCCATCCTTCGGTGGAAGAGTCCACCCGGTAGCTCTCGGCTTCGGCTTCGGCCACGCGGGGCACAGCCCAGTAGTCGGCGCCTATCTTACCCACGTAGATGTCGGCTGCCTCGTTGTAGAGGGCCCAGGTGCCGTCGGCGCGGCTGAGGAAGGCGAACTTCACGGTCGGGGCGGTCACGTCGTTGCTGCCGGTGAAGCGGTTGCTGGTCACCGTCATGTAGTGGCCGCTGTGGGCGCGGTTTTGCAGGGTGTAGACCTTGCCGTGTTCGAGGCGGATGGCGGCGTTGGCGAAGGCTTGCTCGATGAGGTTGCAGGCTTCCATGTAGCCGGCCACGGTGGGGTTGTTTTCGTAGACCGCTTCTACGTTGGCGAGCGCCAGTTCCAGTTCGTCAGCCTTGCTTTCGTCGAGCATGCCCACGGCGTTGCCTGCGGGCAGTCCCTTCTTGTCGTCGACTTTTTCTTTGAGCAGTGCCTTGATGTAGGCTGTGTGGTTGAGGTCTTTGTGGTAGGAGTAGGCGCCGTCGGTGATGTCCTCCAGGCTGTAGCATTTATAGACGTTGGTGTAGTCGGCGCCGTAGGTAGACTCCTCGTACAAGAAGGCGATGGAGTCGTTGGGCTGCATGATCATGGTGGAGTAGGCCGAACCGATGTAGGAGGCCTGGTGGTTGCCGTCCCAGTTGGCGGCGAAGGTGGCGGGGTCGGCCATGTCGGCGTTGGAGGCGAGTTCCTTGTAGTAGATGCCGACGTTCTGTCGCGACGAGGCCATGGGCACAGATTGCAGGGCGAGGTAGACTTCCTTGCCGTCGCTGTGGCGCAGGGCAGGCACTATCATGATTTCGCCGTTGCAGTCGGCGCCGAAGGTGCCGTTGTTGGAGGCTTGTGACTTGGCCACGGTGCCCCACTTGCCCTCGGCCTTCTCGATGTCGGTGAAGGTGAAGAAGTTGAAGAAGCGTCCGCCGCCGGTGCGTGAGCTGAGCACGACGGTGCCGTCGGGCAGCTCTTCACACTTAGGTTCGTTGCCGCCCGGTGCGGGGAATTCTTCGTAGCCGAGGGAGTGCCATGTCTCTCCGAAGTCGTCGGAGTAGACTACGCGGTTACCGTTGTCGCGTGTCCAGAGGGCGGCGTAGAGGCGGTAGTAGTCGTTGACCTTTACGAGGCGGCTCTGGCAGATGCGTCCCGAGCCGAAGAAGACGGAGCGCACGGCGTCGGCGCGGTTGTCGAAGATGGAGTAGATGTGTTCGGTGATGTCTTCGTAGCTGCTCCATGTCTCGCCGCCGTCGTGGCTGCGGAAGCGGGCTACGGGGTTGGGGTTTTCGCGGGTGCCTTGTGTGCAGGGCATCTTGCCGCAGACGGAGATGAGGAGCACTTCGTTGCTCTCGCGGTCGGCCACCACGGCAGCGTCGCCGAAGCCGCAGTCACGCGACGAGGTGTTGCCTGTGCCGTCGCCGATGGTGAATTGGCTGCCCCATGTCTTGCCGTTGTCTTTGGAGATGCGGGCCACGATGTCTACTTCGCCGTAGCCGATGTCGGCTCGGCAGGGCCGGTAGTCGCTGATGGCGATGAGGTTGCCGTTCTTCGCGGCGGCGAGTGCGGGTATGCGGTAGGGTATGGCGCCGGGTCTGGTGATGAAGAGGTCTTGCTGGGGCTCGGGTTCCCTGAAGGCGCGGGCCACCTGCACTGTGAAGTCGTAGAGCACGACGTTGTGGTTGTGGCCTTCCACTGTGAAGGCAGCAGACTGCTTGTCGAGCCCGTCGATGCGGAAGGTCTGCTCTTCGTCGGTCACGTTCATGGCGACATCGCCGGCGCTGAGGCTGAGGGTCTCGGTGGAGGTGGCGGCGTTTTTGAACTTAAAGCTGTAGCCTGTGATGGCCCATTCGGCGTCGACGCTCAGCGTGGCGGTGCAGCGTCCCTGCGAGCCGCTTATGTTGCGGCCGGCGGCTATGTTGATGTTTGTGCCGTTGACGCTCATGTTGTTCACTTCCGTGTTGAGGTTGAGCGCGGGGTTGTTGGCTGTCGACTGCCAGTTGGCGGCGTAGGTGTTACTGCTGTTCCAGGCGGTGAAGGCGCCGTTGCTGAGGTCTACGGTGTAGGTCTTGCTGACGGGGGCTATGACGATGGCTGAGCCGTTGTCGTAGCCCTGACACCAGAAGGCCAGGGCGCCGGCTCGTATGTTGAGGATGAGGTTGCTGTAGTCCTTCTCGCTGACGTAGTAGCCTCCCTGCACGGTGAGTGCGGCGCCGTTGCTGGTGGCAGTGGCTGCGCGGAAGCTCCACCGGTTGGTGTGGGTGGCGGCGTTCATGGTGGCTCTGTCGGCGAGTATGGCGTAGCTTGTGCCGTCGTTGGTGCTTGTGATGGCGGTGGGTGCGGTGAGCGCCTTGGTGGGCCCGGCCTGCTTGTTGAGTATGAGGAAGCCGTCGGTCTCGTTGCCCACGAAGCACCAGAGGTTTTCGTCGGTTCCGTTGAGGTATCCTCCCACGGTGATCTTATTGGCTCCGTTGTTGTCGGCGATGCGCAGGTTGCCTGCTCCTATGGTCATGGTGTACCAGGTGGTGTTTTCGGCAAATTCGCCTGCGTCGGTGAGGGTGGTCGGCGTGAAGGGGACGTCGGCCCATGTGGCCACGTAGCCGCAGGCTGCGAGGGCCAGTGTTGCCAAGCGTTTGATGGTCTTCATAGTTATTCCGGGCATGAAGGGTTTGGGTGAGTGGTAGGTGTTATTTCTTTCCGAGTATGTCGTTCGGGTTGATTTTGCTGATGGCGTCTCTCATGGAGGTGTCGCCTTTGAGGTTTTCGAGGCGGTAGTAGTCCATGAAGCCCATGTTTCCTTCTCTGAGGGCTTGTGCGAGGGCTTTGGGCACTTCGGCTTCGGCCTGGATGACTTCGGCGCGTGCCTCTTGTGCGCGTGCCTTCATCTCCTGTTCAGTGGCCACGGCCATGGCGCGCCGTTCTTCGGCCTTGGCCTGTGCGATGTTCTTGTCGGCGTTGGCTTGGTCCATCTGGAGGGTGGCGCCTATGTTCTTGCCCACGTCGATGTCGGCGATGTCGATGGATAGTATTTCGTAGGCGGTGCCTGCGTCGAGGCCTTTTGAGAGCACGAGTTTAGAGATGGAGTCAGGGTTTTCGAGCACGAGCTCGTGGGTTTCGGCCGAGCCTATTGACGAGACGATGCCTTCGCCGACGCGGGCCAGTATGGTGTCTTCGCCTGCACCGCCCACGAGTTGCTGGATGTTGGCTCTGACGGTGACTCGGGCCTTGGCTATGAGCTGTATGCCGTTTTTGGCCACGGCGGCCACGGGTGGTGTGTCTATGACTTTGGGGTTGACGGAGGTCTGCACGGCTTCAAAGACGTCGCGGCCGGCGAGGTCAATGGCTGTGGCTTTCTCGAAGGAGAGGTCGATGTTGGCTTTCGAGGCTGAGACGAGGGCGTGAACCACCCGCTGCACGTGGCCGCCGGTCATGTAGTGGGCTTCCAGCTTGTCGCGGGTGATGGATTGCAGCCCGGCCTTGTGGGCCTCTATCAGGCAGGGCACGATGATGCCGGGAGGCACGTTGCGGATGCGCATCAGGAAGAGCTGGGCCAGCGAAATTTCTACGCCCGACACCTTGGCCGAGAGCCAGAGGAAGAAGGGTACAAAGTGGAAGAAGCTGGCGATGCAGATAATGGCTAACAGGCCTGACAGGGCTATCAGCATGGGGTCGGTAAGTAGCATGGCGTGAAGTGTTTGTGGGTGAAGTTGTGGGGGTGATAGTTGTCGGTCTCTTATCCCATGTGCCTCCACATCGGGGCGATGCGGAGGCAGCAGGGATGATGTGTTTTTGAATGGTGGGAGGGGCTTGTGTCAAACAGCTTCGTGCGTGCCCTCCCTTGTGTGGGGTACTCTCTCGCAGGGGTGAATACCCTGGGTGGATTTAAGGTTGAAGAGATATCGTCTCAGAGCCTTTTGGCTCATTTCTTGGGCAAATGTAGCAATACTTTTCTTATCCCCAATATTTGTAAGGTAGAATGTGCAAAAAATATGGTTATTTTCTCTTCTCCCCCTCCTCGTCGCGGGGGTGAAGGGGGTGAAGGGGCGGCATTGGCCCTGCGGCCTGTAGGTGGTGGCCCTGCCTCTCCGCTTTCCCGCCCTGCTGCCGCACCTCACAGCCCTGCGGCCCGGCTTCGTCGTCCTGCCTCTCTCAGATTATGCTCCTGCTACTCCGCTTCCCCGCCCTGCTGCCGCACCTCACAGCCCTGCGGCCCGGCTTCGTCGTCCTGCCTTTCTCAGATTATGCTCCTGCCTCTCCGCT
>CAMAMB010000024.1 GCA_945836755.1 uncultured Bacteroidales bacterium
ATGTACATCCAGGAAAAACTACATGTACATCCAGGAAAAACTACATGTACATCTAAGATTTCGTTACCCGCACCCGCTGCCTTCGTCCCGCCGCTGCGGCTAATGTGCCCGGCCCCTCCAGGACCGGGGATAGAGGGATGACCCGTTTAGATAGGGCTCACGCTCTATCCTATGTTATTCACCCCCTCCGGGGGCACGTTCTCAATGAGAGTTAAATAGATAGGCGGCGGCTCACAATAGCCAAGGAGAAACCTAACGGCTTTCGCCCATCCACTCTCTCACCTTGCACTATCTTTAGAGTAGATAGGCGGCGGCTCGCAATAGCCAAGGAAAAACCTAACGGCTTTCCCTTGGCTATTCTCTCACCTTGCACTATCTTTGCCCATATCAAGCATATCACGTTCATACATAACCCTTTCACCCTCATATACTATGCAAAAACTGTTACCCTTCGCCCTCGCGGCGACCTTGCTTACAGCCACACCTGCTGAGGCCAAGGTGGGCGATTTGCTGCCCCGCCCGCAGCAGGTGAACGTCACCGGCGGCACAGCCTTCAGCTTGGGCCGCAGCGTCCGCCTCAACGACCCCACTGAGTGCGAGTACCTCCACCGCGTGCTCACCGAAGCCGGCTGCACCCTCAGCAACGAGGCCACGGCCACCGTCAACGTGACCCTCGTCAGCGAAATACCGGGTGCCTTCAACCACCGGGTCAACGACTTTCCCGACGAAGCCTACAGCCTCAGCGTCAGCGCCGAAGCCATCGACATCAAGGCACTCACCCCGACCGGCGTGCTGCGCGCCGCACAGACCCTCCAGCAGCTGGCAGAGGGCTACGAGGGCACCCCGCAGATAGAAGCCCTCACGCTGACCGACTGGCCGGCCTTCAAGGTGCGCGGCTTCATGCACGACGTGGGCCGCAGCTTCCTGAGTTTCGACGAACTGAAAAAAGAGATAGACCTGCTCGCCCGCTTCAAGGTGAACGTCTTCCACTGGCACCTGACCGAGAAACTGGCATGGCGCTTCGAGGTGAAGGCATTCCCCCAGCTGACCGCGGCAGACAACATGACACGCTACGCAGGCAGCTACTACACGCAGGAGCAGTGTCGCGAATTGGTCGACTACGCTGCCGGGCGCGGCGTGACCGTCATCCCCGAAATTGACATGCCGGGCCACAGCGCCGCCTTTACCACCGCTATGGGCTTCAACATGCAGACGGACGAGGGCGTGGCAGCCCTGAAAGTGGTGATAGACGAAGTGGCCGACGTCTTCGCCGAAGCGCCCTACATACATATTGGCGGCGACGAGGTGACTATCACTTATCCCAACTTCCTGAAGACCATGGCCGCCTACGTACGCTCGAAGGGCAAGAAGGTCGTGATGTGGAACCGCCTCGTGGCCGGCGCGCCCAACGCTGAGCAGTGCGACATGACCCAGATGTGGGCCACGGCCGGAAAGGTGGTAGAGGGGCTGCCCAACATCGACTGCCGCTATAATTATACAAACCACTTCGACGTCTACGCCGACCTCGTAGGCATCTACAAGAGCAACATCTATTATACGCCCAAGGGCACCGACGACGTGGCAGGCAGCATCAGCGCAGCCTGGAACGACACGAAGACCCCCACCGAGACCGACATCATCCGCCAAAACAACTTCTACGCCAACGTGCTGGCCACAGCCGAACGCGCCTGGTGTGGAGGCGGCAAGCAGTACATCGAAGTGGGCGGCACAACCCTGCCCAACGCCGGCGAAGAGTTTGAAGAATTTGCCGACTTCGAGCGCCGCTTCCTGTTTCACAAGGCACACAGCCTGCGCAACGAGCCCATCGCCTACGTCAAGCAGACCAACGTGAAGTGGCGCATCACCGAAGCCTTCCCCAACGGTGGCGACAAGACGCTGCAGCTCCCGCCCGAGACGGCGACCGACGCCGTGCTCCCCACCTCCTACGAGTATCAGGGCAAGACGTACACCTCGAAGGTGGCTACCGGCGCCGGCATCTACCTGCGCCACATCTGGCACCCCACCGTGCCCTCCTACTACTCCAGCCCAAGCAACAACCAGACTGCATACGCCTGGACCTACGTCTACTCACCCACGGAGCAGGACGCTGCCGCACAGGTGGAATTTTACACCTACAGCCGCTCGGGCAACGAGACGGCTCCCGAGGCCGGCCAATGGGACCGCCGCGGCTCGCGCTTATGGCTCAACGACGAGGAAATACTTCCCCCCACCTGGCAACAGCCCGGTGCCTCCATCCCACAGGATGCCAGCGAGGCCGGACTGACCAACGAAAACCTCACCGCCCGCGAACCCGTCAGCATACACCTCAAGGAAGGCTGGAACAAGGTATTCATGAAGCTGCCCCACGTCAACAGCGGCGGCACAGGGCGCGACAAGTGGCAGTTCACCTTCGTCATCACCGACACGGACGGACGCAACGCCCTCGAAGGCCTCATCTACTCGCCCTCCAAAACTACCGACACGGCCTCGGAAGAAGTGGCCACCCTCTTAGACGAGATTGACGCCTACGTGGCAGCCAACTTCGGCACAGCCATCGGCTATCTGCCCATCGCCATGGCCGACGCACTGAAGGCCAAAGCCTCTGACGTGCGCCAGACACTCGGCGAAAGCATGACCGCAGAGCAACGACAGCAACAGGCCAACGAACTGACCGACGCCCTCGCCCGGCTGCGCGAACAGGCCGCCACGGCTGACATCAACCAGCCCACCCTCAGCACCGACGCCGAAGAGACATGGTACACCCTGCACACACCCAACCGCGGAAGCCGCTACGCCACAGACAAAGGCGAAGGGCAGGACGTGATCGGCGAAGCAACCCCCTCGAAAGCCGCCTACTGGAAGTGCGTCAGCCGCACCGACGGCAGCTTCGACATCATCAATGCCGCCACAGGCTGCTACCTCTCGCCAGCCTCCAACTACAACACCGCCCTCAAGACAACGGCCACACAGCCCGACGCAGGCTGGGCCGTGAAACGCTCCAACGAGATGGGTTTCGTCATCATCGTCTCAGGCAACGTGCAGCTCAACCAGACACAGGCCGGCCTCAGCTACAAAGTATACAACTGGGGCAACGGCAACAACACCGCCGACGACGGCTGCAAGTACGTGTTTACCGAAGTCAGTCTGCCCTCGACGCCTAAGCTGAGCACCAAGGAACACGCTTTCTGGTACCAATTCTGCACCCCGCTGCGCGGCAACCGCTACCCCACAAACAAGGGCATAGGTGAATACCTGGTGGGCGAGACCACCTCCACCGATGCCGCCACCTGGAAATTCGTCGGCCGCAGCGACGGCACGTTCAACATTGTGAGCTACACCGACGGCGCCTACGTCTCACCCGTGGCCACCATCAACACAGCCCTCTCGACGACGGCCACCGAGCCGGAAGCCGGCTGGGAGTTCCGGCCCGCAGCCACCGAGGGCTATTTCGTGCTCGTCAGCGGTACGAGCCAGTTTAACCAGACCAACAACGCGGGACAAGGCTTCCGCATCTTCAACTGGGGCAATGGCACCAACAAGACCGATACAGGCTGCCAGTACGCCTTTACCCTCGTGAAGGAAGAAGACACGCCCTCCGGCCTCACCGCCCCCACCCTCGCCAACTCCGCCCCCACCCTCTACGACCTCAGCGGCCGCCGCGTAGCCAAGCCCCGCAAGGGCCACATCTACCTGCACAAGGGCGGCAAGTTCATGGCCAAGTAGCTCGGCGGCTCTTGCAGTAGCCCGACGGTTATTGCCAAGCGGGCCTATTGTTATTGCAAGCGGGCCGGCGGTTATAATAAGCGGGCCTACTTTTATTGCCAAGCGGGCCGGCGGTTATAATAAGAACCCGGCGGCTCTTCCCTACCACACGCTCCCTACGCAAAGCGGGCTGACAGACGCCAAATGGCATTTGTCAGCCCGCTTGAGCTATGTCAGTCAGGGTGGCCGGCAGGGTGGCGGAAAGCCATCGCCGGGACGCTCGCCGCGCCACAGAGGCGGGAAGGCTACTTACGGCCTAAGCCCTGCTTCACGAGATACTCGGCTATCTGCACCGCATTGAGGGCTGCGCCCTTGCGTATCTGGTCGCTCACGAGCCAGAGGCAGAGACCATTGGGATTGGCCAAGTCTTTACGCACACGGCCCACATAGACATCGTCCTTACCTGCGAGGAAGAGGGGCATGGGGTACTCCTTCTTTTCAGGATTGTCGACAAGGGTCAGACCCTCGCCGCCGCTGATGGCACGGCGCACAGCCTCCACTTCGAGGGGCTGCTCCGTCTCCACCCATATCGCCTCGGAGTGGGAACGCAGGGAAGGCACACGCACACAGGTGGCCGAGGTCAAGCAGTCGGTGTGCATGATTTTCTTGGTCTCGTGGTACATCTTCATCTCCTCCTTCGTGTAGCCATTTTCCTGGAAGACGTCAATCTGAGGTATCACGTTGAAGGCCAGCTGATAGGCAAACTTATTGACAGTCACCTCTTCGCCGGCAAGCACCTGCTTGTACTGGGTCATGAGCTCGTCCATGGCAGCCTGTCCTGCCCCGCTGGCGGCCTGGTAAGAGGCCACGTGGACGCGCTTGATATGGCTAAGATTTTCGATGGCCTGGAGCGCCACGACCATCATGATGGTGGTGCAGTTGGGGTTGGCAATGATGCCGCGGGGACGTGTCAGGGCGTCGGCAGCGTTGCATTCAGGCACCACGAGAGGCACGTCGTCGTCCATGCGAAAGGCCGACGAGTTGTCTATCATGACTGCGCCGAAGCGTGTAATGTCTGCCACGAACTCCTTCGACGTGCCGGCGCCGGCAGAGGTGAAGGCAATGTCGACATCCTTGAAGTCGTCGTTATGTTGAAGCAGCTTCACCTCAATCTCACGACCACGGAAGGTATATTTAGAGCCAGCGCTACGTTTCGAGCCAAAGAGCAGGAGATTGTCGATAGGGAAATTGCGCTCGTCGAGCACACGAAGGAACTCTTGTCCCACAGCGCCACTGGCGCCCACGATAGCTACATTCATAGTCTGAGTAATATGGTAGTGTTTATAAGTTATACCCGCCAAGCTCAGCGAGTTCGGCTGCAAAGATAGTGCAAGGCGAGCGAAGTGGAAAGGGCAAAGCCCAAGGATTTGACCTTTTCACTTCCGAGCCGCAGCCTATCTACTCTACGGATAGTGCAAAGCGTAGAGGCCGGAAGGCAAGGACGAAGCCGCCGGCAGCATAGCGGAAGGCCGCCGTGCCATGGGCCGCTTCTACGCGTCGGGCTCGCCGGTAAGGAGCTTATGTATCTCCTGAGGGCGACGCAGCAAGTCAATGGCGGCCTTCACCACCTTGTCGCTGCGCAGGTTGTAGCGTTCGCTGCCTGCCCGATAGTAGTAGCCTTCAAGTATTTCAGCCTCCACCACAGTCCTCACCTCTTCTTCGAGGCGCAGCAAGTCAGAGGCCACATCACGTTTGAGCTTTTGCTCCAAGGCGTCTATCTCGGCCTTCGCCTCCACGTCGTAGCCTTCCAGACGGGCCACCCTTTTCAGGGCATCGAGGAAGCGGAGGCTCTGACGGTCGTAGGTGAAGCCATGCTCCTGCATGTAGTCACAAAACTCCTTGTACTCGGTCTCGCTAAGGCGGAACACAGAGGGATCAGCCACCTCAGGATGACGGGCGCGGTACTCCACGCAGTAGTCGAATAGCTGGTCGCTCTGCTGCAAGTAATAGAGCAGGTGCGAGACGCTGTCCTCCTTCACCGTCACGTCGGGCGTAATGCCACCGCCGTCATATACCACTCGCCCGGCTGCCGTGCGGTAGGCCTTGCAGAGGGAGTCGGCCCTGTGGACAGGTTCTCCGTCCTTGAAGTCGTAGGCCTGGACGCAGCGGCCGGAGGGTATGTAATAGTGGCCCGTAGTGAGCTTGAGCACCGCCTTGTATGGCAGCTCGCGGCTCTGCTGCACGAGACCCTTGCCATAGGTGCGCTCGCCCATGATGAGGGCGCGGTCATAGTCTTGCAGGGCTCCGGCGGTAATCTCGGCCGACGAAGCGCTGCCAAAGTCGGTCAGCACGATGAGGGGAATGTCCGGGTCGAGAGCGTCGATAGAGGTCTTGAAGGTGTGGTTGGCTTCCTTCACCCTTCCCTTCATGCTGACCACCTCGCGGCCGGCCGGCACGAAGAGGTTCACCGTCTTGACCGCCTCTTCGAGCACGCCGCCGGGGTTAGAGCGCAGGTCGAGGATGAGCGACCGCGCCCCCTGCTGCTTGAGGCTGACGAGGGCGCGCTTTATCTCCGAGGCCGTACCTTCTATAAACTGCGACAGATGGATGTAGCCTATGCCGTCGGCAGCGAGCGTAGACAGCGACACACTCGGCACCACGACCTTGGCCCTCGTGATGCGGTGAACGACCACCTTGTCGTGTATGGGGCGGCGCACCTTCAGGTCGAAGGTGGTGCCCGACATGCCTCGCAGCTTCTCGCTGACGGAGCTGACAAATTCATTAATCTTTTTCGTCTCGCTCTCTCGGCATGGCCCTACCTCATGTCCGTCGATGGAGAGGATGATGTCGCCCGGCATGAGACCGGCCCTGGCGGCAGGCGACCCTTCGTAGGGCTGACCGATGACGCAACGCTGTTCGGCCTTGTTGTACATGATGCTGCTCCCTATGCCGCTGTACGCCCCCGTGGAGAGCTGCTTCAGATCTTCGGTGTTCTCCTTGGCATAAAACTCGGTGTATGGATCGAGCTGCTGCAACATGTACGCAATGGCATCCTCCACATTGCGTTTAGGGTCGAGGGTGTCCACGTAGAAGAGGTCGAGCTCGCGGTAGAGGGAGTTGAAAATGTCTAACTGTTTAGCTATCTCGAAGTTATGGTTCATCCCGTTCTGCGCCGGCGCAGCTGCAAGGCTGAAAAGGCTCACCACGAGCAGGACACACCTCCGGCCGAAGGGCCGCAGGAGAGCCCGGACTATGTGAAACGTATACTGCATACTGTCAAGACTTACGTCAGAGAGGCCCTGCCTCGGGCCCGGTATATATAATAGGAGCGCGTCACTTTGTGACCGCGCCTCGGTCATAGTGTCTGATACTCTTGCTGCAACTTGTGCCACACATCAGGGCTCAGAGCCGTGCCCACCACCTCAATGATGTGGCCGGCAAGCAGCGAACCGAAGTCGGCACAGGTGTGAAGGCTGCGGCCGTCGGCCAGCGCAAACAGGAAGCCCGCCGAGAAGTAGTCGCCCGCGGCGGTAGTGTCCACCACATGGGGCACATCGCGCGCCTCGCTGTGTGTCACCTCGTCGCCACGGCGCACCCACACCCCGTGCTTGCCCACCTTCACCACCGCCAGCTCGCAGAGTCCTGCCAGGGTGTCTAAGTTTTGCTTCGGGTCGGCGCAGAGGGTGAAGGCGGCCGCCTCCTGCTCGTTGGCAAAGACTATCTCCGTCTGTCGCAGCAGTTCGCCGAAAAACTCGCGGTCGTCCTGCACGATATTATAACTGGCCAGGTCGAGACACACCTTCAGTCCCGCCTCGTGGGCAAGGTCGACCACGCGACGTATGAGGCTGTGGTTCTGCACGAGATAGCCTTCTATATAGAAGTAGTCGTAGCCGTCGAACCATTCGGCCCTGATGTCGCGTGCATCGAGGGCGGCGGCAGCGCCGAGATAAGTGCCAAAGGTGCGCTGTCCGTCGGGCGTGATGAGGGTCGAAGCCACTCCGGTGGGCAGGTCATCGTCGCGCAGCAGGCGGGCACTGATGCCGTGCTCCCTACAGTTGGCGGCAAAGAAGTCGCCGGGCTCGTCCTTCCCCACCCGGCCTATCAGCCCGGGCTCGCCGCCCATGTTGGCTATGGCGAGGATGGTGTTACAGGCCGACCCCCCTGTGGTACGTCGAGGACGCAGGGCAGACAGACGCTCCTGTATGTGGAGATAGCGCTCTGTATGTATGAGCTGCATAGACCCCTTAGGCAGGTCCAGCTCTTCGAGGATACTGTCGTCGCCCACTTGAACCAAGGCATCGACAAGGGCATTACCGATGCCCAGTACTTTCTTCATCTTAAAAAAATATCTATTTTTCTCGGCAAAGATAGTGCTAATTTCAAAAATATCTCTACCTTTGCACCGCATTTACGGAAGAGTCCCCGGCTTCAGTAGCTCAGTTGGTTAGAGCACCTGACTGTTAATCAGGGGGTCGTTGGTTCAAGCCCATCCTGAAGCGCACCCTTCTCTCTCCGTAAATACTGCTTCAGTAGCTCAGTTGGTTAGAGCACCTGACTGTTAATCAGGGGGTCGTTGGTTCAAGCCCATCCTGAAGCGCCGCGCAGCGCCTTATCGGAGTCTTCTCCGGCAAGGCGCTTGCTTTATGCCCGCACCTCGCCGGGCGCGAGCGGCCTCCCCCGCCTTCTGTCCACACTGACGGCCGGGCGGAATGCCCCGCCACGACGAAAAAGAGGCCAAACTATTTGCTGCAAAAGAATTAAGTTGTACCTTTGCAGCACAAACGAAGCAGTGCGCCCTATGCGCGAAGCTTCACGGACTTGTAGCTCAGTTGGTTAGAGCAACAGACTCATAATCTGGAGGTCCCTGGTTCAAGCCCAGGCTGGTCCACGAATTATCGAAAGAGGCTGCGTTGTACTCAGATGATACGACGCAGCCTCTTGGCGTAGGCAGCTCCTTACGGGGCTGTCGGCAGAATGGCTCTCCATGCCGGGAGGAGAAAAACTTTACGCTGCCGGCGCTCTTGGGGGTACATGTAGAAAATCTTAGATGTACATGTAGAAAAAACTAGATGTACATGTAGAAAAAACTAGATGTACATGCAGAAAAAACTAGATGTACATGTAGAAAATCTTAGATGTACATGCAGAAAATCTTAGATGTACATGCAGGGAAGAATGTGAGCACGGGGAGGGGACAGTAAGGCCATGCGCGGGACCATGGCGTGGAGGGGCGCGATGGACTGTGCGCTTGCGGGGGCTGCGGAGTTAATATTTCTTCAAGCTATCTGTCTGCGCGGGGCCATGGCGTGGAGGGGCGCGATGGACTGTGCGCTTGCGGAGACTGCGGAGTTAATATTTCTTCAAGCTATCTGTCTGCGCAGGGCCATGGAGCGGCGGGTCTCTTCCATCTTTCTGCCTGCGGGAGGCTACGGCGCGGCGAGCGGGGCAGGAGGGGAGGCGCTATGCCTGCTTCTTGTAGGTCAACATGGCCCAGCCGTTGAAGAGGAGGGCGAAGAGGAGGAGGGCCACGAAGTCGGGCCGAAGCCTACGAGGAAGGCGAGCAACAGGAAAAGAATACGTGTCTTATCTAAAGATTGGATGGAAAACTATCATACAAAGCCCTGAGACGCAGAGCCGAGAAGCCCACAGCGGGCAAGAACTTGGAGCGACAGACTAAAGAAGACGCTCCCGGGACTGCGCCCCGGCCAATGAGGCTGCGCACCTCGTCGAGACCAAAGTGTTCGTAGATTATCTTCATTTCGGTTGCATAGTTAATCATTCCCGGGATCTCCCCCAAGAACGCCCCCGCAACTGCATACGTATGGGACATCACATCACACAGAGCGTGCACACAAGCCACCATCTATGAAGCACACCCCCGGCTCACAGTGTCGAGATACAGATGGAAACCATTGAGCCGAAACGACAGCCAAGGCCTTTCCAGCCAAGCCCACAGCACCTTCACAGACCAAAACATCCCATCACACCCCATGCGAAACCTAAAGATATGGGCAAAGACTTGAAATTTGGAGATTTTTAATGTACATTTGCGGCCAGTAGTCAGCTCATAGCACTCTACACCCCGGTAAGAACTATATATATTGTCAAACCATGCCACCCATCAACCAGCTGACTACTCTCCCACAGCAGTGCGTGCTACCCACCACAGTACGGCAGCCCCATGCACAGCCCGCCAACCTCAATTGATACTCCATAACCCCACCTCCCTCCATGGACAATAAATCACCCTTTGACAATAACTACGAAGAAGAAAAGGAACTGCTTCCCCTCATCAAGCTCTGCCTGCACTACCTGCGCCACAACTGGGGCTGGTTTGTGTTGTCTGCCTTCGTGGCCATCGTTTTGGGCTTCGTCTTCCTACAGACCAGGCCCACCGTGTTTCAACGTCAGGCCGTCATGCTCATCGAAGACGCCGGAGGGGGAGAAAGCAGCCTTCCCCTACAACGCTCCCGCCGTAACTCAGGCATGAACACCCTGCTCGAACTCAACGGAGTGAGCGTGGGTGACAATCTGAAGAACGAAATCTTCATCATAGGCTCCCGCCGCCTCATGCTGAGCGTTGTGGATAAGCTCAACCTTACCGTAGACTACAGCACCGACGAGTCGCTCCACCGCACACCCCTCTACCAGGACGAGAGTCCCGTCAAGGCCATCTTTGCCAAGCCCACCCGCATGAAGGCCTACTCAATGACCCTGCACAAAACGGGAAGTCAGACGGCGCACATATCCAACTTCACCGACAGCAAGGGCAACAAGCTGCCGGACATGAACATCAAGCTCGGCGAAAGCGTCAAAACGGCCGCCGGCCCACTGACCATCGTGCCTACCAAGAGCTGGAACAAATGGGAAGATGAGCCCATCTACATCTCGTACATGTCGCGCGAGAACGCCGCCCATCTCTACCTCGGCAAGATGTCGGTGGGAGAGTATGACAAAGAGACCTCACTCGTGGTGATGACCTGCAACGACGCCCACATCAAGCGCGCCGACGACGTGCTGACCACCCTCTACGAAACATATAAGGAGGACGTGGTGGAAAACAAGAACCGTGTGGCCCTCAACACCGGCAAATTCATAGACGAGCGCATCGCCCTCATTGGAACCGAGCTCAGCCACGTGGAGAGCGAGCTGGCACAATTCAAGCGCAACAACCAAATCATCGACTTCACACAGGCCGCCGGCGTCATACTCAACGAGACCTCAAAGGCCCGTGACCTCAGCATCCAACTCGAAACGGAGCTGAACGTGGCACGCTACCTCGCAGACTATGTGAAGAACCAGACCACCCCCAACGACCTTATCCCGGCCATCAACCTCGAAGGCGCATCATGGGGCGGACAGATAACCGAATACAACAAGCTCATGAACGAGCGCACCGCCCTCGCTGCCAACACCTCGGAGCAGAATGAAGTGGTGCGTACCCTCGACAAGCAACTGGCTGCCGCACGCTCCGCCATCAGCCGCTCCATCGCCACACACATCAACGGCCTCACCCTGCAACTGCAACAGGCACGCCGCAGCGAAGGAACCCTCGAAGGAAAAATCACCGGTGCACCCGACCAAGAGAAAGAAGGTATAAGCATCAAGCGCCAGCAGTCGCTCAAAGAGGCCCTCTACACCTACCTGCTCAACAAACGTGAGGAGGTAGCCCTCCAGCAGGCCATCAGCGAAGCCAACGTACGCCTCGTCGAAGGGCCGTTGGGCAACACCATCGTCGCCCCGCGACGCGTGTTCATCATGGCCGTCTGCCTCATGCTCGGCCTACTCCTTCCCGCAGTGATACTGTGGATCATACACCTCTTCGACGTGGCTGTACACAGCCGCCGCGACATAGAAGAGGCCACCAGCATCCCCCTCCTCGGCGAAGTGCCCCACATGGACAACGGCAACGACACCGCCCTCATCACCCAGCTCAGCTCAGACAGCCCCGTGGTCGAAGCCTTCCGCATCATGCGCTTCAACCTCAGCTTCATACAGAAGAACCCCAAGGTGTTCCTCTGCACCTCCACCACCCCCGGACAAGGCAAGAGCTTCGTGGCACGCAACTTTGCCATCATCCTGTCCATGGCCAAGAAACGCATTGTCGTCATCGACGCCGACATACGCAAGCGCACCCTCAGCCATAAGTTCGGCCACAGAGCCGGCCTCACCACCTATCTCGCAGACAGCTTCACATCCATCGCCGACATCGTAGTGACCGATGGCATTGCCCAGGGTGTTGACTTCATCCCTGCCGGCAGCATACCGCCTAACCCCTCGGAGTTGCTCATGTCTGACCGTATGGATAAACTGGTGAATGAACTCAAGGAGACGTACGACTACGTCATCTTTGACTCCACGCCTATGTTTGCCGTGGCCGACGCCAGCATCGTCTCACGCCATGTAGACGCCACCCTCTACGTCATGCGTGCAGGCGTACAGGAGAAAGCCTTCCTCCCCGAGCTGGAACGCCTCTTCCAAGCCGGCCGCTTCAAGGGTCTCGTGGCTGTGCTTAACGACATCTCGGAGCGCGACTCTGCCCACACCAACTCCTACGGCTACGGCTATGGCTACGGCTACGGTAACTCCAACACCGGCAGAAGCCACAAGCGACGCCGTATCTTCAGCCGATAACGCCACCAACCCCGCGACGTTTACCTCCGGCACAGCTCACGCCCCCGGAAAGACATAAATAGACGCCACGGACACGGAAATACACCCCATGTTGAGCACCAAACCATACCCTCAAACAAGCCATCACCACAATCAGAAGCAAGTGCCGCGCATCCTGCTCATCTATACGGGGGGCACTATCGGCATGATAGAAAACCCCGCGAGCGGAGCACTTGAACCTTTCGACTTCCCACGTTTCCGCTCCTACGTACCCGAGCTGCAAGGCTTCCACCTCGACATTGACGCCTTCGCCTTTGACACTCCCATCGACAGCTCAGACATGGAGCCACGCTACTGGGTGGAAATGGCACACGTCATCGCCACCCACTACAACGACTACGACGGCTTCGTCATGCTGCATGGCACAGATACCATGGCCTATACCGCCAGCGCGCTGAGCTTCATGCTACAGAACCTCGGGAAGCCCGTCATCATCACCGGCTCACAGCTACCCATCGGACAGTTACGCACCGACGGGAAAGAGAACCTGCTGACAAGCATAGAAATAGCAGCCGCCACGAACGAGAAGGGGCAGCCCATCGTCACCGAGGTGTGCATCTTCTTTGAGAACAGGCTGCTTAGAGGCAACCGAACGACCAAGATCAATGCGGAAGGCTTCAACGCCTTCCGCTCATACAACTACCCGCCCTTAGCCACGGCCGGCATACATATAAAATACGAGGAGCATCTCATCAAGCGCCCACAGCCTACAGCACCTTTCACCCCACACTACCTGCTGAACACCGGCGTCATGATACTCACTCTCTTCCCCGGCATCGGGCCAGAGGTGGTGGACGCCTGCTTCAACGTGAAAGGACTGCGAGCCGTCATACTCAAAACCTTCGGCGCCGGCAATGCCCCTCAGAAACCCTGGCTCATGCAACGCATAGAGAGGCTCATCGACAACGGCATCATCGTGGTCAACGTGACGCAATGCTCCAAAGGTGCCGTAGAAATGAACCGCTACGAGACAGGGCTACACTTGCTACAAGCAGGCGTGGTGCCAGGCTACGACAGCACCATCGAGAGCGTCATCACCAAGCTCATGTTCCTGTTAGGCCATGACTATCCGACCGACAAGATAATCCGCCTCATGAACACCAACATAGCCGGCGAGATTACCGCATGACGTCGGCCAGCCCACGACGTGGCCACCCCTATCTCACCCCCTGCATGGCTCACCCCCACACCGCTCATACCCCACCCCACTCCGACAATGGCCACCACACCACAGAGCGGCTGCTCACCGGCTGGCTCTTACTGGCAGCAACCCTCCTCATAAGCAGTTGCCGGCCCACTCATAGCGGCCATGGCCACGGCAACGGACGAGAAGACATTGCCACCCACGCCCGGCTGCTGTCGCTGCGTGACAGCGCCAATCTCAGTTTTGTGAGCATAGTCAACCCCTGGGACACCACCCACACCCTGGCCCGCTACATGCTTGTGCCACGCGGTACGCGTCCCCCGGCCTGTGACGCAACTACCACCATCGTATATACTCCCCTCAAGGCGGCAGCCATCACCTCGGCAGTACACCTGGCATTGCTTCTCGACCTCGGCGCACAGAGTCAAATCAAAGCCATGGCCGACACCGCCTACGTCATAAGCCCACGCATAAAGAGACTACTACGTCAGGGCCATATCATCAGCATCGGCGCAGCCGCCGACCCCGACATTGAGCGCATCAGCCTCGCCCGACCGGACGCCCTCTTCCTCTCGCCACTACAAGGGCACAGCTACGGTCAGCTGACACACATAGGCATACCCCTCATAGAGTGTGCCGACTACATGGAGACCACCCCGCTCGGGCGAGCAGAGTGGATGCGCTTCTACGGACGCCTCTTCGGACGTGCCTCACAGGCCGACAGCCTCTTTCAGGCTACGGAGAAAGCTTATAGCGACATACAACGACAAGTGGAGGAAGCGCTCAAACAAGATCCACAAGCCAAGAGGCCGACCGTATTCTGCGACATACCCTTCCAGGGCACATGGTATCAGCCCGGAGGTGCCAGCACCGTGGCACAAATGCTACGCGACGCTGGCGCTGACTATCTTTGGGCCTCAGACCGAGCTGCCGGGTCGCTCCCCTTAGACTTCGAGGCCGTGTTCAGCCGAGCAGCCCGGGCCGACATCTGGCTCATCAAATACGGCCGCACGTCGCCCCTCTCCATAGAAGGTCTGCTGAAGGAACTGCCGGAGGCCCGCCGCTTCAAAGCTGTGAGAGAAAACGCCGTCTACGCTTGCAACACGCTCGCCACAGCCTACTATGAAGAAGTGCCCTTCGCCCCACAGCGGCTGCTCTCCGAGTGGGCCGCCATCTTCTACCCCCGAGCCCTGCCACATAAGGGGCACAACCTCGCCCCTTACTTCAAGCACCTATAAGACATATCCCCTCCCGCTGTGTCACGCCCCCTCTGTCTTACCTCCATCCTCCTGCTCCTGCTCCTGCCGCTCAGCATCTGCGTGGGGAGCGTCAGCCTCCCCCTTGAGAGCATAGTGGCAGCCCTCAGCGGCAGTCTGACCGACGATGCCACCTACTTCATCGTGATGGAGAACAGACTGCCACAAAGCCTGACCGCCGTCCTCACGGGGGCCACCCTCGCGGTAGTAGGTCTCGTGATGCAGACCCTCTTCCACAACCCCCTCGCAGACCCTTCGCTCTTAGGCGTAGGCAGCGGAGCCAGCCTTGGCGCTGCGGTAGCCCTGCTCGTGACAGGCGGCACACTCTGCGTAAGCACTCTGAGTGCAGGGCCATTCCTGCTGACCGTGGCAGCAGCCCTCTGTGGGGCAGGAAGCGTCATTGCCCTCCTCATGTTGTGCTGCAAATGGCTACACTCAGAGTTGAGTCTCCTCGTGACGGGCGTCATGATAAGCTTTGCCGTCAGTGCCCTCATCAGCCTGCTCAGCTTTTATGCCACAGCCGACGGCCTGCAACAGTTCATCCTGTGGAGCTTCGGCAGTTTTGCCGGCGTGAGGTCCAACCTCCTTGCCCTGTTTGCCCTCCTCACCATCTTGCCGCTTATCCTCATCCTGGGCCACAGCCGCACCCTCGATGCCCTGCTATTAGGCAACGACTACGCCGCCAATCTCGGCATCCGCGTAAAGGCCACCCGCAACCGTCTGCTCTTGCTCACCGGCTTGCTCGTAGCCGTGGTCACCGCCCTCTGCGGTCCCATAGCCTTCATCGGCCTTGCAGTGCCCCACATAGCCCGCCTGCTCACTCCACACGGCAGCCATCGCCATCTCTTGCCCCTGACCCTCATCTGTGGAGCCGACATAGCCCTCATAGCCCTCATGCTCACCCACCTGCCCGGTGCACGCGGCATCATCCCCCTTGCCGCCATCACCCCCCTGCTCGGTGTGCCTGTGGTAATTTATATATTGTTGAAACACCGCGCATAAACGACCAGGTGAGGCCAATCATCCCGCCACACCGCCCTAACCCCCTCCGACGCCCCTTTCATGAAAGAATTTATCAAGACCGACACACAAGCCGAAACCGCCATCCTCGTGGGCCTCATTACCCAGCAACAGAACGAGCGCAAAACGACTGAGTACCTTGACGAATTGGAGTTCCTCGCCGAGACCGCCGGCGCCGTCACCGTCAAACGCTTCACCCAGAAGATGGACGGCCCAAGCGCCGTCACCTACTTAGGGAAAGGAAAACTCGCAGAAATACGCAGCTACATTGACGCAGAGAAGGAGGCCGAGCGGGAGATTGGGATGGTCATCTTCGACGACGAGCTGTCAGCCAAGCAGCTACGCAACATCGAGCGCGAGCTGGGCGTCAAGATCCTGGACCGCACGAGCCTCATACTCGACATCTTTGCCATGCGCGCCCAGACAGCTAACGCCAAGACACAGGTAGAGCTGGCCCAGTATCGCTACATGCTGCCCCGACTACAACGCTTGTGGACACACCTCGAACGCCAAGGAGGCGGCTCCGGAGGCGGAGGCGGAAAAGGCTCAGTAGGCCTCAGAGGGCCGGGTGAGACCCAGCTCGAGATGGACCGCCGCATCATACTCGGCAGAATGGCCCTCCTCAAACAGAGACTGGCTGATATAGACCGGCAGAAGACCACGCAACGCAAAAACCGCGGCCGCCTCATCAGGGTGGCCCTCGTAGGGTATACCAACGTAGGGAAGTCTACCCTCATCAACCTCTTGGCCAAAGCCGACGTCTTTGCCGAGAACAAACTCTTCGCCACCCTCGACACCACGGTGCGCAAAGTCATTATTGACAACCTTCCCTTCCTGCTGGCAGACACCGTAGGCTTCATACGCAAGCTGCCCACCGACCTTGTCGACTCCTTCAAGAGCACCCTCGACGAAGTCAGAGAAGCCGACCTGCTGGTTCATGTGGTCGACGTTTCACACCCCGACTTTGAAGACCAAATCCAGGTGGTCAGCAACACCCTCCACGAGTTGGGTTGCAGCGACAAGCCGGTCCTGCTCCTCTTCAACAAGATGGACGCCTATACCTGGACCGAAAAAGAAGCCGACGACCTCACTCCCGCCACACGCCAGAACGTCTCGCTCCAAGAACTGGAGAACACATGGATGAGCCGACTCGATAACGACTGCCTCTTTATCAGTGCCCGGAAGCGCATACACATCGACGAGCTCAAGCAGCTGCTCTACAAGCGTGTGCGGCAGCTCCACGTACAGAAGTACCCCTACAACGACTTCCTTTTTGAGCACTACGAAGAGGCAGCCACCACAGACAGCGCCACCCCAGCCGAATGACGGCAAGGCTCACAAAATGAGGGCAAAGACTTCGCTATTCACCGCCCATCACTTATCTTTGCAACGACTACCTGCAAGCCCACAGGCTCTGCATCCTATCAATCAACTCACACCACCCATACACCACCCATACAGTATGTTAGACATCAAGAAATGCTTGAACGAATGCGAAGAACGCATGGAAATGACCGTCATGCACCTTGACGAAACCTTCGCGCAGATACGTGCCGGCAAAGCCAACGTACACATCCTCGACGACCTCCGCGTCAACTCATACGGCTCCATGGTGCCCATCAACAATGTGGCAGCCGTCACCACTCCCGACTCACGCACCATCGCCATCAAGCCCTGGGACAAGTCCATGTTCCATGTCATCGAGAAGGCCATCATAGACTCCACCATCGGCATCATGCCCGAGAACAACGGTGAGATTATACGCTTAGGCATCCCACCCCTTACCGAGGAACGACGTCGCCAGCTCACCAAGCAGTGCTCCAAGGAGGCGGAAGAAGCCAAGGTGGCCATACGAAATGCACGCCGCGACGGCATAGACCGCCTCAAGAAGGCCGTCAAGGAAGGCCTCAGTGAAGACCTCGCCAAGGACGCAGAAGGTGATCTCCAGAAGATACACGACAAGAAGGTGAAGGCCTTGGAAGACCTCCTCGCTGCCAAGAACAAGGAAATCATGACCGTATAAACAAGTTGGCATGCACGGTCTGGTCGTAAAGACTACAGGGAACCTCTATACCGTACGCGGAGACGACGGAGTAAGCGTCTGCTGCAAGGCGAAGGGCAACTTCCGCCTGCGCGGCATACGCTCCACCAACCCCGTGGCGGTAGGCGACCGCGTTACCTTCACCCCACCCACCGATCCTACCACCCCGGAAGGATACATCACGGAGATTGACGACCGCACCAACTACATCGTACGCAAAGCCTCTAACCTCTCCAAGCAGAGCCACATACTCGCGGCGAACATAGACCTCGTACTCCTGCTCGTCACCATAGCCCGCCCCGACACCAGCACTACTTTCATAGACCGCTTCCTGGCCTCGGCCGAAGCCTACGGAGTGCCCGTACACATCGCCTTCAACAAGACAGACGAACTCACACCCCCGGAGCTGGACCTACTCGGGCAACTGGAAGCTACATACACCCACATAGGCTATCCCTGCACCCGCATCTCAGCCCTCACTGGCCAAGGGCTTCACACTCTCGCCCCCACCCTTCAGGCAAAGACCACCCTGCTCGCAGGCCACTCGGGCGTCGGGAAGTCTACCCTGCTGAACGCCCTCATCCCGTCGGCTCACGCACGCACCGCACACATCTCAGCCGCACACGGCACCGGGATGCACACCACCACCTACAGCCAGCTCTTCGAACTGCCACAGGGAGGATGTCTCATAGATATACCCGGCATCAAGGGCTTCGGCACCTTCAACCTCGAGCCCGAAGAGGTTACCCACTACTTCCCAGACCTCTTTCAGTTGAGCCACGATTGCCGTTTCTCCAACTGCACCCACACCCACGAGCCGGGCTGCGCAGTACTTCAAGCCCTGGGTCAGGGCTCGCTGCCACTGAGCCGCTACAACTCCTACCTCAGCATCCTCAACGACAAGGAAGAAGGCAAGTACCGGGCTGCCTACTGACGCTGCCCCCCTTCGACCTTCATCCCCCAATAGCCACTCTCCACATCCTCATGACCGTCATCATCATCCTTGCCATCATCGCCCTTCTCTTAGGGCTGGTAGAGATTGCCCTCATCCCCGGCTTCGGCATTGCAGGCATCGCTGCCTTCGGTTGTGCGTTCTTCGACATCTATCTCGTCTACCAGGAGTATGGCGTCACCTACGCTTGCGTCGCCCTCCTCATAGGCGTCATTATACTCTGCCTCATGCTGTGGTGGGTTTCCAAGTCCGACACCATGAAGCGCATGGCCCTCAAGAGCACCATCTCGTCCACCGCAGCCACTGAGGCTCAACTCTCTGTCCGCGTCGGCGACAAGGGAGTGGCCGAGACGCGCCTCGCCCTCGTAGGCAATGCCCGCTTTGAAGGGAAGCTCGTACAGGTCAAGTCGGCAGGCCCGTTCATCAACCCCGGCACACCCATTATTGTCATCGAGGTGAGCGACGCCGCCATCATCGTGCGGCCCACAGACTAACCCCCGCTACGCCCTCCCGCAGGGCCGGCATCCACATTCTCACGTCACATTATTCAACGCATCATAACTTATTGAGCATGAAACATCTTATACTCCTACTCCTCTGCTGTTGCTCGCTGCTGACGGCCGGTGCTACCGTCCCCGTACGCTACACCCGCCTGCATATCCAGCCCGACGGCACCAAAATTCTTCTGACCATCGAGAGCGACGGCCACAGCATCACATACACCACAGCCGATGGTCTGGCTTGCCTGCGTGCAGCCAATGGCCATTTCTATTATGCCCTGCAACAGGACGGCAGCCTCCGCGCCTCACATCTGCTGGCTCACGAGGCCGCCCAGCGCAACGACGTGGAGCAGGCCCTCGTCGCCAAGGACGTACTCACCGGTCAGGCCCTCCGTGCCCTCATCGACACAGAGAGTGACAGCCGCCCCAGCCGCATCTCAGAGCGGGCCTTCACCACGGGAGGCTCAGGTCTCGGAGTGTATGGCGAGAGTGCCAATGGCAGCGTCAAGAGTATCGGCACCCCCACCATCCCCATCGTCATGGTGGAGTTCGCCGACAAGTCTTTCAAGGAAGGACACACCATGGAGAAGATCAGCCGCCTCTTCAACGAGAAAGGCTATAACGACGAGAACTACTCCATTGGCAGCGTCCGCGACTACTACATCGACATGTCCAATGGCCTCTTCGCTCCTACCTTTGAGGTGGTAACCAAGGTGCGGCTCTCTCGCGGCTACGCCTATTATGGGGCCAACGCCAGCTCAAACTCTCTCGATACCAACCTCCCCATCTTCGTCCAAGAAGCCCTTGACTCTGCCTCTAAGAGCGTTGACTTCAGCGCCTACGCCACCTCCGGCCGCGTGCCCATGGTCAGCTTCATGTACGCCGGACCCGGCGAGCACTCCAGCTTTGAAGATGGCTGCGAAGACTACCTTTGGTCCCGTTTCTCCTCATCTACCACCTTCAAGGCCAACGATGGTACCGTCACCATAGCCTCCTTTTTCGTGGGCGACGAGCTGCTACAGTCTTACGAGCTCGTTGACGACGTCATCACTCCTACAGACAGCGACCTCGACGGCATCGGCCTCTTCTGCCACGAGTTCAGCCATGCCCTCGGCCTGCCCGACGTCTATTACACTGGTAAAGACAAGACCTTACGCAATAGTCTAAAGACACCCTTCTACTGGGATCTCATGGACTATGGGCAGTTTATGTACGATGGCTACTACCCGCCCGCATATCAGGCATACCAGCGCAGCTTCCTCGGCTGGCTCGATGTCAAGGAACTCACCGACCCGGAGTTTGTCACCCTCTATCCTGCCGGGCAGGAAGACCTCGGCTGCACAGCCTGCGTCATACGCAACCCGGAAAACAAACAAGAGTTTTTCATCTTCGAAAATCGCCAGGACAACACCTGGTATCACGCCTCTTTCCTCGGCACCGGCCTGCATGTCACACACGTAGACTACGCCAGCGGTACCTGGAACACCAATACCGTCAACAACAACCCCGACCGCTTGCGCATCATACAGGTACCCGCTGATGGCGAGTTCAACTTCAAGTCCACGCCCGACGGCATGACCTACACCGAGTTCTGGGCTATGTACAAGAACGACCTCTTCCCCGGCCCGCTCGGCGTCACCGACATCACCCCTGAAAGCAACGTGTCACTCAAGGTGTACACTGCTGCCGGCGTGCTCGACAAGCCTATCTACAACATCACCGAAACCCCGGAGAAGACCATCACCTTCAAGTTCCTCGACCCCACCCTCCAAGGCATCACAGACGTAGAGGCCAACCGCCCACAAACCGCCGTTGCTTATTATAGCCTCGACGGACAGCGTCTCACCAGCCTCCGCCAGGCAGCTCCCGGCGTCTACATCGAGCAACGCAACGGACAGCCTGCCCGCAAGGTCCTCGTCAAGTAGTCCATATCGGGTGCTTCCTCCAAGCCAACCCATACCCTCACTCTGCAGACGGTCATACCCACTTCCTATGGCCGTCTGCATTATATCTATAAGACAGGAAGACGTCACTCGACTTCCGCAGCCCCATCGTCTAAAGGCTGTCAGCTACACAGACGGACGCGCCGCCCCATTAAGGGTGTCGGCGCGTCCGTCTGTGTAAGGGTGACTGAGAGTGAGGCGATAGGGGGAGAGGGCTCAGCGCTTGCTCTTTGAGCGCAAGACGATGAGGGGCACCATCATCTCCTCCATGGAGATACCGCCGTGCTGGAAGGTATCTTTAAAGTACTGCACGTAGTAGTTGTAGTTGTTGGGGTAGGCAAAGAAGCGTGAGCCGGTGGCGAAGATGTAGGCAGTGCTGAGGTTGGGCTGTGGCAGTTGGAGCTGCCGCGGCTGCCTCACCTCGTAGACTTCTTTCGCGTTGTACGAGAGATTTTTCCCCAGCTTATATCTCAGGTTGGTGTTGACGTTGCGGTCGCCGACCACCTTAGTAGGCTCTCCCACACGTATGCTGCCGTGGTCGGTGGTGATGAGAATGTCGAAGTCGAAGGAGGCGAGGCGTGTAAACAGCTCCTTGATGGGGGTGTGGCGAAACCAGGAGAGGGTGATGCTGCGATAGGCCGACTCGTTGCCTGCCAGCTCCCTGACCATCTTCGACTCTGTGCGGGCGTGGCTCAGTATGTCAATGAAGTTGACCACAAGGATGTTGAGGGGGCAGGCATTAAATTGAGCAAACTGACCCAGTATCTTGTCGATGGCCGTAGAGTCATTGAGTTTGTGGTATGTGAAGGTCTCGCGCCTGCGATAGCGTTCTAATTGCAGGCGTATGAGCTGCTCCTCGTTGAGGTTCTTCCCCTCGTCCTCCTCTTCTTCGACCCACAGGTTTGGATACATTTCCTTGATTTGCAGAGGCATGAGGCCGGAGAAGATAGCGTTGCGGGCATACTGGGTGGCGGTGGGCAGGATGCTGAAATAAAGGTCTTCGTCCATATCGAAGTCGTCAGTGAGTTCCTGTGCCAGCATTCTCCATTGGTCGAAGCGGAAGTTGTCGAGCACGAGCAGGAAGACCTTGCGTCCCTGGTTGAGTCTGGGGAAGATGCAGCGTTTGAAGAGGTCGGGACTGAGCAGGGGGCGGTCATCGTTGCCTTTGATCCATCCTTCGTAGTTGTTTTTGATAAATTTGGCGAAGGAGATGTTGGCTTCCTCCTTTTGTGCCTGGAGCATCTCGTTCATGGCGCTGTCAGTGGCCGAGAGCTCGAGTTCCCAGTGCACGAGTTTCTTGTAGAGGTTCTTCCAGTCGTCTGTGGTGAGGCGTTCGCCGAGCTGCATCCCTATTCGCGAGAAGTCTCTACGGTATCCTGTCTGGGTGACCTCCTGCACGATTTCTCTGCCGTGTATATTCTTTTTGAGGGTGAGCAGTACCTGGCTGGGGTTGACGGGTTTGATGAGATAGTCGGCTATTTTAGAGCCTATGGCCTGCTCCATGAGGTCTTCTTCCTCGTTCTTGGTCACCATGACCACGGGCACGGTGGGAATGATTTCCTTGAGCCGCGTGAGGGTTTCGAGCCCGGTGAGTCCGGGCATGTTTTCGTCGAGCAGCACGAGGTCGAAGTCAGGTTGTTCGCTGCATAGTTCTATGGCGTCGGGGCCGTTGGAGGCGGTCTCCACGTCGTAGCCTTTCTTCTCGAGGAAGAGGATGTGGGCTCGCAAGAGTTCTATCTCGTCGTCCACCCAGAGTATGTGTCCGTTGGTCATGTGCAGGGATAGGGTGAAGGGTGAAAGTGAAGGCTGGGCAGTGGGGTGTCCAGCCTGTGAGTGAGGGAAGGTGTGGGGCGTAGGGTGAAGAGGCTACAATGCCTCGGCGCGGTCGTAGCCCCATAGTTCGATGGCGCGGCTCCAGTGTTGCTCGACGAGGTGGCGTGTCTCGTCGGCGTAGCGATATTTGTTTTTCTTGTAGCCTTTCTTGGCCCCCACATATTGCTCGATGGCCGGTCTGGCTTCGGCGAAGCCCGGTATCCGGAGCCGCCGGTATATCTCTTCGGTCATGCCCAGCGGGTCGGTCTCGAAGTCCTCAAACTTCACCTCGAAGAGGTTTCCCTCGGGTATGAGGTGCTTGTCGGCCTCGTATTTGTCGAAGAGCTTGGTGTACACGCTGAGTATGCCCTCAGTGAGCCGGTCTTGCGAGAAATCCTCCAGCTTCAGCGGCATGATGGTGTTGCTGTAGAAGGAACGTGTGCTCTCGAAGACGGTGTAGGGGTTGCGCATGAGGTAGATGAACTTGGCGTTGGGGAACATCTTGACCAGTTCTCTGACGCGGCCGGTGTGTGGTGGGTTTTTCGAGAGGAACTGTGTGCCGCCGGTGTTCCATAGCGAGATGCGTATGAGCTTCTCGAAGGTCTGTTTCCATACTTCCAGTTCTTCGGGCGAGATGTCCTCGAAGAGCATGAAGCGGTCGCAGTACTCCTGCATGTAGAGGGGGAAGAACCAGAAGTTATAATAGGTGTAGGGGCACATATTGGAGAGGGCAAATTCCTCCTCCTGGGGCAGGTCGACGGCCAGTTCCATGTTGTCGGTAGGGCGTTTGTCGGGCATGAGCCACGACATGTTCTTCTTGAAGAAGGGTTGCCCCACCATCATGAGGTTGGGAA
Organism: uncultured Bacteroidales bacterium; assembly: GCA_945836755.1. Classification (GTDB taxonomy): domain Bacteria; phylum Bacteroidota; class Bacteroidia; order Bacteroidales; family Bacteroidaceae; genus Alloprevotella. The sequence continues at coordinate 23,898 of CAMAMB010000024.1, forward strand.
AGACGGTCTGATAGGTGGTGCAATAACCGAAGTGCTTGTCGCAGGACAGCACGTTGTGCACGAAGGTTGTGCCCGAACGCCAGTGACCGAGTATGAAGACGGGGTCGTGTTCGAGGGGGCGGTTGGCGAGCATCTTGTCATACTTGCGGTCTTGCAGGGGTGCCAGCACGGAGAGCAGGCGACACACGGCCTTGGTGAGGCGGTACTTGCCTTTCCAGGCCGGGTCTACGCGGCGGTCTTTGGTGATGGCTTTGAAGGTTTTCCAGTCGGCTCCCACGAGGGTGTTGATGGGGAGCTTGTTAAATTCGATAAGGCCCACGATATTGTCAGTTAGGGGGATGAAACGTTGAAGGGTGAGGTGAAAGGGCAAAAGTAGCACTTTTGGCAGTGAGTGCGTTTGTGGCCCTCGCGTTTTACGCTTTTTTTGCAGAGGGTGGCGGGGTGTCGTGGCTCAGAGGGGGTCTACATCGTAGACGATGCTGACCGCGTGATAGGCGGGGCGTTCGGTGAGTTGTCGGCTGCATTGCAGGAGAAACTGCCTCAGCGCGAAGGGGGCTTCATGGGGCGGCACTTTGAGCAGGAGCTTTCTCAGGAAGAGCGACTGCACACGCCCCACGGCCGGCTTGTCCGGCCCGAGCAGGCCCTCGCCGAAGCGGGGGCGCAGCAGGGTGGCCAAGTCTTGGGCGGCGTGGTCCACCACCTCGCTGCTGCGGTGTCTGAGCCAGACGGCTATGAGGCGGTAGAAGGGAGGGTAGTGAAAGTATTCGCGCTCAGCCATTTGGTCGCGGTACATGGCTTCGTAGTCGCCTCTGACCACCTGGTCGACGACGGGCAGATCGGGCTGGCCGGTCTGTATGACCACGAGTCCTTTTTCGCCTTTGCGCCCGGCGCGTCCTGCCACCTGCGAGAGCATCTGGTAGGCCCTTTCGTAGGCTCTGAAGTCGGGCTGGTTGAGCATCTGGTCGGCATTCATCACTCCCACAACCCTCACCCGGTCGAAGTCAAGGCCCTTGGTCACCATCTGGGTGCCGATGAGCAGGTCGGTGCGACCTTCCGAGAAGTTGTTGATGATGTCGTCGTAGGCTGAGCGCGAGCGCGTGGTGTCCAAGTCCATTCGGGCGGTGCGGGCGCCGGGAAACACTTCGCCCACGGCGGCTTCTATCTTCTCCGTGCCGTAGCCCAGGTCTTTGAGCGCCGTGCTCCCACAGGCGGGACAGTTTTCGGGCAGCCGGTAGGTAGTGCCGCAGTAGTGGCACACAAGGTTATTCTGTTGTCGGTGATAGGTCAGGGTGACATCGCAGTGGGTGCAGCGGGGTGTCCACCCACACTGGCGACACACCACGACGGGCGAGTAGCCGCGGCGGTTCTGAAAGAGGATGGCTTGCTCCCCCCGCGCCAGGGCTTCCTTCACTTCGGCGATGAGGCGCGGCGAGAAGGGGGTGGGCATGCGCTTTTTGCGTCTGAGTTCCTTGACGTCCTCCACGACAATGTGCGGCAGGCTGGCCCCTCCGTAGCGTTGGGTCATGCTGACGAGGCCATACTTGCCTTCGCGGGCGTGGCGGAAGGTCTCGAGCGAGGGTGTGGCGCTTCCTAACAGCACTTTGGCGCCGACCATCTGTGCCCACACTATGGCGAGGTCGCGGGCGTGGTATCGCGGGGCCGGGTCTTGCTGCTTGTAAGAGGCTTCGTGTTCCTCGTCCACGATGATGAGGCGCAGGCGAGGCGCAGGCAGGAAGAGGGCCGAACGCACGCCGAGGATGAGTCCATAGGGTTCGTCCGACAGCTGCTTGCGCCATACCTCTACGCGCTCCGTGTCGGGGAAGCGGCTGTGGTAGACGCCCATTCGTCCGCCGAACACGCGGCCCAGTCGCTGCGTTATCTGGGTGGTGAGGGCTATTTCGGGCAGCAGGTAGAGCACTTGTCCGCCCCTGTCCATCACTTCCTTGATGAGGTGGATGTAGACCTCGGTCTTGCCACTACCCGTGACGCCGTGCAGCAGACAGACGTCCTTGGTCTGCCACTGCTCCCTCACGCTGTCTATGGCCTGTCTTTGGCGGCTGTCGAGGTCTCTGAGCAGACAAGGCCCGTCGGGCGTGGTGGCGGAGGCCAGTCGCGACACTTCGCCGGCATAGGTAGTGAGCACCTTCTTGCGGCGCAGGGCGCTGAGGGCTGCTTCGGCCCCGCTGTCACGGCGGCAGAGCGTGGCCTTGCTCACCTCGGCCAGCAGGCTGTAATTGCGCAGCTTGAGGGCGGGCGTAGCAGCCGCCAGGTCGAGGTATTCGGCCAGCAGCTTCTCCTGGGCGGGTGCTCTCTTGAGGCTGTCGAGCAGGTCTACGAGGCGGTCGTGGTCGAAGTAATGCTCTTCGAGCCTGACGCGGGTCTCGGTGCGGGGACTGTAGGTGCGTTGCAGCTTTTCGGCCACGGTGAGCACGCCCCTCTCGACGAGGCGGCGCGCGGCGTTGAGCAGGTGGGTGTCGCCTGTCTCCTTCTGCACGTCGGTCAGCCGGCATGTGCCGTATCGCTCGACGGTCTCGACGAGCAGTCTCTCGCGCCGGCTGAGGTCGGCGTCGGTGTAGGTGGTGTCGTGGCCCTTGCTCACGAGGGTCTCGCTCTCGGGTTTCAGTCCTGCGGGCATGGCGGCCTTCATCACCTCGCCCGGGGTGCACATGTAGTACTGTGCGGCCCACTTCCAGAGCCTGAGTTGCGGCTCGCTGACCATGGGGGCGGCGTCGCAGATCTCTTCCACCTCCTTGTAGCGTATGGGGCGGCCGGCGGCGTCGTGGGTGGGGGCGGTGGGGGTGAGGCTTGCCACGATGCCGGTATAGTGGCGGCGGGCGCCAAACTGCACAATGACACGGCTGCCCACCTTCACGCTCGCCTCCAGCCCGCGTGGCAGGAGGTAGGTGTAGGTCTGCTGAAGGGCGAGAGGCAGTATGAGGTGGGCGTACATGGGGCAGGGCGCGGTGGGCGGTGTAGGAGGATTATTTCCCGGCGGCTTTCTGTTCTATCCAGCGTGGGCGGGCGGTCTCAAACTCGAGATGTTCTCCCGTAATGGGGTGGTAGAAGGCCAAGCGGTAGGCGTGGAGGCAGAGGCGACCGAAGGGATCGTCGCCGTTGCCGTATTTGATGTCGCCGCAGACGGGGTGGCCTATGTCTTGGAGGTGTACCCTGATCTGGTTCTTGCGTCCGGTCTCGAGTTTAAGCTCCACGAGGCTGTGGCGGTCGTCGGTGGCGAGGGTGCGGAAGTGTGTGATGGCCAGCTTGCCGCCGTTGTCAACGGGTGAGGAGTAGGTGATGTAGGCTTTGTTGTCTTTGAGCCAGCTCTTGAGGGTGCCTTGTTTTTCTTCAATGACGCCCGAGGCCAGTGCGAGGTATCGGCGGTCAGTCACTATCTCTCGCCAGTTGTGTTCGAGTATCTGCTCTGCTTCTATGGTCTTTGCGTAGACCAGGAGGCCGGAGGTGTCGCGGTCGAGGCGGTGGACCACGTGGGTCGTGCAGCGTTGGCCGGAGCGGCGGAAGTAGTCGTCGAGCACTTGCTTGACGCAGAAGGTGGCGGGCGACGAGGCCATGGAGAGTATGCCCACTGCCTTTTCGACAACCACGAGGTGGGCGTCTTCGTAGACGATGCGGACAAACTTTGACTTGAGTTCGCCGCGAGGCTTATGGCGGGCTATCTCTACGACCATGCCGGGCTTGAGGCTGAAGTCGTGGCGCGTCACCTTGCGGCGGTCTACGGTGACGCCTCCGCCAGTGAGTATGGCTTTGGCGCGGTTGTGGCTGACGCCTTGCATCACATGGAGTATGAAGGGCAGCAGTTCCTGGGCTTGGCTCACTCTGTAGACGATGGATTTCGAGGGTCTGTAGGTCATGGGGCGTGGGTTGTCGGATGGTTGGGGGCGAAGGCGGAGGCTCAGGTTGGCTTCAGCGCACCTTGAGGGGCAGGCCGGCGCGTATGGTGGCCGAGGCGTTGGTCTCTGAGGTGGTCTGTGCGGGGTAGACGAAGAGCACGTTGCGGGCCGAGAAGTATCGCTCGACGCCTGTGGGCAGGCGGTCGATGTAGGGGCTGAATGAGATAGTGCCGCGGCGTGCACAGACGAAGACCACCATCTCGTCCTGCTTCACCTCGTGGGCGAGCGGCAGCATGTCGGCCCACGACACATACTCGTGGATGGTCATGTCGGCTTCCTTGCCCGTAGTGCGCCAGTAGGTGTCAATGGCTTCGAGGGTGTCGCGACTGCTGTAGAAGCAGACGGGGCTGCTGAGCTGCTGCGCGAGCAGGGCCACGCGGTCTACCCAGCGGCTGAAGCCGGGCTCAAACTGGGCCTTGCGGGGCACGAGCAGGTGGAGGCGGCGCATGGTGTTGAGGGGGAAGTTCGCCCGGAATATGAACACCTGCCGCTCCACGGCTGTCAGCAGGTCGGTGGCTATCTTGCCGAAGAAGGCCTCTATGAGGCGCTCCTTCTGGTGGAGGCCCACGACGAGGTCGGTCACCGCGTTCTCTTTGACAGTGTGTGAGATGCCGCTGACCACGTTGACCGACCAGCGGCTGTAGGTCTGCAGCTTGATGTGGGTGGCAGAGGCTATCTTTTCGGCCTTATGCAGCTGTTCGAGGCCGGCCTGGCGGGCGGTGGGGTCGCCTTCGAGCACTACGTTGAGGGCTATCAGGGGCGAGGCCGACCCGGGACGACGCAGCATGAGGGCCAGATGCATGAGCGACGACACGGTGTGGGGGTTGTGGAGGGCTATGAGGATGTGCTCCTGCCAGGCCACCTCGCGCTCGGTGGGCTGGGTGCGGCGCTTGACCACCAACCGGCGGGCCGTGCGCTCGGTGAGCAGCGAGCTGACCACGCACGTGGCCACGATGAGCACCATGGCGCCGTTGAGCACGTCGTCGCCCAAGAGGCGGCTGCCGTCGGGCAGGATAATCTTATGGCCCACGAGCACCACGGCCAGCGTGGCGGCGGCGCGCGAGCTGGTCAGGCCGAACATGAGCTGCCGATCGTCGCCGCGCATCTTGAACAGAAGGCCGGTGGTCCAGCCCGCCAGCCACTTCGACAGCAGGCCCACCACCACCATCACGGCGGCCACCACGAGAGCGCCCTCATGGTCGACAAGGGCATTCAGGTTGATAATCATGCCCACCCCTATCAGGAAGTAGGGAATGAACAGCGCGTTTCCCACAAACTCGATGTGGCTCATCAGGGGCGACGAGGGAGGGATCAGACGGTTGAGCACAATGCCCACAAGGAACGCGCCCAGGATGCCCTCCATGCCCACAAGCTCCATCATGCCCGCACCGAGAAACACAAGCACGAGCACAAAGACATACTGTACGACGCTCTCGTCGTAACGACGGAAGAACCAGCGGCCCACACGCGGAAAGGCGTAGATGATGACGGCCCCCAGCACAATCACCTTGCCCACCAACAGCAGCCAGTACCACCCGCTGACGTTCTCCTTGAACATGCCGCCTACTACGGCCAGCACCAGCAGCGTCAGCGTGTCGGCCACGATGGTGCCGCCCACGGCAATGTTGACTGCCGGCAGTCGCGACAGTCCGTAGCGCAGCACGATGGGATAAGACACCAGCGTGTGGGAGGCATACATGGCGGCTGTGAGCACGGCGGCGGCCACTTCGAAACCCAGCACGAGCCGGTTGGCCGCATAGCCCATGAGCATGGGGATGGCGAAGCTCAGCAGACCGAGCGTCAGTGCGCGGTTCTGTATGCGCTTGACGTCCTGGAGGTTCATCTCGAGGCTGGCCAAGAACATGATGTAGTAGAGACCCACCTTGCCGAAGAGCTCGAAACTGCCGTCACGCTCCAACAGGCCCACCCCATGGGGGCCAATGAGTATACCCGCGAATATCATGCCCACGATGGAGGGTATGTGAAGGCGCTCCAACAGCATCGGTGCGAAGAGAATGATGGAGAGCACGATGAAGAAGATCCATGTAGGGTCGGTGATGGGCATTGCGAGAATGGGGATAGGCCGGGATGAACAGAGTGAGAAAGAGAAGGCCCGCTCAACGAGTAGGCCTTGAAACTCACTGCAAATTTGCGAAATATCTTCCACATAGCCCCACTCTGAGGCGGTGTAGCTACGCGCGACCGTCTATTTTACCTCTCCCCGCCCTCTGCGGCGGGCAAAGCGGCGGGCTGCCAAGGCGCTGTACGCTGTCGCGACGCCTCATTGGCATCGGGGGACACGCCTCGGCATGTACATGTAGTTTTAACGGGATGTACATGTAGTTTTAACGGCATGTACATGTAGTTTTAACGGCATGTACATGTAGTTCGAACGGGATGTACATGTAGTTCTGACGGGATGTACATGTAGTTTTAACGGCATGTACATGTAGTTCTGACGGGATGTACATGTAGGAAATCTTGGATGTACTTCCGGCCGGCCGCCGTCACACGTCGGGCAGCCCGACTGCCTCCGGCGCCTCGGTGCGACCATACGCCGCGACGCCCCGAGCCTCACAGACAGGACTGAGAAGGCTTGGGGCGTCGGTAGGGAGGAGCAGACCCGGCAGGCGTCACGGCGTGGACCGCAGGGCCGCAGGGCGCAAAGGGGAGGAGCGGCTTAATGGCCAAAGCCACCGGGCAGTATCTTCTGGAAGAAGTCGTTGCCCTTGTCGTCCACAAGGATGAAGGCGGGGAAGTCGACCACGTCAATCTTCCAGACAGCCTCCATGCCCAGTTCGGGATACTCTACACACTCGATGCTCTTGATGCTCTGTTGCGAGAGAATGGCTGCCGGTCCGCCGATGGAGCCGAGGTAGAAGCCGCCATGCTTGCGGCAGGCGTCGGTCACCTGCTGGGTACGGTTGCCCTTGGCTATCATGACCATGGAGCCGCCGTGGCTCTGGAAGAGGTCTACATAGGGGTCCATGCGGTTGGCCGTGGTGGGGCCCATGGAGCCGCAGGGCATGCCGGCGGGCGTCTTGGCAGGGCCGGCGTAGAGCACGGGATGGTTTTTGATGTAGTCGGGCAGGTCTTCGCCACGGTCAAGGCGCTCCTTGAGCTTGGCGTGGGCGATGTCGCGAGCCACGATGATGGTGCCGTTGAGGCTGACGCGGGTGGCCACGGGGTACTGCGAGAGCACCTTGCACACCTCGCTCATGGGCTGGTTGAGGTCAATCTTTACGGCGTCGCCCTCGCCGGCCTGGCGCAGCGCTTCAGGGATGAGGGAAGCGGGGTTGTCGTCCATCTTCTCTATCCAGACGCCGTCTTTGTTGATCTTACACTTGATGTTGCGGTCGGCCGAGCAGCTCACGCCCAAGCCCACGGGGCAGCTGGCGCCGTGGCGGGGCAGGCGGATGACGCGGATGTCGTGGGCGAAGGCCTTGCCGCCAAACTGGGCGCCGAGACCTATCTCGCGGGCTTCGGCCAAGAGCTGCTTCTCCAGTTCTACGTCGCGGAAGGCACGGCCGGTGGCGTCGCCCGTGGTGGGCAGGTTGTCGTAGTAGTGGGTGGAGGCCAGCTTGACGGTGAGCAGGTTCTTCTCAGCCGAGGT
>CAMAMB010000025.1 GCA_945836755.1 uncultured Bacteroidales bacterium
ATGTAGTTTTTCCTGGATGTACATGTAGTTTTTCTTAGATGTACATGTAGTTTTTTCTAGATGTACATGTAGTTTTTTCTAGATGTACATGTAGTATTATCAGATATGTAAACAAGTGTCGCCGGGTTCCTCTCTCGCCCGTTGGTAAACCATCCCCGCTCTCGTAGTCAGTAGCTCCCTCTTTCCGCACTCAGTTCTCGCCCGTCCGGGGTGCAGATGGCGTCGGGGCAGCCTTATCATAAAAAAACAAATCCTTTTACGCCGCAAGCCTTTGTATATTCCACAAAAAGTGTGTAACTTTGCCGCCCGAATGGGGTAGTGTGCCCTGTTCATTCCTACCGCGACAATAAATACAATAATATAATATATTAAAACTCAACAACATGCCAACTATTCAACAATTAGTGAGAAAGGGCAGACAAGTGGCCGCCGACAAGAGCAAATCGCCGGCGCTCGACTCCTGCCCTCAGCGCCGTGGCGTATGTGTACGTGTGTACACCACTACCCCTAAGAAGCCTAACTCGGCCATGCGTAAAGTGGCCCGTGTGCGCCTGACCAACTCTAAGGAAGTCAACTCCTACATCCCCGGCGAAGGTCACAACCTTCAGGAACACAGCATCGTGCTCGTGCGCGGTGGTCGTGTGAAAGACCTCCCCGGTGTGCGCTACCACATCGTGCGCGGTACACTCGATACCGCCGGCGTGGCTAACCGCACCCAGCGCCGTTCGAAGTATGGCGCCAAGCGCCCCAAGGCAGCTAAGAAGTAATACACCTATTTTGGTTTGCAGCGGTTGAGTAAGCCTCCCGGTGGGGAGCTGAAGACACCCTATTTGCAGCCCTAACACAACCAACAACCCACAATGAGAAAAGCAAAACCTAAGAAGCGGATCGTGCTCCCTGATCCCGTGTTCGGAGACCAGAAGGTTTCCAAGTTCGTCAACCACCTCATGTATGATGGCAAGAAGTCCATCTCCTATAAGATCTTCTACAGCGCCCTCGAAATCGTTGGCCAGAAGATGAAGGATCAGGAGAAAAGCCCCCTCGAGATCTGGAAGACCGCCCTCGAGAAGGTCACTCCCCAGGTGGAGGTGAAGAGCCGCCGTATCGGTGGTGCCACCTTCCAGGTGCCCACGGAGATACGTCCCGACCGCAAGGAGTCCGTTTCTATGAAGAACCTCATCAACTATGCTCGTAAGCGTGGCGGCAAAACCATGGCCGACAAACTCGCTGCCGAAATCATGGACGCCTTCAACGAGCAGGGTGGTGCCTTCAAACGTAAGGAAGACATGCACCGCATGGCTGAGGCCAACCGTGCCTTCGCACACTTCAGATTTTAACTCCCACATATCGCGTTAAGAAGCAATGGCAAAGCAAGACCTACATTTGACCCGTAATATCGGTATCATGGCCCACATCGATGCCGGTAAGACAACCACTTCCGAGCGTATCCTCTTCTACACCGGTAAGACCCACAAGATTGGTGAGGTGCACGACGGTGGCGCAACCATGGACTGGATGGCTCAGGAGCAAGAACGCGGTATCACCATTACCTCTGCTGCCACCACCGCTTACTGGACCTGCGGCGGCAAGAAGTATAAGTTTAACCTCATTGACACTCCGGGACACGTCGACTTCACCGCAGAGGTAGAACGCTCCCTCCGTGTACTCGACGGCGCCGTAGCTACCTACTGTGCAGTAGGTGGCGTAGAGCCCCAGTCTGAGACCGTATGGCGCCAGGCCGACAAATACAATGTGCCCCGTATCGGCTACGTCAACAAGATGGACCGCTCCGGCGCAGACTTCTTCGAAGTGGTTCGCCAGATGAAGGACGTGCTCGGTGCCACCCCCTGCGTAATCTCTGTGCCCATCGGCGCCGAGGAGAAGTTCAAGGGCATCGTTGACCTCATACGCATGAAGGCCATCCTTTGGCACGACGAAACCATGGGCGCCGAGTACGACGTGGAAGACATACCCGCCGAACTCAAGGACGAATGCGAAGAGTGGCGCGGCAAGATGATCGAGCTCGCTGCCGAGCAGGACGAAGCCCTCATGGAGAAGTACTTCGAAGATCCCGAAAGCCTCACCCAGGAAGAAATCGTGGCTGCCATCCGCAAGGGTACCCTCGCCCTCAACATCGTGCCCATGACCTGCGGCTCTTCGTTCAAGAACAAGGGCGTACAGACCCTCCTCGACTATGTCTGCATGTTCCTTCCCTCTCCCCTCGACACCCCCGCCATCGTGGGCACCAACCCCGAGACCGGCGAAGAGGAAAGCCGTCAGCCCAGCGAAGAAGAAAAGACTTCGGCCCTCGCCTTCAAGATTGCCACTGACCCCTATGTAGGTCGTCTGACCTTCTTCCGCGTCTACTCAGGCAAGGTGGAAGCCGGCTCTTACATCTACAACGTGCGCTCCGGAAAGAAGGAACGTGTGTCACGCCTCTTCCAGATGCACTCTAACCACCAGAACCCCGTTGAGGTAATCGGCGCAGGCGACATCGGCGCAGGCGTAGGCTTCAAGGATATACGCACCGGCGACACGCTCTCCGACGAAGATGCACCCATCATCCTCGAGTCTATGGACTTCCCCGATCCCGTAATCGGTATCGCCGTAGAACCCAAGACCCAGAAGGACCTCGACAAACTCTCACAGGGCCTCGCCAAACTCGCAGAGGAAGACCCCACCTTCACAGTCAAGACCGACGAACAGTCAGGCCAGACCGTCATCAGCGGTATGGGTGAGCTCCACCTCGACATCATCATCGACCGTCTGAAGCGCGAGTTCAAGGTGGAATGTAACCAGGGCAAGCCCCAGGTGAACTACAAGGAAGCCATCACCAAGACTGTCAACCTCCGCGAGGTCTACAAGAAGCAGTCAGGTGGTCGCGGTAAGTTCGCAGACATCATCGTCAACGTAGGTCCCGTAGACGAGGACTACAAGGAAGGCGGCCTCCAGTTCATCAACAAGGTGACCGGCGGTAACATTCCCAAGGAATTCATCCCCTCTGTGCAGAAGGGCTTCGAGGCTGCCATGAAGAGCGGTGTGCTCGGTGGCTATCCCCTCGACAGCCTCAAGGTAGAGCTCCTCGATGGTTCGTTCCACCCCGTTGACTCCGACCAGTTGTCATTCGAAATCGCCGCTCTCCAGGCTTACAAGAATGCTTGCGCTCAGGCCGGCCCCTGTCTCATGGAGCCCATCATGAAGCTCGAAGTTGTTACTCCCGAGGAGAACATGGGCGACGTGATTGGCGACTTGAACAAGCGCCGTGGTCAGGTAGAGGGTATGGAAAGCAGCCGTAGCGGTGCACGTATCGTGAAGGCACAGGTGCCTCTGGCCGAGATGTTCGGCTATGTGACAGCCCTCCGTACCATCACCTCCGGCCGTGCCACCAGCTCCATGCAGTACGACCACCACGCTCCCGTCTCTTCCAGCATCGCCCGCGCCGTGCTCGAAGAAGTCAAGGGCCGCGTAGACCTCATCAAGTAAGCATCTTATACAACTACCGCTCTGCGGTCGGCACCGGCATAACGAATGACTCTTATGCCGGCAGCCACCCAGAGACTTCCACATTTTATTTATATCATGAGTCAAAAAATTCGTATCAAGCTCAAAAGCTACGACCACACCCTCGTAGAAAAGTCAGCCGAGAAAATTGTGAAGAACGTGAAGGCCACGGGTGCCATCGTGAGCGGTCCTATACCCCTCCCCACCCGCAAGCGCATCATCACCGTCAACCGCTCTACCTTCGTCAACAAGAAGAGCCGCGAGCAGTTTGAAATCTCTTCCTACAAGCGTCTCATCGACATCTACAGCTCTACCGCAAAGACCGTGGATGCCCTCATGAAGCTCGAGCTTCCCTGCGGCGTCGAAGTAGAAATCAAGGTGTAGTCGCCTGAACGTGGCAGCCGGTGACGACAGACAGTGACCGCTTGCCCATATCCCATTCGCAGCCCCCGACAAGGTTCTCCCCTTGCCGGGGGCTGTCTTATCTCCTATTGGCATACACCGGCTGCATATCCCCGTCCGAAGTACCCCGTGCCACCTGCACCGGAAGGCTTGCCAAGAGCCCCGTTCTGCCCCCTCCATGCAGAGGCAGAATGTGCCGCTTCGCATGAAGAGTAGCCTATACCGTGCTCAACAAAAGTTAAACGCCTCAGATGTTTCACCGGCATCTGAGGCGTCTCTATTTTTGCCCTCGTCAGCTCGCCGCGGGTGGGGGTCATCTCTCTGCGCCACCCCCTCATCTCTCTGCGCCACCCCCTCATTTCTCAGAGGCTCAACCTCATCTCTCTGCACCATAACCTCATCTCTCTGCGCCACAATCTCATCTCTCTGCACCACAACCTCATTTCTCAGAGGCATATTGTTCTAATCCATTCACATATCCGCACCCTTTGGTGGCACACCCCCCTCACCTCGTCGAGCCATGTAGCCAAGCTGCCTTTCTCTCCCATCTATGCTAAACTATCTCACCCCACTCTTGTAGCTATTCTCCACTCACTTACCACTATTCTTAACCCACTTATCACTATGAAACGCACACTCTACTCCATCCTCCTCGTCACGGCAGGCCTCTTCACGCCGCTGTCATCGGCCCATGCACTCAGTGAGGTGCATCTCACCTTTACTCGTACCGGGGCTGAGGTGGCCGGCGTCACGGTGGCGGCGTCAGACGAAGCCCAACAGCCACTTGCCGGAGTAACAGCCACCCTCGTCTCCCTCACTGGTGAGGCATCTACCGACCTCAGCCTCATGACGGCCACTGCACTCGGCACTTCTGCCCTTGCACCTACCGGCAGCGGCTATGGCAATGTGGCCGGCAGCGCCATGCACTTCCTTTTCAAGATTGACGGACTGACCGACTTCCGGATACGCGGGATCGACCTCAGCCTCAAGGCCATCAATGCGCAAGGCGGCGACCAGTCGGCTGCAGTCAGCCGAAACTTCACCTTCGCCGCATCCCTGGCATCGGCAGCCGACTATACCGCCAATGGTACGCTGACCGACTTCGGTTCAACCGACGGCAACATCAATGCTTCGCCCACCAACTACACAGTTTGGAGCCTCGCCGGGGCGGCGCGTCTGGCCGAAGAGACCTACCTCATGGTCAGTCTCACCAAGAATGATGCCCTGGGCTGTTACGCCGCCCTCAACGAGGTGGTGCTGCAAGTAGCTCCCACCACTGTCGCCCTCAGTCAGACTGCCAACTTTGGCTATGTGGCCACCTTCAGTGCCACCGTCACCACGCAGATACCCGACGGCATCACGGCATACAAGGCTGTCAACGCTACGGCTACTACCATCGAACTCCAACCCGTAGGTTCACAAGTGCTGCCGGCCTATGTGGGCGTCATTCTACGTACAGACGACGCAGCCCTCGCTACGGCCGACCTCTACCAGACGCTTGACTCCCCGGAGGCCACCTTCTACGATAATCTGCTCCAGCCTATGCCCGAAGGTGGAATGCCGGTCGTGCCCGCTGGCACTGTGCCCTACGTCTTGGTGAAAGATGACACAGGCAACGCCGTATTTCGTCAGCTCAATATGGAGGGCTCGGGCTTCGCCTCCAACAAGGCATACCTGCTACTCAACTCCTCGCTGAGCCCATCCATGCAGCTGCAGCTGACCACAGACCCGCTGACCGCCATCGACCATCGGCTCCACACGCCTCACACACCTTCCGCCGCCTGCTATGACCTTCAGGGGTGCCGCCTCAACCATCGCCCCGTAGTGGGTATAGTCATCATGCAGGGCAAGAAATACATTTTTCGTTAACTCACATACACTCCACCCACTCAGTATCACACACTATGAAATCTATCTATATTCCCCCCGTCACGCAGCGCCTCTCTCTCTCTACAGCCTCCCTCCTTGCGCTCAGTAGCCGGACCATCAAATATCAGTCTGACACTTACGACGATGCCTCCAATTCCCTCTCCAACCATCAGATATGGGACGCTGGCGAGTGGCCTGCCTCCCGTCACGACGCTCCGTAGATCCCCCATCCCTTTAATTTATAGCTAAATTAGGGGCATCCTGTTGCAAAGTTGATTACCTTTGCGGCGGATGCCCCTCAATATTTCAGTTATGCGACTTCTACTATCCATCCTCTCCTCCCTCCTGGGTCTCTGCGCGTGGGCCCAGACCGTTGCGGCTTTCCCCGAGGCCGGGAAAGTCTATCTGCTACATCGCTACTCCAAGGCCAATGGCTATATGTATGAACAGGGTAACAAGCTCCAGGCAGGGCCGGCCAGCAATACGCAGAAGCAGTATTGGGAGTTCATACCCACAGGCAATGACAACTGCTACTATCTGCGCAACGTCACCAGCCGGCGATATGTCCAGTCCACCCACATCTCACTGAGCCAGCAGGTATCCACTGGCGAGGCTCCCGTAGAGTTCAAGGTGGCAGCATGTACGGCCAACAATGCCCAGAAAGGCTATTATTATCTCTGTAGCACTGACCAGACCATCAATACCGCTGCCGACGGCACCCTCGGTCTCAACTTCTCCGAAGCCACAGGCAAGGTGGTGGCCTATCATATCACCAATACCCGCGCCAATTCTTACTGGGAAATTCTCGAGACCTCTTATGACTATGTGGCACCCGAGCCCCCCGTACACACCCCGCTCGCCCAGCGTCTCGGCATCTATTACCTGCCCTGCGGCACGGCGGGCTCTGCTTACCTCACAGCGGTAGACATCTCGGGACAGCCCGACGCAGCAGCGGTGCATTATTCCGCCACTTCTGCCCCCGCCGCAGCCTTCCTGCTCAACCGCAACCAGGAGGCGGTGGTCCATCCCGACTCCACCCTCACCCTGACCTATGCCGGGGCAGGCTTTGAGCGTGTCACCTCCGTCACAGCCTATTTTGACTGGAATGCAGATGGACTCTTCGAACAGGCCCACGACTTCTTCGGCGAGGCAGAGGGGCGGCTCAGCCTCACAGTGCCTGCCACTGTCGCCCTCGACAAGCGTCTCCGCCTCCGTCTGCGAGTGACGGATAATGGCCTTGAAGGGGCTGAAGATGAGGTGTATGGCACTACCTATGACTTTTATCTTCGCGCCCTCCCTTCCTCCGCGCCTCCCTCCGGCATTGCCACGCCCCTCGCCGCGACACCCGCCGACCACGGGGGGATGGCATACACCCTCGAAGGCTTACCCGTCCAGCCCGACAAAGCCAAGGGCATCTATATTCACCAAGGTAAAAAACGCATCAGATGAAAAGTATCATATACACCCGGGCCCTCTTCAGTGGCATGGCCGGACTTTCACTCTCCGTCTTTGGCCAGCAGGCTGCGAAGCCTAACATTATCTTCATCCTCTGCGACGATATGGGATATGGCGACCTCGGTTGCTACGGACAGCCCTATATAGCTACTCCCAATATCGACCGCATGGCCGCAGAGGGTATGCGTTTCACGCAGGCCTATGCAGGAAGTCCTGTCTCCGCCCCCTCCAGAGCGACCCTCATGACAGGTCAGCACACCGGGCACACCCACGTGCGAGGTAACAAGGAGTATTGGACCGACCGCAGCGTGCAGTATGGTGTCTGCACCGAGTATCGCGTCACAGGCCAGGAACCTTACACCACCGACCACCGCATCCTCCCGGAAATCATGAAGGACAACGGCTACACCACTGGCATGTTCGGCAAGTGGGCCGGCGGCTACGAGGGCTCACGTTCCACCCCGGACAAGCGTGGGGTCGACGAGTACTATGGCTATATCTGTCAGTACATGGCCCATAAGTATTACCCCAACTTCCTCAACCGTTACAGCCCCCGCCGAGGTGACACCGAGACCATACGCCTCGAGCTTACCCAAAACACCCAATACTCTGACGGGGCCACCGCCGACGATTATCGCAACCGCACCCAGTATTCCGGCGACCTTATTCATCGCGAGGCCCTCGACTGGCTCGATCTCCAGACCCCCGACCGCCCCTTCTATGGCTTCTTTACATACACCCTTCCCCACGCCGAGCTGTATCAGCCCAACGACTCCATCCTTCAGGCATACGAGAATATGTTCTGTGACGACAAGGACTTCGCCGGGGTGGGCCGTTACCATGCCACCAAGCGTGTACATGCACAGTTCGCAGCCATGATTACCCGCCTCGACGCTTACGTCGGAGAGATACTGGCTAAGCTCAAGGAGAAAGGGCTTGACGAGAACACCCTCGTCATATTCTCGTCCGATAATGGCCCCCACGAAGAAGGCGGCGCCGACCCCACCTTCTTTGGCCGTGACGGCAAGCTCAAGGGGCTCAAGCGCTCCTGCCACGAAGGCGGCATCCGAGTACCCTTCATCGTTCGCTGGCCCGGGAAGGTCGGGGCCGGAGTGGTCAACGACCACCAGCTGGCCTTCTACGACATCATGCCCACCTTCTGCGACCTCATCGGCGTCGACAACTATGTCGAGCGTTACCGCAATGCCACGCTCGGCGAGGCCGACTACTTCGACGGCATATCGTTCGCACCCACCTTGCTCGGCCAAGAGGCGCAGCAGCAAGACCACGATTATCTCTACTGGGAATTCCATGAGACCAACCAGCTGGCGGTGCGCAAAGGCGACTGGAAGCTAATCGTGAAGAGCGGCAACTGCGAGCTCTACAACCTTGCCGACGACTTGCACGAAGACCACAATGTGGCAGCCCAGTATCCCGACAAGGTGAAGGAACTGAAGCAGGTCATCAAGGAACAGCATACCACCTCTCCCGTCGCTCAGTTTAACAATCTGACACTTCCCTCGTTCGACTAAGCGGGCCACGACCGTGCCAGTCCCGCTCACGTCGCATATGGTCTGCTGAGACACTTCGACGTTGGCCGCGCCTTGTGCCTTCATGCCTTATCTATCAATAACGGACGCGCTGACTCCCTCTGCGGGGCAGCGCGTCCGTTGGCTTTTTATATGAGGTTAGTAGTAGCTGCGGCGGGGCTATCGCTCGCTCCAGAAGTCGGAGGCCTCATCAGTGGGGGCGTCCAGCTCGGGGGCGTCGAAGTGGTCGGTGCCGCCACCCATCTCGATGTACGAGGAGGTGAGCAGGTGTGACTCAGTAGTGCAGACTTCTCTCTGCGTGCAGGGGTGGATATATCGAGTGTGTTTCATGGGAGGGAATGTGGTTCTTGTGCCCATAAGGGCAATGGTAGATGGCCCTTGTGTGGAGCGATGGGCCATGGGGTGTGAATAGGCCTCCCCTCAGAAGCTCTGCCCTTGGAGCGAGCCCTGAAGGGAGGCGGGGTGGATTTATCTCATTATCTTCTTGCCGCCTACCACGTAGACGCCCTTTGACAGGCTGTGGAGTGTGCGGGTAGTGCCCACACGGCGGCCGTTGAGGTCGTAGACGGGAGTGTCGCCGTTGGCGTTGTCGGTCGTCTCCACGGCCTCAATGCCGGTGGTGCTGCCTTCTTCACGCTCTACGATGTCAATCTTGGCCGGTAGCATGGCGGGGCTGAGGGCCTCGCCCGTCGTGCGGTCTTCCACACGCACATACCAGCGGTAGGGCGAGAGGCCGACACTCGTCGAGTTGGCAGTGCGGAGCTCGCCGTTGGCGAAGGCGTAGTAGTGGCCGTCAACCATCTCGCTGCCGCTTACGGCGTCGTAGGTGCCGTGGAATACGTAGCGTCTTCTGAGCGAAGCGCAGTCGAAGTCATTGTTCTGCGTGGCGCGCATGATGCCGTCGGTGGCTGGCAGCGTGAACTCGCCCGCCGACTTGGCTCGGATGACGTACGGCGTGTTGGCAGCTATCACGTCGCCGGGTTTCAGGTGGAGCACTTCGAGTTCTGTGCGGTCGTAGGTGCCGTCACCATCGTCGTCGTACTGGTGGAAGTTGTTGAGCTCTGCCACCACGAAGTCGTCGCTGATGTCGTCGTAGGCTATGTGCATGGGCACATAGAGGGCCTGCCACTTGGTATGGCCGAAGTGGCGGGTGTAGTCGGCCTGCGTGGTGGCGAGGTCGGTGTCAGTCTTGAAGGCGGAGAACTTGTCGAAGAGGCTGATGGCGCTCAGGCTTCCGGCCTTGAAGTCCTTCACCTGCTGCAGGGCGGTGACTACCTGACTGTCAATGACGCCCGTACGGATGGACGGCAGAGCGGCTTGCAGCAGTTCCTGCACATGGCCTTCAAGTTCGTCGGCCTCTTCAAAGATGCCGAGTTCCGACCAGTAGAAGTAAAGGTTGTTGTTGGTCAGGTTCCCCATGAAGGTTTCCTCCACCACGAAGCGCACATACCGATAGGCTGCCCCCAGATTGATGGTCACGTTACCCGAGCGTGCAGGCATTGAGACGAGGCTAATTTCCTGCCAGTCGCCCGCCGCATCGTTGGTGGCCATCACGCGAATAGTCTTAGGCTCACAGTCTCTGTTGATGTTCCGCTCATAATACTTTACGCGGATTTTGCTGACGGCCTTGAGTAGGTCTGCCTGGATGTAGTGTTTCTCGCCGGAGGTATTAGTGACTGACCAGGTGGAGTGGAAATAGGAGCCGGTGCTGTTGTCGAGCAAGTTTGCAATAGGCCCTTCGGTTGGCTCCTGCTTATTGGTACTCAGTTGGGAAGCATCCTTCAGCAGACCGTGGCTACTAAAGTCATTGTGGTCGGCAGGCATGTAACTGCCCTCTATGCCCACTTCGTTTACGAGTTGTTTCAATGCGATGGCCTCGGCGGTGTTAGCTATCACATTGTACTCGTTCCAGGGAGCTATGTTATAGGGGTCGTTCTCGTCGGCCGGCACATATATATTCTTAACGCCTGCATTCTGGCTGGAACTCCCAATGATTATTCCGAAGATGCTGTGCCCGGGATTGGTAGGCGGTGTGGTGGGCTCCATATATAGATCGACCATGTTGGTGCAACCGGCGAAGCAATAACTTCCTACACTTGTCACAGAAGCCGGGATGGTCAGGGAGGTAAGACTTGTGCAATTATAGAAGCAGTAGTTACCTATGCTCGTCACAGATGCCGGGATGGTCAGAGAGGTAAGGGCGGAGCAGCCATAAAGGAAGTAGTCCCCTAAACTTGTCACAGAGGCCGGGATGGTCAGGGAGGAAAGACTTGTGCATTTATAGAAGCAGTAATTACCTATGCTCGTTACAGATGCCGGGATGGTCAGAGAGGAAAGGGCAGAGCAGTTATATAGGCAGGCATATCCTAAACTTGTCACAGAGGCCGGGATGGTCAGGGAGGAAAGACCTGTGCATTGATAGAAGCAGTAATCGCCCATGCTCGTCACAGATGCCGGGATGGTCAGAGAGGAAAGGGCGGAGCAGTAAGAAAGGCAGGCATATCCTAAACTCGTTACAGACTCCGGTATAGTTAGAGAAGTGAGAGAGGAGCAGTAGCCAAAACAAAACGTCCCCAAACGTGTAACCTGATTAGAGAGGGTCACAGCGCTCAGACCTGGACACTGATGGAAGCAGTAGTCGCCCATGCTGGTCACTGAGTTGGGGATGGTGATTGTCTGAAGGCCGGAGCACTGATGGAAAGCATTGTCATTGATAGTGGTGACAGAACCGGGTATATTTATGGCAGTCAAGCCTTTGCATCCCAAAAATGCTCTGGTATAGATGGTCTGCACCGTGCTCGGTATGTCAAATTCTCCCGTCACACTGGCCGGGCAGCTCCACAGCGTGGTCTTATCCTTGTTGTAGAGCACAAGGCCGTCGTTGCAATAGTTGGGGTTGCTGCTGTCCACATACAGGGTGCTCAGGCTGCTGCAGCCACGCAATAGAGAAGCACCTATAGAGGTGACAGAGCTGGGGATAATCAGTGTGGCAAGGGAAGTGCAATCTTGAAAAGCATTGTTGCCTATGGTGGTCACCGAGTTGGGTATAATCATAGCTCCCAAACCGGTGCAACCATTAAAGGCGCTTTCGCCTATGCTCGTTACCGAGGTGGGTATCACTACGTTTGTCAGGCCGGTACAATTCTTAAAGGCGTCAAGGCCAAGGCCGGTCACCGCATAGTGGGCTCCTCCGAATGTCACGGATGAGGGGATGGTGACGCTGCCCGTGTACTTCGTCACACCGTCGGGATTCGGAACTACCTCCGCCGTATAGTCATCGTCGCCCAGCTTATAGCTGATGCCGTTGATGGTTACCGGTGTTTCTTCTACAATGGTGTAGTTGTTCCAGGGGGATACGTTGTAGGCATCGGCTGCGCCCACGGGTACATAGATAGTGGTGAGAGAACCGCAACCGGAAAAACCTTTAGGTGGTGTTTGAGACTTCATGTACATGGTAGTCAGGTTAGTACATCCCCAAAAAACGTTGCCCCATCCTCCCGTTAGAGAGGTCACTGAGCTGGGAATGGTTATGCAGGTAAGCCCTGTACAATTGCCAAAAGCATCCCCCATAATCTGTGTTACAGAGGTGGGTATATGTATTGAGGTAATGTTTTCATGGCCGGCAAAGGCGCCATTGCCTATACAAGTGACCGTGTTGGGTATGACTGAGGCTTTACCTCCGGCTATCAGCGTGTTAGTAGAGGTCTTTATGATAGCGTTGCAGTTATTCCTCGAATCGTAATACTCGTTGTCATCTTCCACCACGATGGTGGTCAGTCCTATGCAGCCTTCTATTACTTGGCTTCCAATATTCGATACCGAACTTGGAATAGTGAGTGACTGCAGACCCTCGCATTTATTGAAGGCGTACGTGCCTATGGTAGTGACAGAATGAGGAATGTGAATGGCTGTCATGTCGACGCACTCATCGAAGGCTCTGCTGGCAATGCGGTTCACCCTGTAAGTCACGTCACCACTTGTCACTGTCTCGGGTATGGTGATTTCACCCGTATACTTTTGGCTGCCACTGGTGACTTCCGCCGTCAGCGCGTCAGCATCAAGGTTATAATAAATACCGTCAATCTCCGTCTGCGCCCACAGCGAACTGAAACCGCTGAGACAGAGGAACGTCAGGCCCAGAGTGAGCCACCTAAGGGAAGGTAGAATACGTACGTTCATAGAGTGATTAGATGAAGGTAAAGCCCGGGTACACGGCAGGGCCGATAAGGTTAGTATGGGTGAATGGCATGCGGCGCACCCGAAGGCCACGTCACATAAAAAAGGCGTGAGTACCGGTCGCTGCCCGTCCGAAGGGGATAAGTTCTGAGAAGGTGAGAAAGGGACGATGCAGTGGCGGCGCTCACGCCGAAGGGCATACATCGTTCACATACCTGCCACACCCCATGAGAAGAGGTGCGCTTCCACCGCTTGTCGAAGTATCTCAGGCGTCATCCTGTCACGAATGAGGCGTTGACCACGCTTCTTTATGTATGCCACGATAGAAAAACTGCGGCAAATATATCGCGTATATTTTACATGCGGCTTGTCCATTTTTGTCCATTTACGCGAGATTGTGAATTTAATATTGTTTAACGCTGTTGGCAGCCCCTGCGCAGGGTTGCAACGGGTGTGGCGAGAGGCTGTGAAGGAGAAAGAGCTAAAGGCAGGGCTGCGCACTCACAGCCTCCGCCGACGATGGCTCACTCCAATGCTTCCCGTGAAAACTGGAATGCTTCCCGTGAAAACTGGAATGCTTCCCGTGAAAACTGCAATGCTTCCAGTTAAAACTGCAATGCTTCCAGTTAAAACCGGGGTGCTTCCAGTGATGTCGGGATGTAAATGTGAGGGCCGGTGAAGAAGAAGCAGTCAAGGGTGAAGGCATGGGACAAGTTCGTGGGGACAAGCCAGGCCGGAGCGCGGCAGTGTAAGATGTGTGCAAGGTGCATACCCTCTATACGAAGGTGGTGTGCAGATTTTACCTACACATCTTACACTAATCTTACATCCATCTGTGCCACAGCGCGTTACGTATGTAGCATTTGCGCGCCGCACCTGCCATCAATGTAGCATTTTCGGTCCCGGCCGTCCATGCACATGGCACCGCCCGATAGTGGCATGAAGGGGGACGCCGATAGAGTAGGAGAGCCCATAAAAAGCTCCTACAATGCCGACCTCTGTATGGAGAGGCTGCTTCGCGGCAGGTAGATGTGGCTTCGCTGCAAAAAATACCTCGAAAAATAGGTCTAACTATTTGGTAGATAAAAAGAAATGTCTATCTTTGCAGTCCGAAAAGTAGTAAACGTAAGATAACTGCTTTGTTTAGAGGCTTTTGGCCTCGCGGTTAGCAATAACCATCCGACCCGCTGGTAGAAGATATCTATGAGTGGGCGACGGGTATGAATTAAAACATTTTTTCAATCATATTATAGTAAGACTGAAATGCCAGGATTATTAGGTAAAAAAATCGGAATGACATCCGTTTTCAGTGCCGAGGGCAAGAATGTGCCATGCACTGTTATCGAAGTAGGTCCCTGTGTGGTTACGCAGGTGAAGACCGTCGAGAAAGATGGCTACGCTGCTGTGCAGCTTGGTTTCCAGGAAGCTAAGGAGAAGAACACTTCTGCTCCGCTGATGGGACACTTCAAGAAGGCCGG
Source organism: uncultured Bacteroidales bacterium (assembly GCA_945836755.1). GTDB lineage: Bacteria > Bacteroidota > Bacteroidia > Bacteroidales > Bacteroidaceae > Alloprevotella. The sequence continues at coordinate 14,432 of CAMAMB010000025.1, forward strand.
TGTTTCTCCTAAACGTCATCTCGCAGAATTTAAGGGTTTTGACCGCGAGCTCAACCTTGGTGACACTGTCACTGTGGAACTCTTCAACGACTCTACGTTTGTAGACGTTGTGGGTACCTCAAAGGGTAAGGGCTTCCAGGGCGTTGTGAAGCGCCATGGCTTCGGTGGTGTAGGTCAGACTACCCATGGTCAGGACGACCGTCTTCGTAAGCCCGGTTCTATCGGTGCTTGTTCTTACCCTGCCAAGGTGTTTAAGGGCATGCGCATGGGTGGCCAGATGGGCGGCGACCGCGTGACGGCTCAAAATCTGAGAGTGTTAAAGGTAATCCCTGAACATAATCTTCTCCTTATTAAAGGTTCTGTTCCTGGATGCAAAGGTTCAATCGTAATAATTGAGAAGTAAGCAATGGAAGTTAGTGTATTCAATATCAAAGGTGAAGACACTGGCCGCAAGGTAGTACTTGCTGACAGTGTGTTTGGCATTGAGCCCAACGATCACGCCATCTATCTTGATGTTAAGCGCTACCTTGCTGCTCAGCGTCAGGGTACTGCCAAGTCTAAGGAGAGAAGCGAGATGAGTGGTTCAACCCGCAAGCTCGGCCGTCAGAAAGGCGGTGGCGGTGCTCGTCGTGGTGACATCAACTCTCCCGTACTCGTAGGCGGTGCGCGCGTATTTGGTCCGCGTCCCCGCAATTACAGCATTAAGCTCAACAAGAAGGTGAAGGCCCTCGCTCGCCGCAGCGCCCTCAGCTACAAGGTACAGGAAGGTGCTTTCATGGTAGTGGAAGACTTCTCCTTCGACGCTCCCAAGACAAAGAGCTTCCTCGAAGTGGCCAACAGCCTGAAGGTGGCCGACAAGAAGTCGCTCTTCGTGCTTCCCGGATCGGACATCAACGTGTACCTCTCTGCACGCAATGTGCCCAACGCCAAGGTGGCCATCGCTTCTGACATCCATACCTATGGCATCCTCGACGCCGGTGTGATGGTTGTGACCGAGAAGGCTCTTGAGGCAATCGAAACAGTCTTAACCAAATAAAGAAGTTAGAACAATGGCATTCATAATCAAACCCCTTGTCACTGAGAAGATGACAGGCATCACGGAAAAGCTCAACCAGTATGGCTTTGTCGTGCGCCCTGAAGCTAACAAACTTCAGATTAAGGCTGAAGTAGAGGCATTGTACAACGTGAACGTGGTCAGCGTAAACACCATGAAGTATGCTGGCAAGAATAAGTCACGCTACACCAAGGCCGGCCTTATCAAGGGTCGCACCAATGCTTTCAAGAAGGCAATCGTTACCCTCAAAGAGGGCGAAACTATTGATTTTTATAGCAATATCTAAATAAATGGCAGTTCGTAAATTTAAGCCCACTACACCGGGGCAGAGACACAAGATTATTGGTACGTTCGAAGAGATTACTGCATCCGTACCAGAAAAATCTCTCGTTTTCGGTAAGCGCGTAACCGGCGGCCGCAACAACACAGGTAAGATGACCATGCGTTATCTCGGTGGCGGCCACAAGAGAAAGTTCCGCCTGATCGACTTCAAACGTGAGAAAGACGGTGTACCCGCTGTCGTAAAGACCATTGAATACGACCCCAACCGCTCGGCTCGTATTGCCCTGCTCTTCTACGCAGATGGTGAAAAGCGTTACATTATTGCTCCTAACGGCCTGAAGGTAGGCGACCAGCTCATGTCTGGCGCAGATGCTGCCCCCGAAGTGGGCAACGCACTCCCCCTTCAGAACATACCTGTCGGTACCGTTATTCACAACATCGAGCTGCGTCCCGGCCAGGGCGCCCTCCTCGTTCGTTCCGCAGGTAACTTTGCCCAGTTGACCTCACGTGAAGGCAAGTATTGCGTCATCAAGCTCCCTTCAGGTGAAACTCGTCAGATTCTCAGTGCTTGTAAGGCCACTATCGGTAGCGTAGGTAATTCAGACCACGCTCTCGAAAGCTCCGGTAAGGCCGGTCGTTCACGCTGGCTCGGTCGTCGCCCCCACAACCGTGGTGTGGTAATGAACCCTGTCGATCACCCGATGGGTGGTGGTGAAGGTCGCCAGAGCGGTGGACACCCCCGTTCACGTACAGGCTTGTATGCTAAGGGCTTGAAGACAAGAGCTCCCAAGAAGCAGTCAAGCAAGTACATTATTGAAAGACGTAAGAAGTAACAGCACTAAATAAGTAGAATCTATGAGTCGTTCGCTTAAAAAAGGTCCTTATATCGCAGTCTCTCTCGAGAAGAAGATCCTTGCCATGAACGAAAGCGGCAAGAAAAATGTGGTAAAGACATGGGCCAGAGCTTCAATGATCTCTCCCGACTTCGTGGGACATACCGTTGCAGTTCATAACGGAAACAAATTCATCCCTGTTTACGTAACCGAAAACATGGTAGGACACAAGCTGGGCGAGTTCGCACCCACCCGCAAGTTCGGTGGCCATGCCGGTAACAAGAAAAAGTAACAGGCATCACTTAAAAAGAAATAATCAAATCAAATAATGGGAGCAAGAAAAAGATTAGCGGCCGAAGCAAGAAAAGCGGCCCTGAAAACCCAGTACTTTGCCAAGCAGACCAACGTACCTTCTTCCCCACGTAAAATGCGCTATGTAGTCGACATGGTAAGAGGCATGGAAGTAAACCGCGCCCTCGGTACCCTGAGATTTTCAAAGAAAGCAGCCTCTCTCGTGGTAGAGAAAGTGCTCCTCTCTGCCATAGCCAACTGGGAACAGAAGAATGAACGCAAGGCCGAAGATGGCGAATTGTTCATCACCAAGATTTTTGTAGACGAAGGCGTTACCCTCAAGCGTATGCGTCCCGCACCCCAAGGTAGAGGTTATAGAATTCGTAAACGTTCAAACCACGTAACCTTGTTCGTGGGTACTAAAACTAATGACTAATTGATATGGGACAAAAAGTAAATCCAATCAGTAACCGTCTTGGTATTATCCGCGGCTGGGACTCAAACTGGTACGGCGGCCGTAACTTCGGCGATAACATTCTCGAAGATAGCAAAATCCGTAAGTACCTCGATGCACGCCTCGCTAAGGCCAGCGTCTCTCGTATCGTTATAGAACGCACTCCGAAGCTTATCACTATCACCATCTGCACCAGCCGTCCCGGTATCATCATCGGTAAGGGCGGACAAGAAGTGGACAAGCTCAAGGAAGAACTTAAAAAGATTACCGACAAGGACGTTCAGATCAATATCTTCGAAATCAAGAAGCCTGACCTCGATGCCTCTATCGTAGGTAAGACCATCGCTCGCCAGGTCGAAGGCAAGATAGCATACCGTCGCGCTATCAAGATGGCTATCGCCAACGCCATGCGCATGGGTGCAGAAGGTATTAAGATACAAATCTGCGGTCGTCTCAACGGAGCTGAAATGGCTCGCAAGGAGATGTTCAAGGAAGGACGTACACCCCTCCATACTCTCCGTGCAGATATCGACTACTGTCAGTGTGAGGCACTCACCAAGGTGGGTATCCTCGGCATCAAAGTCTGGATCTGCCGCGGTGAAGTATACGGCAAGCGTGACCTCGCACCTAACTTCACTCCCGAGAAGGAAACCCGAGGCGGTTTTGGAAACAACAACCGCAAGTTCCGCAACAAGAGAAGCAGTAACCGCTAAAACGTTTCATTCAGAGTATTATGTTACAACCCAAAAGAACCAAATATAGAAGACCGCAAAAGGGACGTTGCAAAGGCAATGCCCAGCGCGGCAATCAGCTGGCCTTCGGCAGCTTCGGCATCAAGAGCCTCGGCACACACTGGCTGACAGGTCGCCAGATTGAGGCTGCTCGTGTGGCAATGACTCGTTATATGCAACGTGAAGGCCAAAGCTGGATCCGCATCTTCCCTGACAAACCCATCACCAAGAAGCCTGCCGATGTGCGTATGGGTAAAGGTAAGGGTGACCCCGTAGGTTACGTATTCCCCATCACACCTGGCCGTATCATCTTTGAAATTGAAGGTGTACCCTTCGATGTAGCAAAAGAAGCTCTCCGCCTCGCTGCACAGAAGCTCCCGGTTACTACCAAATTCGTTGTTAGACACGACTACGACAAAAACGCCTAAGCATGAAAATTTCAGAAATCCGTCAAATACCCGCAGCTGAACTCAACGAGCGCATAGCCGATGCAGTTGCTAAGTACAATCAAATGCTGCTTAACCACAGCATCTCTCCTCTGGAAAATCCTGCACAGATAAAGGAAGCACGTCGTACGATTGCCAGACTAAAAACTGTGGCGAGAGAACTTGAACTTCAAAAATAATAATGGTCCAGATGGAAGCTAGAAACTTAAGAAAAACAAGACAGGGTGTCGTTGTTAGCGACAAAATGGACAAAACCATTGTTGTGGCTGCAAAGTTCAAAGAGAAGCACCCCATTTATGGTAAATTCGTCTCCAAAACCAAGAAGTACCACGTACACGATGACAAGAATGACTGCCATGTAGGTGATACAGTGCTCATCATGGAAACTCGTCCTTTGAGCAAGACTAAGCGCTGGAGAGTTGTTGAAATCGTAGAAAGAGCTAAGTAATTATGATACAAACAGAATCAAGATTGACCGTAGCCGACAATAGTGGCGCTCGTGAGGCACTATGCATCCGCGTGCTCGGCGGTACCAAGCGCCGTTATGCCTCCGTCGGTGACGTGATTGTCGTGGCTGTAAAGAATGTCATTCCTTCCAGCGACCTTAAAAAGGGAACTGTCTCTAAGGCACTTATCGTGCGTACCAAGAAAGAGATCCGTCGCCCAGATGGCTCTTACATCCGCTTCGATGATAACGCTTGTGTGTTATTAAACAACGCTGGTGAACTCAGAGGCAGCCGTATCTTCGGTCCTGTGGCTCGAGAGCTCCGCGCCATTAACATGAAGGTCGTTTCTCTCGCACCTGAGGTACTTTAATCAATCAGAAAAGTAATGAGCAAGTTACATATCAAAAAAGGCGATACCGTCTTTGTAAATGCCGGAGATAACAAAGGCAAGACCGGCAAGGTGATCAAAGTGCTTGTAGAAAAAAAACGTGCCATTGTTGAAGGCGTTAATATGGTCTCTAAAAGCCAGAAGCCTAATGCCAAGAACCCTCAGGGAGGCATCGTTAAAATGGAAGCACCTATCCACATCTCTAACTTGAATGTCGTTGACCCCAAGAAGGGTGAACCCACTCGCATCGGTCGTAGATTGAACGAGAACGGCAAATTGGTTCGGTTCGCCAAAAAATCTGGAGAGGAGATTAAGTAATGAGTAATACAGCACAACTTAAGAAAGAATACGCTGAGCGTATAGCACCTGCACTGAAGAAGCAGTTCAACTACTCTTCCTCCATGCAGATACCTGTTCTCAAGAAGATTGTCATTAACCAGGGTCTCGGTATGGCTACAGCTGATAAGAAAATTATCGATGTGGCTATCAATGAGCTGACGGCCATTACTGGTCAGAAAGCCGTGGCTACTGTATCGCGTAAGGACGTTTCGAACTTCAAACTTCGCAAGAAAATGCCCATCGGTGTGATGGTTACTCTTCGTCGCGAGCGTATGTACGAGTTCCTCGAAAAGTTAGTCCGTGTAGCCCTTCCCCGTATCCGCGACTTTAAGGGTATTCAATCACGTCTTGATGGCCGTGGAAACTATACCCTCGGTATTCAGGAACAGATTATCTTCCCCGAAATTAACATCGACGCGATTGACCGCATTCTCGGTATGAACATTACCTTCGTTACCACAGCTAAGACTGATGAAGAAGGTTATGCTCTCCTCAAGGAATTTGGCCTCCCGTTCAAAACTGATAAAAACTAATTCGAAACTATGGCAAAAGAGTCAATGAAAGCCCGCGAGGTGAAGCGAGCCAAACTCGTAGCTAAGTATGCTGCTAAGCGTGCTGCCCTCAAGGAAATTGTCAATAAGTCGAATGATCCCGTAGAGGCTTACGAGGCAGCTCGGAAGCTCCAAAAGATCCCTCGCAATGCCAATCCCATTCGTTTGCACAACCGCTGCAAGCTCACCGGGCGTCCAAAAGGCTATATCCGCCTCTTCGGTCTTTCTCGTATCCAGTTCCGTGAAATGGCCTCCAATGGCCTTATCCCTGGTGTAAAGAAAGCCAGTTGGTAATCTGCTATCTAATTCTATCCATTTTTTTAATATTGTCGGGGCGTCCCGATTAATTAAACAAAGTCATGACAGATCCTATAGCTGACTTCCTGACGCGTCTGCGTAATGCCATTCAGGCTAACCACAGAGTGGTAGAAATTCCCGCGTCAAACCTCAAGAAGGATATCACCAAGATACTCTTCGATCAGGGTTATATCCTCAACTATAAATTTGTTGAGGATGGTCCTCAGGGCACAATCAAGATAGCCTTGAAGTATGACCCTCAGTCTAAAACCAGCGCTATTAAGTCGCTCACTCGCGTTTCTCGCCCTGGTATGCGTAAGTATACAGGCTATCGTGAAATGCCTCGCGTTATCAATGGTCTCGGTATAGCCATTATCTCCACCTCTAAGGGCGTGATGACTAATAAGGCTGCTGCTGAGTTAAAGATTGGTGGCGAAGTTCTCTGTTACGTATACTAATAAAGGATAAACATAATGTCTAGAATAGGTAAATTGCCGATTAACATCCCTGCAGGTGTAACTGTTACCCTGAAGGATAATGTAGTGTCTGTAAAAGGACCGAAGGGTGAGCTCAGTCAGTTTGTTGATCCTTCTATTGTCGTAAATATCAACGATAACGTAATCACTTTCTCTATTGACGAAAACAACGACACGGTTGAGCAGAAGCAGAAGCAGGCCTTCCATGGTCTCTACCGTGCGCTTGTAAATAATATGGTTGTTGGTGTCAGTGAGGGTTACAAGAAGGAAATGGAACTCGTAGGCGTAGGTTACCGTGTTTCAAATCAGGGCAATCTCATAGAGTTCGTGTTGGGTTATACCCACAGTATCTTCCTTCAACTTCCTCCTGAGATCAAGGTTGAAACCAAGTCTGAGCGCAACAAGAACCCCTACATTTGTCTCGAGTCTTGCGATAAGCAGCTCCTGGGCCTTGTATGTGCAAAGATACGTTCATTCCGCAAGCCTGAGCCTTATAAGGGTAAGGGTATTCTCTATGTGGGTGAACAGATACGTCGTAAGTCTGGTAAGTCTGCCGGTGCTAAGTAAAATAACTCATTAAGATTATGACTACGAAAAAAGAACAAAGACGCGTAAAGATTAAGTATCGCGTTCGCAATAAGATTTCCGGTACAGCTGAACGTCCCCGTCTCTCTGTCTTCAGAAGCAACAAGCAGATTTACGTTCAAATTATTAACGACGAAACTTCTACTACCCTTGTTTCTGCGTCTTCACTGGCGCTTGAGGCAATGCCCAAGAAGGAGCAGGCTGCCAAGGTAGGAGAGACTGTAGCTCAGAAGGCTATCGCAGCTGGTATTACCACAGTTGTGTTTGACCGTAATGGTTACCTCTACCATGGTCGTGTAAAAGAAGTAGCAGAAGGTGCCCGTAAGGGTGGACTTAAATTCTAAAGATTATGGCAAACAGAATAAACGTTAATGCAGAAGAGTTAAAAGATAGACTGGTTGCTATCAATCGTGTTGTCAAGGTTACCAAGGGTGGCCGTACCTTTACTTTTGCCGCTATCGTTGTTGTCGGTGATGGCAATGGTGTTATTGGTTACGGTCTGGGTAAGGCAGGCGAAGTAACGGCTGCTATTGCCAAGGGTGTAGAGGCAGCAAAGAAGAATTTAATTAAGGTCCCTGTCATTAAGGGTACTGTACCTCACGAACAGGCTGCACGTTTCGGCGGTGCTGAGGTGCTTATCCTTCCGGCCTCAGAAGGTACCGGTGTTGTAGCCGGTGGTGCTATGCGTGCCGTCCTTGAGAGTGTTGGTGTGAAGGACGTTCTTGCCAAGTCTAAGGGTTCATCTAACCCCCACAACTTGGTGAAGGCTACAATCCTTGCTTTGAGTGAAATGCGTGATGCACGCACGGTGGCTCAGCATCGTGGTGTCTCTTTGGAAAAAGTATTCAGAGGATAATATACTATGGCAACAATCAAAATACAGCAGATTAAGAGCCGTATAGGTGCTCCTATAGACCAGAAGCGTACCCTTGACTCGCTCGGTCTTAGAAAGATGAACCGTATCGTTGAAAAAGAGGATACCCCTGTTATTCGCGGTATGATTCGCAAAGTACACCACTTAGTAAAGGTTGTAGAATAATACGTTAGTTAAAAGAAGCTTTATGAAATTACATACATTAACTCCCGCTGCTGGCTCCACCCATTCGCGCAAGCGCATTGGTCGTGGTCCCGGCTCTGGTAAGGGTGGTACTTCTACCCGTGGTCATAAGGGTGCTAAGCAGCGTTCTGGTTATTCCAAGAAGATAGGTTTTGAAGGTGGTCAGATGCCCCTTCAGCGTCGTCTGCCCAAGTTCGGCTTTAAGAATTTCACTCGTGTAGAGTATAAGGCGATAAACCTTTCTACCCTCCAGGCATTGGCTGAGGCTAAGCAGCTTGAGAAGATAGGTATAGCCGAGCTCGCAGCAGCTGGTTTCATTTCAAGCAAGCAGAACGTCAAGATTCTTGGCAATGGCGAGCTTACAGCTAAATTGGCTGTTGAGGCTCATGCCTTCTCCAAGACTGCAGAGGCAGCTATCACTGCTGCTGGCGGTACTGCTACCAAACTCTAAACCCTTCACCTTCGATGAAAAAGATAATCGAGACAATCAAGAACATTTGGAGACTTGAAGACTTGCGTACTCGCATTCTGATAACGATTCTCTTCGTTGCGATTTACCGCTTCGGGTCCTTCATTGTTCTTCCTGGCATTGACCCCAGCCGTTTGGCTAAACTCCAGGAGCAAACCAGCGAGGGATTGATGTCCTTGTTGAATATGTTCTCGGGTGGTGCATTCTCCAATGCGTCTGTTTTTGCGCTTGGTATCATGCCCTACATTTCTGCATCGATTGTCATTCAGCTACTTGCTATCGCTGTTCCCTATTTCCAGAAGATGCAGCGTGAGGGTGAGAGTGGTCGTCGTAAGATTAACCAGTATACTCGTTGGTTGACGATAGCTATTCTTTTGTTCCAGGCACCTACCTACCTGATTAACCTCAAGGCCCAGACCGCCGGGTCAGGTGCTTTTCTGGTAGGTGACGGTTTCTGGTTCATGGCCTCTTCAACTCTCATCCTTGCCGCAGGTAGTATGTTTATTCTGTGGTTAGGTGAGCGTATTACTGACAAGGGTATTGGCAATGGTGTGTCACTTATCATTATGATAGGTATCATAGCCCGTATGCCGGCTGCTTTTGGCCAGGAGTTTGTCACCGCGCTCAGCGGTGCCGAAGGTGGTGGCCTTGTAAAGTTCCTCTTCGAGATTATTGCCCTCCTGTTTGTAATGGCTCTGGCCATTCTTTTAGTGAAGGCAACTCGTAAGGTCCCTGTTCAGTATGCTAAGCGAGTTGAAGGCAATCGCGCAGTGGGTGGTGCACGCCAGTACATCCCCATTAAGTTGTTTGCAGCCAATGTGATGCCTATCATCTTCGCCCAGGCTATTATGTTCATTCCTCTGACTCTCGTTCAGACTGTCAATAAGGATGGAGGCAGCTGGGTGCTCAATCAGTTCCTTGACCATACGAGTGTACTCTACAACCTCGTGTTTGTGGTACTCATTGTAGCCTTCACATTCTTCTATACCGCCATCACGTTAAATCCCGTTCAGATGGCAGAAGACATGAAGCGCAACAACGGCTTTATTCCTGGTGTCAAGCCTGGTAAGCCGACTGCTGACTACCTTGACCGTGTAATGACCAGCATCACCCTTCCGGGTTCGCTCTTCATTGCGCTCATTGCCATTATGCCCGCCTTCGCAGGTATCTTCGGCGTGAAGCAGGAGTTTGCCCAGTTCTTCGGTGGTACCTCATTGCTCATCCTTGTGGGTGTTGTTCTCGACACCCTCCAGCAGATTGAGAGCCATCTCTTGGTTCGTCACTACGATGGCCTGCTTAATTCAGGTCATGTGCGTGCCCGTTCAAACAACGTGGCAGCTTACTAAGCCGGTCTGATGATTTATTTGAAGACAGACGATGAAATCGAGAAGTTGCGCAAGGCCAACCTGTTGGTGAGCGCTACTCTCGCCGAAATAGCAAAGATTGTTCAGCCGGGTGTTACTACCCGCGAGTTAGACACCCTGGCTGAGCAATTTATCCGCGACCACGGGGCTACTCCTACTTTCAAGGGTTATCCTAATCCTTATGGTGAAGCCTTCCCGGCCTCCATCTGTACTTCCGTCAATGAAGTTGTAGTTCATGGCATTCCCAATGATACTCCACTTCAAGATGGTGATATCGTTTCAGTAGATTGCGGTACATTGTTAGATGGATATTGTGGCGACTCATGCTACACATTCTGTGTGGGTGAGGTAAAACCTGAAGTCCAGCGTCTGCTGGCAACGACCAAAGAATCTTTGTTCAAGGCTATTGATCAATGTCTTGTAGGTCGCCGTTTAGGCGATATTGGTTATGCGGTACAGTCACATTGTGAGACGGCTGGTTATGGAGTGGTACGTGAATTCGTAGGGCACGGCATTGGTCGTGAGATGCATGAAGAACCTCAAGTGCCTAATTACGGCCAGCGAGGAACCGGTAAGCAGCTTAAGAACGGCCTTTGCATTGCCATCGAGCCTATGATAACCCTTGGTACACGTGAGCTTTATATGCTTCCCGACCATTGGGGCGTCATCACGCAAGACCGTCGCCCTGCTGCTCATTTCGAGCACACCATCGCCATTCATCATGGTAAAGCAGATGTGCTTTCATCGTTTGATCCAATTGAGTCAATCTTAAATCAAAGTCATTAGTATGGCAAAAGAAGCTGCAATCGAGCAAGATGGAACAATCGTTGAGTCGCTGAGCAATGCGATGTTCCGCGTAGAGTTAGAGAATGGTCATGAGATTACCGCTCACATCTCTGGTAAGATGCGTATGCACTACATCAAGATACTTCCCGGAGACAAGGTGAAGGTAGAAATGAGCCCATACGACCTTTCCAAGGGTCGAATAGTATTTAGATACAAATAAGCCACACAATATGAAAACAAGAGCATCATTAAAGAAGCGCTCTGCCGACTGTAAGATAGTTCGTCGCAAGGGCCGTCTGTATGTAATAAACAAGAAGAACCCTAAGTTCAAAATGCGTCAGGGTTAGTCTCCAGTTCCCGCAAAAAACTAATCAAATTATATGGCAATAAGAATTGTTGGTGTAGACCTTCCTCAGAACAAGCGAGGAGAGATCGCCCTGACCTACATCTTTGGTATAGGTCGTAGTAGCGCGGCTAAGATTTTGGACAAGGCCGGCATTGATAAAGACATCAAGGTTAAGGACTGGACCGATGACCAGGCAGGTGCCATCCGCCAGATTATCGGTGAAAATTTCAAAGTTGAGGGTGATCTTCGCTCTGAAATCCAGCTCAACATCAAGCGCCTTATGGATATAGGTTGCTATCGTGGTGTGCGTCATCGCCATGGTCTTCCTGTCCGTGGCCAGAGCACGAAGAACAATGCCCGCACTCGCAAGGGTCGCAAGAAGACTGTTGCAAATAAGAAGAAAGCTACTAAATAATAATTGATTATGGCAAAGAAATCAGTTGCAGTTAAGAAGAGAAATGTGAAGGTTGACGCTATGGGTCAGCTGCATGTTCACAGCTCTTTCAACAATATCATCGTCTCTCTTGCTAATAGTGAAGGTCAGATTATTTCTTGGTCTTCTGCCGGCAAGATGGGTTTCCGTGGTTCAAAGAAGAACACCCCCTACGCAGCCCAGATGGCCGCTCAAGATTGCGCCAAGGTAGCTTACGACCTCGGTCTTCGCAAGGTTAAGGCTTATGTCAAGGGTCCCGGTAACGGTCGTGAGAGTGCCATTCGTGCCATTCATGGTGCAGGTATCACCGTTTCTGAGATTATTGACGTCACTCCTCTGCCCCACAACGGCTGTCGTCCTCCCAAGAGAAGAAGAGTGTAATTCTATCACGTGTTTCCCTACATTTAAAGACAAGAATAAAAAATGGCAAGATATATTGGTCCTAAGTCTCGCATCGCCCGCAGATTCGGCGAGCCTATCTTTGGTGCCGACAAAGTGTTAGCTAAGCGTAACTTCCCTCCCGGCCAGCACGGTAACAATCGCCGCCGCAAGACCTCTGAGTATGGTGTCATGCTCGCTGAGAAGCAGAAGGCAAAGTATACTTATGGTGTTCTCGAGAAGCAGTTCCGCAATATGTTCGACAAGGCTGCCAGTGCCAGCGGTATTACCGGTGAGCTCCTCCTCCAGGCTCTCGAGTGCCGTCTTGACAATGTGGTCTATCGTCTTGGTATCGCTCCCACCCGTGCTGCTGCCCGTCAGCTCGTCAACCACAAGCACATCGTTGTAGACGGCAAGGTTGTCAACATTGCCTCTTACAGCGTGAAGCCCGGTCAGGTTGTCGGTGTACGCGAGAAGTCCAAGTCTCTCGAAGTGATAGCAGATGCACTCGCCGGTTTCAACCACAGCAAGTATCCTTGGATTGAATGGGACGAAAATCTCAAGTGCGGTAAGTTCCTCCACAAGCCTGAGCGTGCCGACATTCCTGAGAACATCAAGGAACAGCTCATTGTCGAGCTCTACTCTAAAAACTAATCCATAATCCCCTTCCATTCATGGCGATATTAGCATTTCAAAAACCTGACAAGGTGATAATGTTGGAAGACAGCCCCAAGTTCGGAAAGTTTGAGTTCCGTCCTTTGGAGCCGGGCTTCGGCGTCACTGTCGGTAATGCCTTGCGTCGTATCCTTCTATCCTCTCTCGAAGGCTTTGCTATCAATGTCATCAAGATTGAGGGTGTGGAACATGAGTTTGCCTCAGTTCCGGGAGTACGTGAGGACGTCACCAACATTATCCTCAACCTGAAGCAAGTGCGCTTTAGGCAAATAGTAGATAATTACGAAACCGAGAAGGCTACTATCACCATCTCTAACTCCACCGAGTTCAAAGCTGGCGATATAAGTAAGTTCCTTACTGGATTTGAAGTGTTAAATCCTGAATTAGTGATTTGTCACTTAGATTCTAAAGCCACGATGCAGATTTCAATATCCATCAACAAGGGTAGAGGCTACGTCCCCGCTGAGGAGAATCGCATCTTCGCCCAGGATGTCAATGATATTGCAATCGACTCTATTTACACCCCTATCCGTAATGTCAAGTACGACGTCGAACCCTTCCGCGTTGAGCAGAAGACGGACTTTGATAAGCTCGTGCTTGAGATAACCACGGACGGTTCCATCCACCCGAAGGAAGCGCTTAAGGAAGCAGCCAAGATACTCATCCAGCACTTCGCCCTCTTCTCCGATGAGAAAATCTCCATCGAAGACCATGTCGATGCCGACAACGAAGAGTTTGACGAGGAAGTGCTGCGCATGCGTCAGCTCCTTAAGACTAAGCTCGTCGACCTTAATCTCAGTGTCCGCGCCCTTAACTGCCTCAAGGCAGCCGACGTTGAAACATTGGGTGAGCTCGTACAGTTCAACAAGAACGACCTGCTCAAGTTCCGCAACTTCGGCAAGAAATCGCTCACCGAGCTTGATGATTTGCTCGAGGGTCTGAATCTGTCGTTTGGGACCGACATCTCTAAATATAAATTAGATAAAGATTAACATCAGCAATGAGACATAACAAGAAATTCAACCATCTGAGCCGTACTGCTTCTCATAGAAAGGCAATGCTCTCTAACATGGCCTGCTCTCTGATCAAGCACAAAAGAATCACTACGACTCTCGCGAAGGCCAAGGCCCTCAAGAAGTACGTTGAGCCGCTTATCACCAAGTCTAAGAACGACACCATGAACTCTCGTCGTGTAGTCTTCTCCTACTTGCAGGATAAATATGCTGTGACCGAACTCTTCCGCGACATCCGCGAGAAGGTGCTCGATCGTCCCGGCGGCTACACCCGTATCATTAAGACCGGCTTCCGTCAGAGCGATGGTGCAGACATGTGCTTCATCGAGCTCGTTGACTTCGATGAGAACATGGCCAAGACCAAGAAGAAGACCACCCGCACTCGTCGTAGCAAGAAGTCTGCTGCAGAGGCTCCCGTTGCCGAGGCTGCCGAAGCTGTTGAAGCTCCCGCCGCTGAGGTTGCAGAGGCTCCTGCCGCTGAAGAGGCTAAGGCCGAGTAAGGTACACATATCCGGCTATCTGACCGGCATTCCCATGAGGGCAAGCGCTTGCAGAGTGCTTGCCCTTTTTTTTGTGGGGTGATCCGCTGCGAATTTTGAAGCCTTATCAGCCGGTTCCAAAGTGATTATGTTCTCAGCGCGTTAAGCCCTGAGCGCTCCCTCCGTTGGCAGCCATGAGCCTCGCCCTTTCGGGGCGCGGTTAGTGGGGGGAGGGGCGTGGTTGGTAGGGTGAGTGCTCCCTCGGGTTGTTTGCTCCTTCAGGTGCATGCGTGTAGACCTGGTCCCGCTGCATTGGGCGGTTGCCTATGTTATCTTTGTCGTTAGGGACATGTGTGCAGACGATGTTCAAGAGTTGTTTTCGTGCGGTGTCTATGGTTTCCGCTATTCGGGGATGTGCGTGTTGATATAACTATGTGGTTAAATGTGTGATGAGGAGGGCGTTTTATGTTGAGCTTTGCCCTTTCGGG
>CAMAMB010000026.1 GCA_945836755.1 uncultured Bacteroidales bacterium
ATTCAAACCCACAACCTTCTGATCCGTAGTCAGATGCTCTATTCAGTTGAGCTAACGAGCCAAATAGTCCCCTTGACAAGGGGTAAGGGCTTGCTGTATTTAGCGAGTGCAAATTTACGGCTTTTCTTTGAAGCAGCAAGCCCTTTCCTCGATTTTTTGGAACGATCTGCCGATATTTATGGCAAGTAAGGTACGGGAAGGACCAATTACTTTAGACTATTGTCTGAGATATCTTTTATGGTTTTTATATAACCAGACAACGGGTCGAGTTCAATACAGGTAATGCGTTTGTTGAAATAATCCCCACCAAGATGTTCGACATATCCAAAACAAGGGAGTGGGAGTTCCTCTTTCGAGTAAACGGTGTCGTCTGTTTGTATGGTAACTTGTGCTAATCCGGGAACAATGTACCGGAGGTCCTCCATCTCCTTATCATTCTTGGCTTTCTTCTTAGCTTCCTTATCGTCGAGTGTGGCCGGCTCTGGGAGGGTATGCAAATTCTTAATGCTTAGGTAGTAAACAATACCTGCGGGGTCGTCAATATCTACAGGGCCGAGATAAGGTGATATGCTGAAAAGGGGAAGTCTGTCAACCTCTTTATCAAGGTCAGCTTGGTATACAAAGGTTACTCTCTCCTTATAAGAGTATCCCTTGAAGAGGCTAAGAAGACCTATCTCCTTCTTATTCAGTTCATCAAGCATGAGCTTGAGTTGTTCGCCATCTTGTGGCATGAAATCTGCTTGCCCCTTGGTAAGAAGCCCCCGCTTCTCCCTAATGTCATAAATTTCATTTGCTGTAAGTTCAGCTTTCTTGGCAAGACTGCCTGCGGCTAAGATTTCTTGAGTCAGATAGTCATCGGGGCTTGTAAATATTGTATCTCCTTGAACGATGATGCTTGATGGTTGAGGTGCATGATGTTCTACGCTGATGTCGCCAATGTTTACCCCCAGAAGCCTTCCGTCAGGAGCAAGACTGACAAGGGGGGCAGATGTTTTAGGTTTCAGTCGAATAGTGTATGCTTGGGACTTATCAGCTACACCATAAGGCTTAAGCTCCACATCTTCAACAGTCCACTCATCGTAAGCAACTGTGGTCACATCAATGCGTAGGTGTCTTTCCGCGTATTGAGCAAAATCACCAGGCTCATAATGAGTTCGTAGTGCATTGACTACAAAATATGCTTTTGCTTGTGGAAGGAAATAGGTTATCCCTTCAGGGGTAAGACCGGGTTGATAGGGTGTAACTTCTGTTTGTGCAGAAGCCAGTGATGTTATGAGGAATGAAGTACAGTAGAGTAGCAATCGTTTCATAGGTGAAAGGGTTTGTGTATGCGTAGGGTTATTAATAGTCAGAATAGGGAGAAGTATGGTGAGACGAGTATCTTATTCTATATGCTTATTGGGTTAATGTCTTAAAAGCAAGAGGAATATGAGAGAGTATGTCTTGGGCTGTTACACTATATTCCCCTAACTCTTTTGAAGCAAGATTGCCGGCTAACCCATGTATATATACAGCGAGTCTACAGGCGGCAGTAGTAGCGTAGCCTTGTGCCAATAGAGCAGTTAGTAGTCCCGTGAGCACATCTCCGGCTCCGGCTGTGGCCATGCCTGAATTGCCGGTGGTGTTAAAGAATACTTTCCCATCTGGTGTGCAAATAGCCGTGTGATGTCCCTTGAGAATAATATAGAACTTGTGGCGTGTGGCCATTGAGATGGCTTCTAGAAGAAGTGAATAAGAGTTCTCTTGAAAGATGCCCAATCGTTGCATCTCTTTAGGATGTGGGGTAAAAATACTGTATGCCGGGACTTGAGGTATCCATCCTTTGTGACTGCCAAGAATATTAATCGCATCAGCATCCAAAACCAATGGTGCTTTAGCGTGACTCACTTGCTCGATAAAGGCTATTGCGGTATCTTTGTTTGTGCCTATACCGGGCCCAATTCCAATGGCCTTATAATTTGTGGCAGGAATGGCTTGGGAATAATACCTATCGTGGGGGTCATGAGAGAGGGTAGCCTCAGGGACTGCAATTTGGAGAATATCGTTATTGAGCAAAGGCGTATGAATAGTTAATTTCCCAATACCCCCCTTAAGACAAGCTTGCGCTGCAAGGATCGCAGCCCCTGCCATTCCATAACTACCAGCAATGAGTAAGGCATGACCAAAAATGCCTTTATGCCCCCATGGTACACGCTTCTTTAATTCTCGTACCATCTCATCATGCTGAGTGATATAATAAGGGGTGTCAGTCGTGCGGATGGCCTCCTCCGAGAAGCCCATATCTGCAATGTGAAGTGTACCGATATATGATTGGCAATCATCAAGCATCATGCAGAGCTTCGGTTGTGAGAAGGTGATGGTGTGTTGCGCCTTCACTATAGTTGAGGGTGTGTTCAGAGAATTATCCTCGCACATGAGGCCAGAAGGGATATCTACACTGACTACTTGCGCATCAGAGGCATTGATAAATCGAACGAGAGTTGCAAACCCTCCACTGAGAGGCCTGGTAAGACCAATGCCGAAAATCGCATCAATAATGAGGGTCTTCGAGGTCAGTTTCGGTGGCTCGAACTGTTGAGTGACTTCGATGAAGCAAGTATTTGGGCATTCATTTTTGAGACGTTCCGCGTTTGATGAACAATCATCTGAGAGAGACTGGCGTGTATTGAAAAGATATGCTTTAATATGGTGGTAGCCTGCCTGGCATAGTAGCCTTGCTATGGCCAAACCATCACCACCATTCCCTCCAGGACCTGCAAAGATAACGACATCTGTCTCTTTTGATGGGTAGAGATTAAGTAGAATATCGACACATTTCTGAGCTGCACGCTCCATTAGTTGGAGCGATGACATATTATACTCACTCATGGTCTGTGCCTCTATTTCTCGTACTTGGGATGCGTTAGCTATAATCATGCCTATGAGACAAATACAGAAAAGTTCAATATTGCTATTAAGGGAATAGGGGTGGAGGTATCCAAGAGCCGCTACGAAGGTATCAGTTCTCTACCAAAACTTCCACCATTTCTTTGAAGGAGTTGACGTCAACGAGTGCTGTTCCTCATTGAGATATTGATCGTATGTGAGATGTCGGGATATGAGTTGATATATGACTCCCCAATCAGGGATCCCTCCGATGTTACGATCATCTATGAATATATCAGCTTTAATTTTTCTGGTGAAATTAGCTACACCTTGATGGGCACCTGCATCCTCATCTATATCTGCATTGGCAGAGTAGAACCTTACTCCGCGTTCTTCGCACCACTTAATTGCGTCCTCCAATAACTGGCCTTCACGCACTGAGAATAGAATTAATTTATGGCCATCCTGCATTAAACGACGCAAGGTGGCTGTTGCAAAGGGGCGCTCTTTGCCAATAGCTGGGTAACGATGCTCCACTATGGTGCCGTCAAAATCAACTGATATAATCATGGTTGTGTTTGTTGAAAGTGAAGAGGTTTGGAAGATATGTTGTCGGGACTTGCGATAAAGCTAAAACGAAAAGGGGAGATGTGACTTCCTTTGGCTGCACGAACAAAGGTATCTCGTTTCCCTTGGAGAAGGTAATGCGTATCTGCGGCTGTTATAGAGTAGTCTATGTAATGAGGAAGGACACGGAAACCAGAATAGCTTGGAGCAACACAGTCTGTATTAACTATACCAGCAACTGATGAGAATGAGAGAGTATGTTCCTTATTATCTGTATTGTATATAAAGATAGGTTGATGTTGAAGGACGTGGTGTGTTTCTTTCAGCGCGATGGTCCCCTCTGTAGTAACACTGGCGATAGAATAAAGCTTGACCCCATCATCAACAACGATATCTGCTGAGAATGGCAGGCTTAGTGTTTGCCAATGTGTTATGCCGGATATGGTTCGTGAGTAAGACAATTGTCCATTCGAGACATCGAAGGCATAGGGACATGAGAATGACTGTCTGTCGGCCAAGATGGTGTTATTTACAAGTCGTCTATTTCCAGTGTTGCTACACGCAATAAGGAGTGGCCATATGTGAAGCGCGTCGTCGGCAGCTCCTTCCATAATATAGACTGGGATATTAGGGGAATGATGGAGATTCTTGAAGGGTAAAATGTCCCGAGGAAGTATAGCTGATGTGAGATCGAGAGCGGACGCATTCTCTGGCAACGTTAACTCTGCAAGCACATTATTAGCCCATCCACCGGAGCATATGTAGAGACCGTTGTCTTTAAGCTGCGTACTTGGATATGCAGACACGAGAGACACTTGGGCAGCATCTTCTGCTTCGGCATACGGTGAGAGCATAAAAGTATGACTCTCAGAATTAAATGCAACAATACGTGGTGTATCCTCTACGGTTAAAAGGTGGTTATCTTTCATTTGCCAGCGTTGTGGGAGTGGGCCACGTTGCATGTTGTACTGAAGGAAAGATTTCCCGTTGATAGTGGCCAAAGCAAAAGAACCATCATCATCTTTGTCTTTGCATAACAAGATACCTAAGTCCTCTGTAGGTGCAAGAGTGTTGTTCCTAAGCCAGGCATTGGTGAAATCACCAGCGTGTCCATCGTTAACTGTTAAGGCCCAAGGGTCTGCAGAAAGTGTCAGTTGTGTACCTTCGTCAGGGCCTGTATCAGGAATTATGTTATCATCATCCTCTGAAGCATTGGAGGTGAGGATGTATATGCTCAATGGGTGAGGGGATGGGTTATAGAAGTTGTTGAAATAATATCTATCAGATGTAAAGGTGGCTTGAAGACTACGCTCATCATTGGTGGCATCACAAATAGCAATGCCATGAGGTTCAATATCAATCATAGTCCATTCCGATGTGTTGGAAGTGGGGGAATTCGTAAGTTTCAAACCCAACTTACCATTGGCTACTCTGGTCAAATAGAGATTCTGAGAGGCAGAAGTAAGGTGGTAGGTGCCATTTGCTTGTTGAGTAGCAATCCAGACAGTGCGAATATCATCATGTAGAAGCCGGTTGGCTGGTTGACCGGCATCTACAGGTTCAGTGGCTATGCGATTGGTGGTTTCAGTGGCTTCACTAAGCATCCATACAAACTTACCTTCAGGTGTGATGTCACCTACGATGCAGTAGAAAGTTTGCGGGAGATTATGTGTGTCTTCTGCTTTTTGAAAGGTGGCTGGTAAATTCACTTCATTCTGTGCTGTGACATTCGAGCAAGGCCACAGCATCAAATTGATAAGGGTCAATATGAAGCAAATGAAGGGTTTCATGTATTTGTAGTTACCAGATTAAGTCATGCCTGCCTCTTGGCCTCTATTCTATCGGCAGCTTTCAGAAGATATTGACCATACTGATTTTTCTTCATAGGTTCAGCAAGACGTCTCACATCATCAGGTGTAATCCATCCTTGTTTAAGTGCCAAATCTTCAAGGCAGGCAACTTTGAGGCCGGTTCTTTTTTCAATTACCTCAATAAATGTACTGGCTTCGCTGAGGCTGTCGTGTGTACCTGTGTCTAACCATGCGAAGCCACGGCCTAATGTCTGGACCATAAGTTCGCCATCTTCGAGGAACTGCTGGTTGACCGTAGTTATTTCTAGCTCGCCACGAGCTGAAGGCTTTATCCCCTTAGCCACCTCCACCACTTTGTTGGGGTAGAAATATAGTCCTACCACTGCGTAGTGTGACTTTGGCTTTTCCGGCTTTTCCTCAATGCTCACGCAATGCCCTTCCTTATCAAACTCAACTACCCCATATCGTTCGGGGTCGTTGACACGATAGCCGAAGACGGTTGCTTTCCCATCTTCTTCGGCAGTGCGGACAGCTTCACGAAGCATGGCCCCAAAGTGGCTACCATGGAAGATATTATCGCCAAGCACAAGGCATGCACAGTCATCGCCTATAAAGTCTTCTCCAATTAGAAAGGCCTGAGCCAGACCATCGGGCGAAGGTTGTTGGGCATAGCTAATTTTTACACCTATATCTGTCCCATCACCTAAGAGACGCTCAAAGCAGGGGAGGTCCTGTGGGGTGGAGATAACAAGGATGTCGCGTATCCCTGCCATCATGAGCACAGACAATGGGTAATATATCATGGGTTTGTCGAAGATAGGAATGAGTTGCTTGCTAATTCCCTTCGTTATAGGATAGAGGCGAGTGCCGCTACCACCTGCTAAGATGATGCCTTTCATAGTGTGATGTTATTAGGTGGGTAATAGGAGTTGTGTGTAAACCCCAAGAGACGGCTATGACACAATCATATATTTAATTAACGAGCCCACCATAATCTTAGTATTTGGGAGTCTTCTATAAATTAAACCCTTTGCGAAATTTTGACCCACCCCTATCTATTATTGGGGCAATAGGTAGCGGTTCCCGGTTTCTTTGACAATGCGTTGGCGGTACTGGCTATCAAACCCTGTTCGTACAGGCCGTTTTGCCAGTCCATACTCATCACGTTCGAAGTGACGGTTGGTTTCATGTTTTACCGTTTGGTCATTGTATTTTACTATTAGAAATTCGCCCAACCTCTTCCATTCCTGCAGCATGCCAGCAGCAACTTTGTTGGAGTACTTGGTGAGGAAATCGGCAGCCTGCTTGGGGTCTTCCTTATACAGTGTGAGGGCTTGTTTCTCTATGAGGCTCTGCTGGGCCAGCAGGTTGTGTTCTATTTGCTCACGTACTTTCAGCACATCCGGGAAGAGTTGTGAGTATCGTGGGTATGTCATGTTGGCAACCCAGTTTTGCACCCAGAATGCAGAATTCCATGAGAAGGTCACATCGTCTGCTTCTGAAGGGTCATAGCAGGCAGGAGCAGCAGTAGCACAGCAGTAAACAGGTGTGTAGGGCACCATATTAGGTTCGTCATTGCCAAACCATACGATACCTCCGACGGGTGCAGGCAGGTGGCTGCGTACTTGGAGGATAAAGGTGGCTGCGGTCTGTTGGGTGGAAATAGGGCGTTCGTTGAAGTATGTCTTACCTTCCCACTCCCAGGTTAGTGGGGTGGGGCGATAGGGCGCACCGTAAGGGCCTGCTCCAATATCAGTACTCACATCAAAAGGCGTGCCTTCATAGTGGTCGCGCATGGAGGTCATCACGTCGGCCAGAGAAAGTTTGTGCTTAGGCTTAAAATATAAAGGCATCACTTCTGCTCTGCCAATGTGGTGGCCGTCCGCATAGTCTATGTAGCGTTCCATGCCTTCTACCCAGCGATTAAAGAAGCTCCAGACCCTGGCTTCACAGAAACGGATGGCCCCGAAGTCTGCGGGCGCATATGCCTCTGCAAAGCTGAAGTCCATGTCCTTCCCGGTAAAGTATCCCTGCTTCCGGGCGAAGGTAATCACATCTTTGGCATAACGCACATTCTCCTTATCCTTCATGTCGAAGCGATGGATGCGGCTATGGTTGGCGTGGCAGGCTATACAGTCATCCGGTATGCGTACGGCCACCCATACTGCTCCACGTTCCTTGCCGCCCTTTCCTATCATCTCCAATATCCAGACCTCGTTAGGGTCGACGATGGAGAAGCTCTCGCCTTCAGAGGCATAGCCGTACTTTTCTACGAGCGAAGTCATTACATCAATGGCTTCACGTGCTGTGCGTGAGCGTTGTAGAGCTATGTGCATGAGCGAAGTATAGTCAATAATACCCGTGGTGTCATGTAGTTCTTCACGCCCTCCAAAGGTTGTCTCAGTGATGCCCACTTGGTGCTCATTGATATATCCCATGACAGCGTAAGTATAAGGGGCCTCGGGGATAGAGCCGAGAGGACGGTTGGTGTCACCGTCAATGATGGGGCGCATTGTGCCGGCAGGGTGGGCGCCGGGAGCGAAATAGCGTAGGCGTCCAAACATTCCATAATCATCTTGATTGTATGTAATGAAGGCCGAACCATCTACTGAGGCCTTCTTTCCTACAATGATGCTGGTACATGCCCCTGCCTTTGGGATAAGGGAAATGGAGATGGTCAGTAACAGGAAGAGCCGTTTGACGAGATTACTATACATGGATATGGGAATAGTCGATTATGTGAGTGATGAAATAGGGAGTGCAGTATATGGTTGACATGAAAGTCAGAGATGGGATAGTGCTTACACTTAGCAGGCCTTGAACGACATATCTAACCCTTTCACAGAATGAGTGAGTGCTCCCACAGAGATATAGTCTACTCCGCATTCTGCATAGTCTCGCAGGGTCTCAAACGTAATGCCTCCACTTGACTCGGTTTCTACTTTGTGGTCTATGAGGAGAACGGCTTGACGTGTAGCTTCGACGCTGAAGTTGTCAAGCATGATACGGTCGGCACCTCCATGAGCAAGCACACGCCGGATGTCATCGAAGGAACGACATTCAATTTCCACCTTCAGCGAGAGGCCTTTCTCTTTCTGGTATGCGGCACAGCGGTCGAGGGCTTGCTCTATACCCCCACAAAAGTCTATGTGGTTGTCTTTAAGGAGTATCATGTCAAATAACCCTATGCGATGATTTACACCGCCTCCTATCTTGACCGCCTCCTTCTCCATCATCCTCATGCCAGGGGTAGTCTTGCGTGTGTCGAGCACTCTCGTACCTGTCCCTTTAAGTCGTTCCACATAGCGTGCTGTCATGGTCGCAATGCCGCTCATGCGCTGCATGATGTTGAGCATAAGGCGTTCAGTCTGTAGAAGGGATTGTATCTTGCCTGTCACTATCATGGGGACATCGCCGGGCATTACGTGGTCGCCGTCTTGCATGAACTGTTCTACTCGCAGTGAGTTGTCAAAACGGTTAAACACTTCCTTGGCAACGCGCATACCGGCCAAGATACCTTCCTCTTTGATGAGCAGCTTACTTTTGCCCTCTGCTTCTGCGGGGATGCAACAGAGAGTGGTGTGGTCGCCTTCACCAATATCTTCAGCGAAGGCGAGGTCTATTAGTTTGTCGTTGAGTTCGTCGGGAGTATACATAGTTGCAGCGATAGTTGTTGGGTGAGAATTATCTAATTAGGGAAACATCATCGAAGGCGGGTCGACGCACGCTAAGGGTGTAGCCTAAGACTTTGCCCTTGAGTGTGCTGGCCATTCATTTGCGCCACAAAGGTAATGTTTTTATTTCTTATGCTCTTATCATGTTGGTAAATAGGCAGGATAGGGTGGGAGAATATAGGGGGATATATGGCGAGCCAATGATACATCGCCTGGATAGAATAATGGCGGTTTACGTGACGGAAACTTGCCAGAAAGAAACCATATCGCGCGGATTTGTGATAAATTTCTTCATTTCCGGCTTATCTGTGGCAGATTTTCAAAATGATTTATCTATTTTTGTCGCCAACTAAACAGACTTGCCTCTAATCTCACGTGAATGCAGAGATTGTAGGCTCACTTACAACTAAAACTATATGCTTACGAAGGACATTTATTCGCAGGGCCTTTACAGGTCAGACTACGAGCATGACGCCTGTGGTGTAGGTATGATTGTGAACATCCATGGCAGCAAAAGCCACGAGCTGGTGGACGCTGCGCTGAAGGTGCTTGAAAACATGAAACACCGCGGCGCAGAGGGTGCTGACAACAAGACCGGTGATGGGGCCGGCATCATGCTTCAGATCCCCCACGAATTTATCCTGCTTCAGGGTATTCCTGTTCCGGAGAAGGGGCGATACGGCACAGGCCTCATCTTCTTACCCCGTCATCGAAGTATGCAGGAGGCTGCTCTCAGCATTCTCCTCGAAGAAGTCGAGCGTGAAGGACTTACCCTGATGCATCTTCGCTCGGTGCCCGTATGTTCTGACTGTCTGGGCGACGATGCACGTGCCACAGAGCCCGACATTAAACAGGTCTTCATTACGGGCTGCGATGGCGACGAGTTGGAGCGGAAGCTCTATCTCGTGCGCAAGAAGGTGGAGCGCCGTGTCAGTGACAAGGACTTCTATATCTGCTCACTCTCCTCGCGTAACATTGTGTACAAGGGCATGCTCTCCTCCATTCAGGTGCGTGCCTACTATCCCGACCTTTCTCAGCCGTACTTCACGAGTGGTCTTGCTGTAGTTCACTCACGTTTTTCTACCAATACCTTCCCCACCTGGTCTCTTGCCCAGCCTTTCCGCCTTCTCGCTCACAATGGGGAGATTAACACCATCCGCGGCAACCGCGGGTGGATGGAGGCTCGTGAAGCTGTGCTGTCTAACGACGTGCTCGGTGACGTCGGCGCCCTCAGTCCTATCGTGCAGAAGGGCATGAGTGACAGCGCTTCGTTAGATAACGTGGTAGAGTTTATGGTGCGTAGCGGGATGAGCCTGCCTCACGTGATGGCGATGCTCGTGCCTGAGAGCTTCAACGACAAAAATCCCATTAGCGACGACTTGAAGGCCTTCTATGAGTATCATTCTATTCTTATGGAACCGTGGGACGGGCCTGCTGCCCTGCTTTTCAGTGATGGTAGGTTCGCGGGCGGCATGCTCGACCGCAATGGTCTACGCCCGGCCCGTTATCTCATCACTAAGAATGATACGATGGTCGTGGCTTCTGAGGCCGGCGTGATAGATTTTGAGCCCAGCGATATTAAAGAGAAGGGACGCCTTGAACCGGGTAAGATCTTGCTGGTCGATACCCAGGAGGGGCGTATCTACTATGACGGGGAACTCAAACGCCAACTTGCCTCGGCCTTCCCTTACCGCGAGTGGCTTTCCACCAATAGAATTGAGCTTGACTACCTTAAAAGTGGTCGCACAGTGCCCAATTCGGTCGATCATTATGCGGAGAAGCTACGTGTCTTCGGGTTCACGAGGGAGGACATCGAGCGTACTCTCAAACCTATGTGCGAGGAAGGCAAAGAGCCCATTGCTTCTATGGGCAATGACACTCCGCTGGCAGTCCTCTCCTCCAAGCCTCAGCTCCTCTTCAACTATTTCCGTCAGCAGTTTGCCCAAGTCACCAATCCCCCCATCGATCCTATTCGTGAGGAGCTGGTGATGTCTCTCACCGAATATATCGGGGCTGTCGGCCAGCATATCCTTCACCCCGACGAGAGCCATTGCAAGATGGTGCGCTTGCCACATCCGGTGCTCACCAACCGTCAGCTTGACCTTCTCTGTCACATCCGCTACAAAGGCTTCCATACCGTCAAGCTTCCGGCCCTCTATGAGGTGAAGCGGGGACGTGCCGGCTTGCAGGAGGCCCTCACCCGCTTATGCCGTGAGGCGGAGCAGAGTGTCGCCGAAGGCGTCAACTATATCATACTGTCTGACCGCGACATCGATGCCGACCATGCAGCCATTCCTTCTCTGCTGGCGGTCAGTGCCGTACACCATCATCTTATCGCTGCTCAGAAGCGCGTAGAGACAGCGCTCATTGTAGAGAGCGGTGAGATACGTGAGGTGATGCAGGCGGCGCTTCTATTGGGATATGGCGCCAGTGCCATCAACCCCTACATGGCCTTTGCCGTGCTCGACGACCTGGTGAAGCAGGGTGAAGTGCAAATGAACTATGATACAGCCGAGAAGAATTACATCAAGGCCGTTTGCAAGGGCCTCTATAAGATAATGTCGAAGATGGGCATAAGCACCATCCGCTCCTACCGGGGTGCCAAGATTTTCGAGGCAGTAGGTCTCAGCGAAGAGCTACTGAAGGCATATTTTGGCACCGAGGTCTCTACCATTGGTGGAATAGGGCTCGAAGAGATTGCCCGCGACTATGCCGCCTTCCACTCCGCCGGCTTTGCCCCTGGGGCTGCTGCGGCCGAGGCGCCCTTGCTCCCCCACATCGGTCAGTTCAGTTACCGCAAGAAGGGGGTACAACACGCTTGGAACCCCGAGACTATCAGTTCTCTCCAGCTGGCAACCCGTCTGGGCAGCTATAAGAAGTTTAAGGAGTTCACCCGTCTGGCGGATGAGAAGGAGCAACCCATCTTCCTGCGGGACTACTTCGAGTTCAAGCAGAACCCCATTCCCCTTGATGAAGTAGAGCCTGTCGAGGAGATTGTAAAGCACTTTGTGACCGGTGCCATGTCGTTTGGCGCAATCAGCAAAGAGGCCCACGAGGCGCTGGCCATTGCCATGAATGCCCTCGGCGCTCGCAGCAATACCGGCGAGGGTGGTGAAGACAGTAGCCGCTTCAGCGACACCTTCGATGGCGTTTCGCTTTCGAGCAAGACCAAGCAGATAGCCTCTGGCCGCTTCGGCGTCACCACCGAGTATCTCGTGAATGCCGAGGAGCTGCAGATAAAGGTGGCCCAGGGTGCCAAGCCCGGTGAGGGTGGACAGCTTCCGGGTTATAAGGTAAACGAGATTATCGCCAAGACTCGCCATTCCATCCCCGGCATCTCCCTTATCTCGCCGCCTCCCCACCATGATATTTACTCCATCGAGGACCTCGCCCAGCTTATCTTCGACCTCAAGAACGTCAACCCCAAGGCACAGATCAGTGTGAAGCTTGTGGCCGAGAGTGGGGTAGGCACCATCGCCGCCGGCGTGGCCAAGGCCAAAGCCGACCTTATTGTCATTTCCGGCGCAGAGGGTGGCACGGGCGCTTCGCCGGCTTCGTCCATGCGCTATGCGGGCATCTCCCCGGAGATTGGACTGAGTGAGACGCAGCAGACCCTCGTGCTCAACGGGCTAAGAGGGGCCGTAAGGCTTCAGACCGACGGCCAGCTCAAGACCGGGCGCGACATCGTGGCCATGGCCTTGCTCGGAGCCGATGAGTTTGCCTTTGGCACTACCGTGCTCATTGTCTTGGGTTGTGTCATGATGCGCAAGTGTCACACCAATGCCTGTCCCGTGGGCGTCGCCACCCAGGATCCCAAGCTCCGCGAGCACTTCAGAGGCCATTACAAGTATGTGGTCAACTACTTCCGTATGTTGGCTGAAGAGGTCCGTGAGTACCTGGCCCGGATGGGCTACCGCAGTCTCAACGAGATAGTGGGCCACACAGAGCTCATCACCATCAAGCCGCGTCCCCAAGGCACTAAGCAGTCGCTCCTTGACTTCAGCCGGATGCTCCATCGCGTCGACAGTGAGGCTGCCATCCATCACGTGGCTGCACAGCGCCATGACATCAGTCAGGTCAAGGATGTCAGTCTTATTGCTGCCGCAGCTCCTGCCCTTCTTCATGGCAAGGAAGTCTCGCTTGAATACGCCATTCAGAACACCGACCGCTCCGTGGGGGCCATGCTCGCGGGCGAAGTGGCGTCGCGCTACGGCCATGTCGGGCTGCCTGACGATACACTCAGCGTCAAGTTCAAGGGCGCTGCCGGCCAGAGCTTCGGCGCTTTCCTGCCCCACGGCGTCAGCTTCAAGCTGGAAGGTGAGGCCAATGACTACCTGGCCAAGGGCCTCAGCGGTGGACGCATCTGTGTGCAGCCGCCGGTGCGCTCTAATTTCAACGCCGAAGACAATACCATCGCCGGTAATACCCTCCTCTACGGGGCTACGAGTGGCGAAGTCTATATCAATGGCCGTGTAGGGGAGCGCTTCGCCGTGCGTAACTCAGGTGCCATTGCCGTGGTCGAGGGCGTGGGCGACCATTGTTGTGAGTACATGACCGGCGGCCGTGTGGTTGTGCTCGGTCCCACGGGCTGCAATTTTGCGGCCGGCATGAGCGGCGGCGTGGCCTATGTCTGGGACAAGGACCATCACTTCGACTTCTTCTGCAACATGGAGATGGTGGAACTCTCGCTGCTCGAGGACTCCGCCTCCCGCAAAGAGCTTCACGAACTTGTCCGCCAGCACTACCTCTACACCGGGTCGCAACTGGCGCGCACCATGCTCGATGACTGGAACCGCTACATAGACGATTTCATTCAGGTGACGCCGATTGAGTATAAACGCGTGCTTGCCGAGGAACAGATGCGCAAGTTGCAGCAGAAGATAGCCGAGGTGCAACGCGACTATTGATGCCGGCCCACGCTGTGGCAGCCTCCGGGCAGGCCGCAGCCTGCCTCCCTACAATCATTATATACCAAACCATCCTCTCAGTGCTCCTGCAAGCGCTGACTACAGAATATCTACCACTATGGGTAACCCTAAAGCATTTCTTACCGTGCCTCGCCGTGAAGCAGGCTACCGACCCATACACGAACGCATCGCCGACTTCGGCGAAGTAGAACAGACCCTCCATACCGGCGCCCGTAAAGAGCAGGCCTCCCGCTGCATGGACTGTGGCGTGCCCTTCTGCCACTGGGCCTGCCCCTTGGGCAACCGTCCGCCCGAGTTCCAGGACGCCCTCTTCAAGGGCAAGTTCAAAGAGGCTTACCACATTCTGACTTCCACCAACGACTTCCCCGAGTTTACCGGCCGTGTATGTCCGGCGCTCTGCGAGAAGAGTTGTGTGTTGAGCCTTGCCATCGAGCAGCCTGTCACCATACGCGAGAACGAGTGCGCCGTCATTGAGGCTGCCTTCCGTGAGGGATGGGTACAGCCCGAACTGACTCCCCGCCTCGGCCGTAGCGTGGCCGTCATCGGTAGTGGTCCCACCGGCCTCTCTGCCGCCATGCGCCTCCATGGGTACGGCTACGACGTGACCGTCTTCGAGAAGGACGAACAACCGGGCGGCCTCTTGCGCTACGGCATACCCAACTTTAAACTACAGAAGACTGTCATCGACCGCCGCATCCGGGTGATGGAAGCCTCCGGCATACAGTTCAGATGTGGCACCGCCATTGACCCGCTCAGCCTGCCCGGGGGCTTCGATGCTGTCTGCATGGCCACCGGCACTCCCACGCCTCGCGATCTCCCCATACCCGGCCGCGAATTAAAGGGCATACACTTCGCCCTCGACCTGCTGGGCCAGCAAAACCGTGTCTTGGCCGGAGCTGATATACCTGCCGCCGAGCGCGTCACGGCCAAGGGCAAGCGGGTACTGGTCATCGGTGGCGGCGACACCGGCTCCGACTGCATAGGCACAGCCCGCCGTCAGGGAGCTACGGAGATAACGCAAATCGAAATCATGCCGCAGCCGCCGCGTGACAAAGACCCTCAAAACCCCTGGCCGGCCTATCCGCGCGTGTTCAAGACCACTTCCAGCCACGAAGAGGGCTGTCAGCGGCGCTGGTGTCTTACCTCGCTCCGCTTCTTGGGCACGTCGCGCGGCAATGTCTCAGGCGTGGAAGTGGAAGAGGTAGAGTGGCAGCCCAATCCCGAAGGCGGACGTCCGCTCATGGTGCCTACGGGCAAGAAAGAGGTCATTAAGGCCGACCTCGTGCTCCTCGCCATGGGCTTTCTGCGTCCCGAGCATCCGGCCTACGGCGAAGGCGTCTTCGTGGCAGGCGATGCCGTCACGGGTCCCTCGCTCGTAGTGCGCTGTCTGGCAGCAGGCCGTGAGGTGGCCTCACAGATACACGCCTATCTCTCGAAGTAGACGCCGCGCGCTTCACAGCCCGTCAGCCCCCTCACTGCCTTCCGGCCCGTTGTCGGCCGGTGCGGTGAGGGGGCTTTGTCAATGGGTGCCATCTGATGGTGCGGGCAGCTTGCCGAATGGGTGTGCTTCTCTCGTGTGGCAGCAAGGGGATTTGCCATCACTGCAAGCATGGCCGTCAGTGGTTTCCGGCCGGAAACAGATGTGGCTTCGTCCGAAAACAGATGTGGTTCTGCCCGAAAACAGATGTGGTTTCGGTCGAAACCACTTGGCGGGATGCCTTCCGCTGACGGCGGGAAGCCCGTCGGCCACGAGGAAACACACGTCGGAAATGGCCATAAAGTGGCCGGGATTAGGCTGCGGTAGGGCAAAAACTTTGCAGAATGCTTTGAGTTTAGCCTCAGTATGGGTATTTTTGCTGCGCAAATACCCTAAACTCTTTATAACCTATGACTATTGACACTTGCAACTTTCAGGGCAAGAAAGTAATTGTCCGCGTAGACTTCAATGTGCCTCTCGATGAGAATGGCAAGATTACTGACGACACACGTATCCGTGGCGCCCTGCCCACACTGCAGAAGGTTTTGGCCGACGGCGGTTCCCTCATTATCATGAGCCACATGGGCAAGCCCAAGGGCAAGGTAAACCCCAAATTCTCACTGGGCCAGATTGTTGACGCTGTGAGCGAGAAGCTCGGCGTGAAGGTGGCTTTTGCCCCCGATTGTGCCAAGGCTGCCGACCAGGCTGCTGCCTTGAAGGACGGAGAAGTCCTGCTTCTCGAAAACCTTCGTTTCTATCCCGAAGAAGAGGGTAAGCCCGTCGGCATCGACAAGGAAGATCCCGCCTACGCCGACGCTAAGAAGGCCATGAAGGAAAGCCAGAAGGACTTTGCCAAGACCCTCGCCTCTTATGCCGATATTTACGTGAACGACGCTTTCGGCACTGCCCACAGAAAGCACGCTTCTACCGCCGTCATTGCCGACTACTTCGACGCCGACCACAAGATGCTCGGCTATCTCATGCAGAAGGAAGTGACAGCCGTCGACAATGTGCTCAACAACATCAAGCGTCCCTTCACCGCCATCATGGGCGGCTCTAAGGTGTCGACCAAAATCGGTATCATAGAGAACCTCATGGACAAGGTGGACAACCTCATCCTCTGCGGCGGTATGACCTACACCTTTGCCAAGGCCCGCGGCGGAAAGATTGGCATCTCCATCTGCGAAGACGACAAGCTCGACCTCGCTCTCGAGATTGTAGAGAAAGCCAAGGCCAAGGGCGTCAACCTCGTGCTCGGCACCGACTGCGTGGCAGCCGACAAGTTTGCCAACGACGCCAATACCCAGATTGTGCCCGCTACCGACATTCCCGACGGCTGGGAAGGCCTCGACGCCGGTCCTGCTACCCGTGAACTCTTCACCAAGGCCATCGAAGGCTCAAAGACCATCCTGTGGAACGGTCCTGCCGGCGTGTTCGAGTTTGACAACTTCACCGGCGGCTCACGTGCCATCGCCGAAGCCATCGCCAAGGCTACGGCAGAAGGCGCTTTCTCCCTCATCGGCGGCGGCGACTCCGTGGCTTGCATCAATAAGTTCGGCATGGCCGACCAGGTATCCTACATCTCCACCGGTGGCGGTGCCCTGCTCGAAGCCATAGAGGGCAAGGTGCTTCCCGGCATCGCAGCCATCAAGGGATAATCCCCATTCGCTTCAACGCTAACTGATAACTGCCCCTCAGCTTCTCCCCATACACCAGACTATGGCTGGGCGAGGCTGTGGGGCAGTCTATATGTATATAGAGCCATTCTTGCCATGTCCCAATACTTTCGACACCTTGTCACGATGCTATGCCTCGCGGTCAGTCTGCTTACCGCAGGTTGTGGCACGCACTCATCCTCCGACAGTCCGGCTGCGAGCGACAGCCTCGGTACAGCTGCCGACACCTTAGCCGGCGCACCATCCCCGTCGGATAATACGTGGATGCTCGCCGTCATGCCCGGAGCCGACTGCCTGCCTCTCTATGTGGCCCGACATACAGGCCTCTTCCGGCAGTTAGGCCTTCCGGTGAGGCTTTGCAGCTACGACAATGTGCTCGACTGCGACTCGGCGCTTCTCCGCAGCTTCTGCATAGGAGGCTGGGCAGCCGGAGCGCAACTGCCACAGGTGAAGAAGCGCCTCTCCGCCCGCTACGAAATAGTCAGGAAGGGCGAGGCGGAGTGGCAACTCTACGTCAGAGGTGCGCTGCGCGTAGGCAAGACGTCGGGACTGAAGGGCCGCCTGATAGCCACCTCGCGGCATGCCGCGGAGACGGCCATGCTGCGCGACGCGCTCAGCTCGGCAGGGCTGACCACCGACGCCGTATATACTCCCTATATCAACAGCCAGCGCACAAGGCTGGCCATGCTCGACAGGGGGCAGGTGGATGCCGCCTTCCTTACCTGGCCGTACACGCTCGAGGCTAAACGAGGCGGCCATCGCCTGCTCTACACCGTAGCCGGAAAGGATGCAGCGGGAGCCTTGGTCATTGACAAGAACTGGAAACGGCAGCACCCCACCCACATGAAGCAGCTACTCAAGGCCGTCAGCATGGCCCGTGACTCTATTAATATATATGGAGCAGCGCACTAC
The DNA here is from genome assembly GCA_945836755.1 of uncultured Bacteroidales bacterium. Taxonomy (GTDB): domain Bacteria; phylum Bacteroidota; class Bacteroidia; order Bacteroidales; family Bacteroidaceae; genus Alloprevotella. Next base: position 17,911 of record CAMAMB010000026.1, read on the forward strand.
GTTGAGCAACTCTACGCCGACTATCATCTTCACCTCAATCCTACTGCCCAACCCCAATGACAGCCGCCAAGTTCCTCCTTAACGATGCCGCCAAGGCCCTCGACAGTGGTGGCCTGCTGGAAGGGCTGCATGCCCTTGTCTCAGCAGCCACCTTGCTGAGAGACGACAAGGCCACCGACGAGCTCGGGAGCATCCGCCAGGCCTATGAGCTGCTCCTGAAGTACTTTGCAGCCGGTGCAGACGACCCTGAAAGGGACAGCAACGTGGAGAACTTCTTTCGCAGAGCTTACCGCCAGCTCGCAGCGCTTCGTCGCCGGCAGAAACTGGTGGCCGAGCCCGAGGGATATTTTGCGGAATGCCATAAGCTGGTAGCCCCATACATTCCGGCCGATGGCAATCTGGCTGATGGCCTGCAGTCCATACTTTCAGAAGCAGCCTCGCCACTGTCAGACGAGGCATTAGATGCCATCTTCGCCACCTGCTGGACAGCCCCGCTCCTGACGCAGACAGCTGCCCGGGACATAGAACGCTGGCTGCTGCCCTCGGCTGCACCCTCCGCTCCCGAGGCAGCAGCCAAGCTGGTGGCCGTATCAGCCCTGACGCTTTCGTCCCTGCATTTCTGCGACACAGAGAAACTTGCACTGTGGGCCCGCATGCTGCACACGCTCTATGCAGAACCATCGACGTACAAAGGCATCTACTTCATCCATCTCAAAGTCAGGGCGATGGTCGCGCTGGCCTTCACGCTCATTCGCCACGGAGCATCGGCGGCAGTCTTGGGCAAGCTGCAGCCTCTCATCGCCACCCTTGAAGACTCGGCCGAAGCCATGGACCATGTAGAACTCCTGCAGATGCAACTGCTCATATCGCTCGAAACGAAGAGCATACAGCGAAGTCTGGAGGAGACAATCATTCCAGGCTTCATGAAACACCTCCACCCACACACGATGTCTACCGACAGCCAGTCCGACGACGAACCGGCGCTGCTTGACATGAACGAGGAGTGGCAGGATGAAGCGTCTGAGGAAAGGCAGGAACTGAGTGCGGCCATGCGGCAAATAGAAAACTGGCAAGCAGAAGGGGCAGACCTCTACGTAGGAGCTTTCACCCACATGAAACATCGCTTCCCCTTCTTCAGCCATGCGGCCAACTGGTTTGTGCCCTTCATGCAAAGTCATCCCGGACTGAAGGGAGTGGACACCAAAGACCGGCTCGCCCAGCTCATTCTGCGAGGGGCTCACCTCTGCGACTCAGATCGTTACTCCGTGGTGCTGGCCATGGGAAGCGCCGGTAAGCTGCGCGACAAGACAAAAGGCTTTGTCAACCGTTGGGAGCCTCGGCTGCAAGAATTTATCAGTCAGAATGATGACGTCATAGGGGCCGACGAAGAGGTGAGTGTGGCCGTCGTGCTCCGCTACTACTTGCAGAACTTCTTCCGCTTCAGCCACACCTTCCTCCACCACAATGACTTCGTCAATCCATTCAAGCTCAATCTCCTGCTGACCGACTGCGACTGCTTTTCCTTCATCCGCCACAGCGCCTCGCGCTGTCGACGGGTGGCTGACTATGCTTTCAAAGTAAAGAACTACGGGATGGCAGCACCTCTGTACGCCGCCATTGCTCCGGACCGGCGTACCGCCGAGAGCTTCGAACGTGAAGGATATGCCCTCGAGCAGACCGGGCATATAGAAGATGCAGCCGACCGTTACCGGAAAGCTGCCGACATGGTGCCCCAACCTTCCTACTGGCTCTGCTGTAGAGAGGCAGACTGTCAGCGTAAGTTGGGCCATTACCCGGAAGCATCAACCCTGTATCTGCAAGCGGCCGACATGAAAGACCGTCCCTACCGGCTTCTGCTGCGTGCCGCCGACTGCATGATGCGCCTATCGCGGTTTGACGAAGCCGCCAGACTGCTTTACGAGGCCGACTACAAGCAGCCTCACGACCCGGCCATCGTCCGTCCCCTTGCCTGGTGCGAACTGCAGAACCACCATTACCAGAAGGCAGAGAAGCACTACGCCATCCTGTTGACGGGCGAGGACGCTACTTGCAGCGACTGGCTCAATGCCGGCCACGTCGCCTTGTTGGATGGCCGGCTTAGCGAGGCACTGAAACGCTACGGCATGTCTGCCAAGAAGCAGCAGAAACTGACCGGGCTGCTTGACCCTGATACCGACTTGCTGATAGCCCGCGGCATCCACGTTGCCACCCTTCGCCTGGTGCGTGACGTGTTGGCTGCCAATCATCCAGGCCTGCCATAGTCCCTTTCCCGCCTGCCATAGTCCCTTTCCCGCCTGCCATAGCCCCTTTCCCGCCTGCCATAGCTCCTTTCCCGCTTGTCGAAGTCCCTTTCTCGCTTGTCGAAGTCCCTTTTTCGCTTGTCGAAGTCCCTTTTCCGCTTGTCGAAGCCGTTATACGGTCTGTCATACCCTAACTTGTGAAAGAATAGGCGCGGTCCACAATTTTTTGTGTACTTTTGCCGCACATCTCCATGGGATGACAAGAAAGCGCCGCCCTTCTTGCCGTCACCTACATATAGTATCGCTATAAACCACACCGCAATGCCAGAACTATCCGCTCGGGCGAGTTCCATGCCGGAGTCTCCCATTAGAAAGTTAGCCCCACTTGCTAACGCCGCCAAGGAGCGCGGTATTCACGTCTACCATCTCAATATCGGCCAACCGGATTTGCCGACGCCTCAGTCCGGTCTCGACGTTCTCAAACACCTTGACCGTAAAGTGTTGGAGTATAGCCCCAGCCAGGGGTTCCGTAGCTATCGCGAGAAACTTACACGCTACTATGAGACCTATCATATCCATCTCTCCCCGGACGATATTATCATTACCTCAGGAGGGTCCGAGGCGGTACTCTTCGCCTTCATGTCGTGTCTCAACCCGGGAGACGAAATCATAGTCCCCGAGCCGGCATACGCCAACTACATGGCCTTCGCCATCTCAGCAGGGGCGCGCATCCGTACCATAGCCACCACGATAGAGGAAGGCTTCTCCCTGCCCAAGGTCGAGCAATTCGAGGCTCTTATCAACGAGCGAACTAGAGCTATCCTTATCTGCAATCCCAACAACCCTACCGGCTATCTCTATACACGCCGTGAAATGAACCAGATAAGGGACCTCGTCAAGAAGTACGACCTTTATCTGTTTAGCGATGAGGTATATCGTGAGTTCATCTATACGGGGTCGCCTTACATCTCGGCTTGCCATCTCGAGGGCATAGAGGATAACGTGGTCCTGATAGACTCCGTGTCGAAGCGTTATAGTGAGTGCGGCATACGCATAGGCGCCCTCATCACCAAGAATGTAGAGGTGAGAGCCGCTGTCATGAAGTTCTGTCAGGCTCGCCTGAGCCCACCGTTGCTTGGCCAGCTTGTAGCCGAAGCTTCATTGGACGAACCCATAGACTATACGCGGGAAGTCTACGACGAGTATGTGGAACGTCGCAAGTGCCTTATTGATGGGCTCAACCGCATACCCGGCGTCTATTCTCCCATACCGATGGGTGCCTTCTATACCGTGGCCAAGCTCCCGGTCGATGATGCCGAACGTTTCTGCGCCTGGTGTCTGTCCGACTTCGACTATGAGGGTGAAACCGTCATGATGGCCCCGGCAGCCGGTTTCTACACCACGCCGGGAGCCGGTGTAGATCAGGTGCGCATTGCCTACGTGCTCAACAAGTCTGACCTGCGCCGCGCACTGTTCGTCTTGCAGAAAGCGTTGGAGGCGTACCCCGGCTACACGCTTCGCACATAGTCTGCCTGTGTGTCTCGACCGTCTTGGCGTCAGCTGCATGATGTCGAGGCAGGCTGAAGCCTCTACGTGGTACGTCATGGCGTATTCCGAAGAGGCTTTGATTGTATCCACTCTCCCTGACAAGCCTTCTACAACCGGCCGCCACCACCCGCTGCAGGGGTGAAAGTATTTCCCATATAATCATACCGTCTTGTTATCATTCTTTATAGCCCATCGTTTTTTTCGCACCGGTCAGCGTGAGTCCGGGCGTGCTTCTGCCCCTGCCACTCTTATTGCCACTGCCGGGGTAGCCGTAGGCCTGGCCGTGATGATAGTATCTGTCTGTCTCGTCAAAGGCTTCCAGGCTGAGGTGCAAGGTAAGCTCTCAGGATTTACCTCGCATATAGAGATGCTCGATGAGCAAAGTCTTTTTAACCCCGACCTATATCCCATCACCGTCACCCCTTCCGACCTCCAGGAGATACGGCAGACGGCGAGCGCCAAGCATGTGCAGCGTGTCTCCATGAAGATGGGTGTCATCAAGACGCAGGGCGACTTTGCCGGTGTGGCATTCAAGGGCGTTGCGCCCGAGTATGACTGTACCTTCCTACGTAGCCATCTCGTGGCAGGCGCCGTCCCCGACTGGCGAAAGCCCGAGGCCGACTCTGTGCAAAACAAGATTGTCATCTCCCAGACCCTGGCCGACCTCCTCCACCTGCGTGTAGGTGACACTGTATACAGCTACTTCTTCACCAGCACCATCAAGCAGCGACGTCTAACCGTTGCAGGCATCTACCAAACCCACATCCAGCAGTTCGACAACCAGATTGTATGGACCGATGCCCGCACCATCAGCCGACTGCAGTCGTGGGCGGACAATCAGTGCTCCTTGGTAGAGGTCCAACTCCCCGACAAGAGCCTCATGCCGGCGGCTACAGCTGCGTTGTCCAAGCGTTATGTGGGGCGTACACTCGGAGTAGGGCAGGGGAGAACCGACAGCGCCTCTGTCTCCATCCTTCCCCTTACGCTCAATCCCCGCACGCGTTCCATGCTGTCGTGGTTAGACCTTCTCGACCTCAATGTGCTTGTGATCCTCCTGATTACCATCGGTGTCGCAGGCTTTGGCATGATGAGTGGCCTGCTTATCCTTATCCTGGAGCGCACCTCAGCCATTGGCACATTGAAGGCCCTGGGCGCCAGCAACCGCAAGGTGCGCCATATCTTCCTCTGGCTTTCGGCTCACATACTCTGGCGTGGCCTGCTATGGGGCAACGTCGTGGGCTGCGCCCTTGTCCTGTTGCAGGAGAAGTGCAAGTTCATTCGCCTCGACCCGACCACCTATTATGTGGATGCCGTTCCCGTAAGTTTCGAGTGGACTTGGATACTCATCCTCAACGTGGCCACGCTCGTGCTGACCCTCAGCGCCCTCGTCCTGCCCAGCTTCTTCGTCAGTGTCATACAGCCGGCCAAGACCATACGCTTTGACTAAGCGTAGCACTGCGTCTACCGCCCATATCCCATGTTTTGGGTATTCCTTCACCGCAGGGTTTCATCTACCTTTGCGCTGCCTGAAACCATCAGGCAGACTGACACATCAAATTATCTTCCTTCAGCATGAATCTCTCAGAATTACAGACTGGCCAAAAAGGGGTGATTGTCAAGGTCACAGGCCATGGCGGCATACGCAAACGCCTTATCGACATGGGTTTTATACGCGGAACGACCATTCGTGTCGTTCGCAACGCGCCCTTGCGCGATCCCGTAGAGTACGAGATAATGGGCTACCTCATTTCGTTGAGGCGCGCTGAGGCCCAGCTGGTGGAAATCGTCAGCGAGACTGAGCTGCTCCATGCCTCTGTCTCTTCCCCGTCCGCGTCCGAGCCTTCCCAGCCTGCTGAACTTACAGACGATCTCGATCGCGACGAGGCTTCGCTCTCTCTTGAAGACAAGTTGAAGGCTCTGGCCTCACATAAGCGCCACACACTGAAGATTGTGCTGGTGGGCAACCCCAATTGTGGCAAGACGTCTCTCTTTAACCAACTGAGCGGAGGCCACGAAAGGGTAGGCAATTATAGTGGAGTCACCGTCGATGCCAAGGAGGGTGAGTTCTCTAAGGTCATCCGTCTCTACGGACCTGCTGCCGAAGGTGACGCCACGGCGTCACATGCTTCTTCGCGTTGCATCAGTTCGACCCGCAGCTGCGACGGCTGCACGCTGGGTGCCACGTGCCATCTCGCCTCCCTCTCTGCCGACCACGCTGAAGGCCGTGAGGTCAAGGTCGAGCGCTACCACTTTCAGCTCATTGACCTTCCGGGCACTTACTCCCTTGCCGCTTTCTCGCCCGAAGAGCGTTATGTCCGTCAGTATCTCATTGAGGAGAGGCCCGATGTGGTTATCAATGTGGTCGACGCTGCCAATCTTGAACGCAACCTCTATCTCACCACCCAACTCATAGACATGAATCTCCGCGTGGTGGTGGCCCTCAATATGTACGACGAGCTGCGCAGCAGCGGCGACCGTCTCAACCATCGCCAACTTGGGCGTCTGCTCGGCATCCCCATGATACCCACGGTCTCTAAGACGGGCGAAGGGCTGCAGGCCCTCCTTGAAGCGGCGGTGGCCGTCTATGAAAACAGAGGGAACGATAGCTTCGCGCGTCACATACATATCAATCATGGTGTGGCCATAGAGCAAAGCATCGACCATATAAAGCATATTTTTCAGGAGAACCCTTCCCTGCGTCACAAGTACTCCACCCGCTTCCTCGCCATCAAGTTTCTCGAAGGCGACGCCGACGTGCAGCAGCTCGTGGAACAGTTGCCACAACACGACAAACTTGTGGCCGCGCGTTACGAAGAGGGCTTACATCTTCAGGCAGAGCTCCGGGAGAGCGCTGCCGACGCCATAGCCCATGCCAAGTACGGCTTTATCAAGGGAGCCTTGTTGGAGACGTTTCATCCCCACGGCAGCGATACCCATCAGACCATCACGGCCCGCATCGACGGCTTAGTCACCAATCCTTGGCTCAGTTATCCCATCTTTCTCCTCCTGCTTGCCGGCATCTTCAGTGCCACCTTCTTCCTCGGCGCCTATCCCATGGACTGGATAGAGGCACTCACCGACGTGCTGGCGCAGTTTGTCCATTACGCCATGCCTCCCGGAGCGTGGCGCGACCTTGTCACCGACGGTGTCATAGGGGGCGTGGGCAGCGTCATCGTGTTCCTGCCCAACATCCTCATACTCTACTTCTTCATCTCCCTGCTCGAAGACACGGGCTACATGGCCCGAGCGGCCTTTATCATGGACCGCCTCATGCACCACATAGGGCTCCACGGCAAGTCGTTTATTCCCATGGTGATGGGCTTTGGATGCAACGTACCCGCCGTGATGGCTACGCGCACCATCGAAAATCCCAAGAGCCGCCTCATCACCATGCTCGTCATTCCCTTCATGTCTTGCTCGGCACGCATCCCCATCTACGTGGTGCTGGTCAGTGCCTTCTTCCCATCCCATGCGGCCCTCGTCCTGATGGGGCTCTACTTAGGCGGGGTGCTGGTGGGCTTATGTGTATCGAAGGTGTTGAGCCATTTCCTGACAGCCGATGCCGACCACCCCTTCGTCATGGAACTGCCTCCATACCGCGTTCCCTCGCTCCATAGCGTGCTTGCCCACACATGGGAGAAGGGTAGGCAGTATCTGCGCAAGATGGGAGGCGTCATCCTCCTCTTTTCCGTGGTCATTTGGGCGCTGGGCTACTTCCCTCGCCCCGTCAATCAAGCAGAGACGGCGCCTGAGCCACAGACCGAGGCCGTCGGCGGTACCAGTTACTTGGAGACGACCGGGCGCTTCCTTACTCCCGTACTTTCGCCGTTAGGCTTCAACTGGCAGATGTCCGTAGCCGTGCTCTCCGGCTTCGGTGCCAAAGAACTTGTGGTCAGTACATTAGCCGTCATGGCTTCAAGCGAAGATGTAACAGATACGGCCCTGGCGGAACCTTCTGTATCTTCGACCGCCCCAACAGAGAGCTTGGATGACGAAGAGGCAGAAGCAGTCCATCTGGCGCAGGTCTTGCCCCGCATGGCCACGCCGGCAGCAGCCCTTGCATTCCTTGTGTTCACCCTGCTCTACCTTCCCTGTGTAGCCACCATTGCCGCCATCCGCCATGAGAGTGGTGCATGGCGTTGGGCCATCGCTTCAGCCGTTTCCACCACGCTCATTGCCTATGTGGCCGCCCTCTGTGTCTACCGCGTAGCCCTGCTTTGTCTATAGATCGCTCCTTCTCAACCCATACGGCCTGCTTATCGGCCCGTCTAACTCCTCCCGTTGCCTTCACGACCACAGCGGGAGGATTCTTATTACCTATGCCGCTCCGCCTTTTCTGCTCGCCGCCACCATTTCCGCTCCGCCGGTTGTCGCCGCAATGCTTCGCGTTGTCGTCTGCCTAACGGCGGACGCTCGTCTTCCAATTAGGCGACGCTCGTCCGATGGTCGGTATACGCTCGTCCAACGGTCGGTGTACGTCCGTCCACTGCTTGGGCGACGATGGCTGCAAGCAGTGCAGATACCAGCCGGATGGTAGATTGCGTCGCACCCAGGTAAGCGAATGGCCGGCAACAATAGTGCGATCGTACTTATGTATTACCTCCATCTCGAGTATCTTGGTAGGCATCTGCGCCTTATCCGTGCAGAATGTCATTTATGCTGCGGTTGCGGCAAGCTGCTTGGAACTCAAAGACAAGTTGCATGGCTGCATGTGGGATTGGGTGGACTGGGCAATAACCGTTTTCGCAGGCGGCGTCGCTGCCTTGCTGTATTGGCTGCAATGAGCGAAGCGAGCGAATTTGAGAGAAAAGTGGAACGCCTCAACAAGGAAATAGAGCGCGAGGCCTACGACCGCCTGCCGAGAAAGGTGGACATAGTGGCTGTCAACCGCTCAAACAGCACTTCCGAGAGGAAAGCTTCGTAGACGGAGGCGTGAAACCATGGAAAAGGACGCGCCGTCCTGACGGCGGCGGACCTGACGCAAAACAATCTCCACTAACCTCGCGGCGGCTTGGCAAAAGCCTTCGAGTGGTTGGTGGTTTCAATCCACGCTTCCATGTGGGGAGCGACAGATCTTCCGTCAGCATATCGCCCTGACCCGTCAGTTTCAATCCACGCTCCCACGTGGGGAGCGACATATCAAGACTGCGGTTAAGATCTGCAATATTATGTTTCAATCCACGCTCCCACGTGGGGAGCGACTGGAGGACTGCTGGGCATTCGGCCAGCGGTGGACGTTTCAATCCACGCTCCCACGTGGGGAGCGACCAACCGCATCATCTACCAGCGCAACCAGTGGGACGTTTCAATCCACGCTCCCACGTGGGGAGCGACAACGAAGCCGGAGGCTATCCCGTAGCCGATAAAAGGTTTCAATCCACGCTCCCACGTGGGGAGCGACTGAGCAAACAAAATAGTAAATGAGCGGTCAGAAGTTTCAATCCACGCTCCCACGTGGGGAGCGACGTTCGCAGCGGTCTCCTTATGGCTCCCGTCCGGGAGGTTTCAATCCACGCTCCCACGTGGGGAGCGACATTGATGAGTAACACGTGGGGAAAGCAAAACCAGTTTCAATCCACGCTCCCACGTGGGGAGCGACCCGTGGGCAGGCCAAAACTTCCACAGCTATTGAAGTTTCAATCCACGCTCCCACGTGGGGAGCGACAAGGGCATGTATACAGCATCAAAGAGTTATGCTGTTTCAATCCACGCTCCCACGTGGGGAGCGACCGAGATTGGCCAAATACGGCTAAAGTGGCAGTAAGTTTCAATCCACGCTCCCACGTGGGGAGCGACTCGGCGGAGCACGCAAAGATTGGTACGCAAAAATGTTTCAATCCACGCTCCCACGTGGGGAGCGACCAATAGTGGCAAACAAACTGGAAGCCGCCAGCTGGTTTCAATCCACGCTCCCACGTGGGGAGCGACGGCGTTAACCAATACATCGTCTCCGATGGCGTTAAGTTTCAATCCACGCTCCTACGTGGGGAACGACCGGAAACAAGATATTCAATAATCACGTACTATAGTATCACTGCA
>CAMAMB010000027.1 GCA_945836755.1 uncultured Bacteroidales bacterium
ATGGTTCCGACGCTTGGTAATTATGAGTGAAAAAGAAAGGGAAGGTAGTGAATCAACTATCTTCCTTTTTTATGCTCTGTAAACTGTAAAATGCTTCTCACACATACCCTGTTTTGAGCTGATATAGGGGATTAGGGAAAATGAAGTTTACAGTTTACAGGTCTGGTCAAGCGCGTTATTTCGATTCTAAGTTCAAAAGGGATGATAAAACAAAACGAAGCCGCCAATAATATGACAGCCTCGTAATATAGAAATTCCAAAAGGGATTGATTTACCAATTTATTTTGTTTGCCAACCATTCAGAAGCAATATCAGCAATCTCAGGGTCACTACTTTTAGCAGCCTGCTTTAACAATGCCAATGCTTTCTTCTTATTTTTCTTTAACCCATGATAACCCTGTGCATATCTTATACCAATGGTAAGCCCTGCAAATTCATCTCCTTTATCAAATGCTTCTTTATACCATAACATAGCCTCTTTCATGTCAATAGGAGTACCTAATCCTTCTTCATAAAATTGACCGAGTTTTATCATAGATGGTACATCTTCACAGAGTACCGCAGGATTCGAGTAAAGTTTTAGGGCTATTCCCAGATCTTTTGGCAAGCCTGCTTCACCATATTCGTAGAACTCGCCAAGATCATAATCGAAGTAAAAGTCCATTTTGTTATGAACCATTATCATATAAGGAACAGCTTCTTCGTCCCTGTCTTGATCTAAGAGCCATTTAGCTAACAAAGCCTGATCAAGTTTGCTTCCATTATTGGCAGATTGTACCAAGGCGTTCCAGTTCTTCTCTATATTGTCTTTATTATCACCATAATGTTTTGGGAAATAATAACCAAGTTGAGAGCGGCATATTCTCATCCATTCATTTGGTGTAGGTATTTCTAATATGATGTTTGTTGACATAATTATTTTGTTTTTATTATTTTTCTTTTTGTTGTTCCCGAAATTTTTATTATACCTTTGCTAAGGTGGTAGTCCTCCGTGCGCAGTTAAGTCATTGTTATATGAAAGTTTGTTTATCCAATGGCTTTCGCCTCTACCACCATAAATTAAATATAAAACTTCTTTATTGTAGTTCAGTATTATATTCATACACTATTAAGAATTTGACCGCTTTTCGATTTCTCCCCCTTTTTTCATACAGCCATTCCTTACAATTGGTGTGCGGATGATTGTGTGAATGAATCATAAATCCAAGTAGCAAATTGCGCATGAAAAGTTAAATCTTACACTCAGAAATTCAGTTTTTCCGATTTTCCTTCGTTCATTTCCTTCAAAACAAATATATTTGCATCTGAATTAAATAAGTTGGCAATGAAAAACTTGAATCGAATAAAAGCAGTATTGGCAGAAAAGAATCGTACAGGGAAATGGTTGGCAGAGCAGTTGGAAGTGAATACCGCTACTGTTAGTAAGTGGTGCAGCAACACGTGTCAGCCTAACCTATATACATTGAACGACATAGCCAAGTTGCTTGATGTTGATGTAAAGGACTTAATAAACAGTGAAAAGTAAAGAATAAAATATGGCAAAAAAGATTGATGCACCATCCATATTTGGTGAAGCTGAAGATTATTTAAAAAAGACTCATGCAATGGATAAGTTGGGCTTTTCAAGACATACGTTTGAGAAAGCCCAAAAGCAGGGTTTGTTCACCCCTACTGTCGTTACTACGGAAAAGGGCAAAGAAGTATTGGTATATTCTGTCGCAGAATTAAATTCCTTCATGCAGACCGATGAATATCGAAAACTGGATGAAGGTACAGTAGATCCACGTAATACACTTAATGATTTGACAGGGAAAGAATGGCTTCCTGAAACAAAAAGCTATTTTTTCCAAAAAGGACTCGGTGCAGATCATCCAGACGCTCAAATTGAGAAATTGCATCCAGCTCCATATTCATTCCAAGATATAGAAAAGTTAATCCTCTTTTTCACAAAAAAGGGAATGACTGTCCTTGATCCCTTTGGAGGCGTCGCTTCTACAGCAAAAGCATGCGAACTGACAGGACGTAAGTGTATCAGCATTGAGTTGTCGGAAAAATATCACGAGCTATCTATTAAGCGACTCGAAACTGAGGTTGCTAAAGGTGCGAGTAAAAGACATCAGCTAATCAATGGAGATTCTTGTGCTATTTTACCGACGTTAGAAACTGGAAGTGTTGATTTTATGGTTACATCTCCTCCTTATTGGGGTATATTGAATAAGCAAGATAGAAAGGTTATTGAGAATCGTGTAGCCAACAATCTTGATACAAAGTATTCAGAAAGTGAGTTAGACTTAGGAAATGTGGAAGATTACAAGGAATTCTTGAATATTCTTACCAAAAAGATTTTCATGCAGTGTGCTCGTATTCTTAGGAACAATAAATATATGGCTATTGTTGTCTCTGATTTTAGAGATAAAGGCGAATATATAAGTTTCCATTCAGACCTTATACACCTTTTAAATCATCAAAAAATTGAAGGTGGAGGTGAGTTGGTCTTACAGGGAACGAAAATTCTAGTACAAAATCATAAATCACTTTTACCGTATGGCTATCCAGCATCATACGTAGAAAACATACATCATCAATATGTATTACTTTTCAGAAAAAAATAGTACATCCTTAACCGATGTCTATGGAGTGATCAATGGGGACTGCGATTGCGTTCTTGATGCGTTAATTAAAGCAGGAAGAAGATTTGACCTCATCCTTACAGACCCTCCGTATAATGTTGGAAAGGATTTTGGCAACGATTCAGATAAACTTCCTTTAGATGTTTTTTTAAAACAGGTGGAAGTACGAGTGAACAAACTTAAGCAATTACTCAAACCCAAGGGGAGTATTGTATGGTTTGGCATTCATGATTATATTGGCTTTATACAGGTGATAATGTATAAGGCTGGTTTGTCGTATCGTCGTTTAAATATCTGGCATTACGAGAATGGCTTTTCTCGCTCAAAGAAAGAACCTGCAACTCATTATGAGCCATTTCTTTGGTTTAGCAATGATCCTCAGAAATGGACGTATAATGTTGATGAAGTAAGGATTCCATACAAGAGTACGGAACGTTTGAAGTCTCCTGTAAAATATAAAGGGAAAGATGGCGAGGTGAAAATATGGCAACCCAACCCTCGTGGTTCAATGAGAGGTGATATTTGGGATTTTCCAACATTAGCAGGTAAGGCATTTGAGAAGGAGCGGACTGAACATCCCACTCAAAAGCCTGAGTCTTTGATTATGGAATTGACCAAAGCCTTTTGTCCCATGAAAAATGGAATATTTGAAGGAGAAATCTTAGATCCTTTTCATGGTTCTGGTACTCAGGGCGTTTGCTGTGAGAAACTGAACAAACAGGGACACAAGATAAAATGGGTTGGTATAGAACTCGAAGAACGTTGGTGTAAAGTTGCAGAAGACAGGTTACTTAAAATTTAATACAATGGCAGGAGTATTTCGATTTTCAAATGCAGTGTCAGATATAGATAAAATTATCGACACTTATAAAAAAATATATGCTCACTTTATCCCTGTAAGTGAGTCTGGTGATTATTTTGACCACTCTCAGGCAGCAGAATTTCTTGCCATGAATGGGTTGGCATCTTCCCTTGGGGCTATTGGTGCAACAGCACTCAGTCGTTCGACAAGAGAGGATAAATCAAGAGACCCTCTTTACAATCAGCATAAGTCATATAGTGAAATGTTCAGGATGTTGGGATGGTACGAACCTGGCTCAATGCAGACCAATTTCAAATTGTCTGAATATGGCTCATATATTGCAGATACAGAAGATAAGAACGTTTTAAAGAATCTGCTGGCAATGAATGTTTTGCATATCGTAAGTCCTAATCCTTTGACGAACGTCAAAGGTGGTAATACTCTACGCCCATTCCCGATGATTCTGAAGCTCATGTTGAAATTAGATTGTATTATCACTCGTGATGAAATAATTGCGGGTGTTCTTTGTTGCCAAGACGACACCAAAGAGAATGTCGTTGACGAAACAGCGGAAATGTTGCGAATGTGTCGCAGGAAAGGATTGAAGGCTATAGAAGATACTATCTTACAAATACGTCAGCGGCACAATTTAGGTAGTTCTGCTACTTTGCAGAATTATACAAGATTCCCTATTGCTGTATTAAAATGGACAGGTTGGGCTGATGGGACAAATATGCGTGGAGTATATGGCAATCGTTCTATAAAAGTTCTCAAACTAACAGATGGTGGCAAAATGGTTGCCAGCAAAGTTTCGACAATTCGAGATGTAAGATATGAAGATATAGAAGATTATTCATCTGAAATTCAAGGAGCTTTTGTGGCATTATCAAATTTGACAAAGCTCGCTAATGCAGGTTTTGATATTGGCGAATATGCAGATTGTCTGCCTACTCTTCGCAGGTTGTGTTCTCCTATACTAAATGATTTTGGTATTAGCAATGACAATTTTTTGTTTTTTGGTTATCAAGAGGTTCCACGTGAACTATTGCATACCGCAGATAATGTGTTAGAATCAATTTGATATTTATGAAAAAACTCTGTATTAAGAATAGTAACGATAATCATAATGGGGATTTTGTAGAACGTTATTTGCAACAATGTTCTACTAAGACTCAATTTGTCCGTGAGGTTTCAGACTATCTTTCCGATTTGAAGATAGAATTCTACGAATATATAGGAGTCCTGTTAAAACACGCAGGATTCCTCAAACCACACGTAACTAGAGAAGGAGACGTTAATTGTCGTTTTGATGCAACAATAATTGATAGTACTTATACAATTCCCATAGAGATTAAATCTCCAAGAGAGGATCGGGAGATAAATATTAAAGCTATCCGACAGGCATTTGAAAATAAGATTGTTTTATTATCAAGAAAATTTTATCCATCAACCCCTGAGACATCCAGTTTAGCATTAGCCTTTAAATATCCTGCTCAGAGGTCAGATGTGTATGAATTGGTTGATGATATAAAAAACAGTTTTGGCTATAACATTGGATTAATAGACATCACGGATCTGGTGAGCATCGTCTATGATGTAAAAAGATGTGGCAGGAAACTGAATCTTGATTACTTTAATACATTTCAAGGCAAGTTAGAATATGAAAAAGCTACAATTAAAGAATGACTCAGTTGAAAATCGGTTTTCTGTGCAGACTAAGTGCATAGATGCGATCATCATAAAAGATGGTTTTTCTGGTTTTGAGATTAATCATAAACCATTCAAGGGTGCATGTTGTGGTTGTACCTCTAAAACTTGTGCTTCATACTCTGAAGAAGAAATATATTCGGAGATATTCTCTGCTTTTCCCAAGAATCCGAGTAAAAGAGTATGCCCAACTGATGCTATTACCTTTAAAAATGGATATGCTTATATAGATTCTAATTTATGTATAAAATGTGGGTTATGTGTTCATAGATGCCCTTATGCAGCTATCCAATTTAGTCTGGAAAATAACACTTGTTCCATAAATACTGCAAGAAACAGTATTTTCATTAAACAATCCGAGATTGAGCAAACTAAAGACATTCTCGATTTAAAAACAAAACCACGCAAGATTCTCATAGATAACATCCCTTTCACATTTGCTGATACTCTATCCAAGAAATTGGAGACGTACTCAAATAGATACCCAGATCTAAGCGAAATAGTTGTGCGTAATACCCTATTAAATTTAGGTATTTGCTGTAATACCAACGCAGCTGGAAACAATCATAATAGAATTGAATTTTTTGCCGAATGTGAGGATTACTTTATAATAGGAGAATCACAGATTTCTAACGCTGATACTCTATCTGTTACGAGACGCATCTTAGACGATTTGGCGGTATTAATTAGCCGCTATCAGTTTGAAAAAGATAAGTTAATACCTCTTGCGGTTGTTAATGGTTTCCCAAATAAAAGAACTGATTTTTATGAGGTTATCGAGGATATAAACAATGTGATAAAAGTGCAAGTTGTTACGCTATCATATCACGCTTTATTCGTGCTTAATCTATTTAAACCACATATAAGTGTCAGACACTTCAAATCGTTTGTGATAAATAGGACAAAGGATAGTTTACTAAGTCCAATGAAACGAATAATAGAAAAACTTGAAGATATAGATGAGAATACAAATGGAATACATTACACGCCTATAAAATAACGAAGTATTATAGATATTCTTATTTTAACAGTGAATTATGACAAACATTGAACGCACAGAAATACTAAGGAAGGGATTAAAGCCTTTGTATGAGAACCTGCTAAAGAGTGTGGCAGAGTTTGACTGCGATAAGGCTACCTTCTGTCTGCAATGGGGAGAGGACTTTCCATTGGAGGAACACTGTGGAGTCATGTTTGTCGGTAGAGCTACTAATGGATGGGTAACAGATTGTGAAGATGTTGATGTCCTTTTCGGTGACACAGAGGATGCCATTTTCAACCGTCACGATCAGATGGAATGGGTGGAGAATCTTTCAGGAAACACTAAAGGCTACAATACCAGGAAGTCTGCATTTTGGCGTGTCATTAAGAAAATCACAAAAGAGCTATATCCTGAACCGTGGTATTCTCATGTAGCCTGGAGTAATGTCTGTAAGGTTGCACCGTGGGAAGGCGGCAATCCTAATGAGTCTCTTTATGATGCTCAACTTGGCGATTGCAAGAAGATATTTGCAAAGGAGATTGAATTGCTCTCTCCAAGGGTGGTAGTACTGTTTACTGGCGAAGGTTGGGCTATCGACTTTCTAAGATATATGAATGGTGAGGTCGGAACAAAGAGCATTTATAAACAGAAATGGTCAAACTACGAGTGTAAGGTGTATCAAATAAATGGTGTAATCTACATTCGCACAGAACACCCACAAGGTAAGGGTGAGGATGCTCATGTTCAATGTATAGTTGATATAGTAAGACGATATAATCAGTTTTAAGTATGAACAGAGAGGACTACATATCATTCATAGATGGAGGATTATCTGATGGAGTCGGTTTCTTTATCGGCAATCTCTTTATTACGGCAGGTCATGTAATAAATGACAACGGTATTCACACAATCAATGTCAATGGACGTAAGGTTGAGTTGAAGAAATCCGACGCTATATATTTGAACTGTGCGGAATTTGATAGGGTATGCCGTGATATTCCAGATTTAGCCATTTTTAAGTTTAAGGATGTCAATAGTCCACTCATACTTGCTAATGATTCGCTAACAGAAGGACTATGCTTGGATAATATATCGAAACGTAGGACTGTGCTACATAATGAAACTAATGGAATTTCTTCAATTTTTACCCAAACTGAAACAATTAAGACCCATATCTGTAAAGGGGTAGTAGTATCACATGATGCAGATTATTGGGAGTGTCACACAGACAGTTTACTCAGAAGAGGTGATAGTGGAAGTCCTTTTATGAAGGGTAATTCAGTTTATGGAGTCCTTGTTGGAGGAGAACCAGGAACAATAAAATGTGCATTTTTGTCAGCAGAGAGAATATTTAAAATCATCGAAAACAAAAATAAATAATATATGGCATTATCAGCAGAACATATCCTAACGCTACAACAATTAAGTGGCATAGGAACAAAGACTATCTTTAAAGTTGCGGAATTGGTTATTAATCCTATTTCCACTATAGAAGAGTTATGTGCCTTTTGGAAAACTCTCAAAGGCAAGAAACTGGAGGCAATCGGTACAGATGACATTATCGAAGCCAATAACTCTGCCAAACGTATAATAGCGGCAAGTGCTAATGCTTCCATCGGTCTTGTTGGGTACTACGACAAGTCTTTCCCAGAGATTCTTCGCCATACGATAAATGAGGATGGAAAAGAAGAACCTCCATTATTACTATGGTATCGAGGCGACCTGTCTGTTACAAATCTTCCAGGCCTAGCAGTTATTGGAACACGAGAGGCAACACCTGAAGGTATCGCTGGTGGTATGTTCATCAGTGGAGAATTTGCAAAAAGAGGATTCAATATCGTTTCAGGATTAGCTATTGGTTGTGATACTTGCGGCCATAAAGGAGCACTGAAAGTTGGCGGAAAGACAACAGCATTTTTGGCTAATGGTTTGGATCATGATTCTATATATCCTGAAGAGAATCGGGATTTAGCAGAAGAGATTGTTGCAAAAGGTGGTTTACTGTTATCGGAATACCCTATCGGACAAAACGTAAATCGTTATGCTCTTGTAGCTCGTGACCGCCTCCAGGCAGCTCTTTCATTAGCAACTCTTGTAGTTCAGACAGGTGTCAAGGGAGGAACTATGCACGCCGCTAATACCACTCTGAAAGCAGGAAAGACTCTATACACTATGAAGTTTAAGGATGAAGCGACCAATCAACATGAAAAGTGTCTTGGTAACGCCTTTCTCGTCAAACAAGGAGCTAAATATATTAGCGGAGGTGATAACCTTGACCAAATTTCGGAGAGTATAAAGAATTGGAAACCGTTACAAACAAGTTTATTCGATTAACATTGTTATGAGAAAGGTTATATTTGACTTGGATTTGACGCTTGTAGATACGACAGTAGTAGAACAAGCGAGACATGACAGGAATTGGTCTTTGGCTTATTCCTTAATTCCTAATTGTGTTGTTTATGATGGCATAGAGAAGATTCTTGATGTTATCCGCAAACACAATATTGATGCTTGCATTGTAAGCACATCACCTCGTACTTATGTGGAAAATGTCATAAAGCATTTCAATATACCCATAACAAAGATAGTTGCCTACCATGATGCAAAACCAATAAAGCCACATCCTGCTCCAATGCTTAAAGCCCTGGAGTTGTTAGGCTGTACGGCAAAAGAGGCTATCTCCTTTGGTGATAGGGTTATAGATATTCAATCTTCAAATGCAGCAGGAATTGAAAGTGTTGCGTGCTTTTGGGGAACTAAAGAGAGAGGTGAACTCTTACGCTCCGGCTACTCTCATGCGATAATTAAACCAGAAGAGATACTGACTTTAATACGGTGATATGAATAAGAAAATATGTCCGCTGAATCATACTTATGTGGACGGAGTGGTCAAATTACATGAACTTCTGTCTTCTGCAAGTCAGGAAGCGTATGAGATTGCAAAGAAGTGCATTCCCAATCTTTCTGATAGGTTTGAGCGTAGTAAAGTAGTTAATGTATTTGTGGATTTTAGCAAGGAACAACCAGATAATGCGTTGAAGGGATATTTTGTGTTTGATAACATCCTTTTTAGGTTCTTGACGATAACCCTTGATTATGCACTGTTGTTTCCTGTAAATGACCATGCTGCATTTGACAACATCAAAAATAAAGGTTATACTTTCTCTGATATAGAGAAAATGAAAAGGGACAGAACTCCCTTATGCTTCAGTTTTGGTTATCTTCCTGCTGACCAGGGTACCCCTAAGTTGTTTAGAAGAATACATACAGTTCAATCTTCTTTTTCTCCTATACCTATTTCGGACGAGATTGGTTGTCCATTTACAACATTTAAGGATATAGAGGAACTGCGTATAATAGATATTCCACAACGCTTCTCATCAATTCAATATACGATGGTCGGAAAGCAGCATTATGCACCATACTCAACTAACAAAGAATCCTATTGCGTTTTATATGCAATGAAGGATAATGAATATGACGATAATGCAATCAAAGTGCTTAGATGGTTTCCTGTTACCCGTCAAAGTGCATTAGATGCCACTTTCGAGGATGTTAATTGGGGAGATGTATTTTTTGAACTTGGATATATTAGTAGGCAAGAGAACGCTGAACTACACTCTTTCATGCTGTCTAATCACTCACCCCTGTTGTTTGGGAAAAGAGTCAATGACAAAATATCAGTTATCGGAGGTTTAAAGATTTTCTTTACCAATGATTTCAATTATCCTGCGTGTTTATTCAAAATACCTGTAAAATGAGTGCTTTTGTAGATTACATAATAAGACACAGCTATTATAAAGATGTTAACTCAACATATATCTTAGCTAAAGAACGTCATACAGAGGCGTTTAATCTGTGGCAGCAAGAGCAAACAGAGACGATTGGTGATGATTATGAGTCAAAAAAATATGTTCATAGTCACATTAAGGAAATTCAGGATTTGGACAACTGGATGAAATTAGCACAAAAGGCACTACGCTCATCCAGAAAATCTGTGGAATGGTTTTTCTATGGTAGAGGTTTGAACTCTATCCCAACTCTGAGGTATAAGGAATATAAACTAATTGCGTATAATATAAGTGTAATTCGTCAATATGAATCTTATATTCAAGAATACAATAACCTTTTAATAGTTTATAAAGAAGCTGTAGATAGATATCTTGGGTGTAGTGTAAATAACCATACCTTTGAACAGATCAAAACTATAGCATCCTCTAAAAATGAAATCAAGAGAATCGGAACCATTCTTGAAAATGCGCATACCTGTGAGAAAAAATATCCATTGGCATGGAAAGTCTTTGCTGATGGACGTATCTTTGTTAATATACCGTTGAGCGAATTAGAGACAGTTCAAAACGACAACTTTGAGAGAAAAGAAACATTTGTAAAGTTCTACGAACAGAGAGGGAAACTATGCAATGTCATCATGGGCGAAGAAGAGCATGATATGGATAGTTTCGACAAAGACGTTCTAGACAAAGAAGAAGATTGTTATTATATTGCAAGTGTCCAGTCTTTATTCATACAGCCCTATAATGCAAAAGTACAAATTGAGGGGAAAGAACTGAAACGTGCAATCCTTGATTCAAAGAGGTATGGAACAGATGTAAACTTTGTAGATACGTTTTCAATATCTGAATTTTATCAGCTTCGCCAAGAGACGGATGAGTTAGGGCTTTCATTTGATGATGTCATAGCCAAGACAAAAAACAACTATGATGCCATTAAAGCATTCAACTATGAGGAATCTGGAAAAAGTGTAGTTTATATTCAAGACTATATTCCTGCGTCAAAAGAAGGAACTCCACTTTACAACTATATCGAAACATATCGTGAACAAAAAGAGAAAAGAGACAGAGCAAGACGAATTGCATCCAACTATCCGTTGGGCTTTGCTTCTCTCTTTGATTCGGATATTGATTTTGACTCGTGCGAATTATCAATTATTGTGAGAATTATAGACTCTGAACAAAAGATTATTGCTAAAGAGTCGGAGGAAATAGAAAAGGAACGAAAGCGAAAAGAAGAAGAACGTAGGCGTAAAGAAGAAGAGGAAATACGTGAGAAGGTTCGTCGAATGAGAGCCTGTGTCAGTGATTGGCACATTACACGTTATGGTTTCCATCATGATTATCTATATGAATACCTCAAAACAACAGCACCCAGAGAGGCAGATGAATATGAATGGGATATACGACATTTAATTTGGGCATTTAAGAATGACCCTAATAAACAAGATAGACAGTATAGTTACCGTGCTGCACTTAATGAAATTGTGCCTAAGTACGAAAGAAAGTTGCGAGATACTTTTGGCTCTTTGCTGTCAGATATGACATTAGTATGTTTGCCTGCCTCCAGCAGTGAGAAAAACAGTAGAAGATGGAAAGAGTTTTCCAGAAAAGTATGTTCCGATTTAGATATGTGGAATGCTTTCGACTATATTCATGTCGAACAAGAAGCTGTTCCCAGGCATCTAGGGGGCGATGGTCAAGCAGTCCTGTCTTTTAACCAGTCATTCTTTAATGGGAAATACGTTATCTTATGTGACGATATTAAAACAACAGGATCTTCAATACAACGTATGAAGTATAAATTGGAATCAATGGGGGCAACTGTAATATGTTCTCTCACTATTGGCATAACTGTTCATGAGTAGTATTGATATGACAGAAATAGCTTCCCACCCTTCCAATCTGCCATCAACAACGGTCTATAAGCCATCTGAGTTGCTTGGCATCTTCACAGCCTACATTTCACAGACGGATGTGAACAGGAAAGTCATATACCTACGTGGAATCTACCTGAAGAACCCGAAGCATGACCCTCGTTGGAATTCCAGGTATGACACTCTCCGTGACGAAGATACTCAGACGGAAATCACGCTTCAGATACCCCAGAGACTATGTGAGAACCTGAAGGATGGTAATCTCGTTCAGGTGGGTGGTGTACTTGGTCGGCGTGCGCAGAACAACTGTCATATCCAATTAATGCTCGTGGTCAGTAGGATTGATGTAGTCCAGGAACAAGCCATTGATGAGTCCGAAATCAAACGTATGGAGCTGAGACAGAAGAAAGCATCGGACGGTTTCAAGAACGTGGACTCTCTTCTTGAACAACTCCTATACACAGACCAGAGACCGCAGGTAGCATTGGTGTTCGCTCAGACTTCCATAACGATGAGCGACTTCGAGGCTGGCATAAACGCCGCTAAGACTGCCATCGACTTTACAGAGCGGCGTGTCAACTTCTCCAACTCACAGGAACTTGTCAGGACTTTACAGGCTCTTGATGAGTTTGACTTTTCCGTAATAGCCCTTGTCCGTGGTGGAGGTGGTGGAATTGAGAAACTGGATGAACTCGATGTATTGGAAGCTATCGTAAACCTCAAAACTCCAATTATCGCTGCCATCGGTCATGTTGAGGAAAAGTTATTCATCAAACAGCTCGTCGATAAGTGCGCTCCTACTCCTAATGGGCTTGGTCAATACTTCTCAGAAATGGTCGAGTCTGTCAGTGAGAAAAAAACAAAATCTCGTGCCGCCCTGACCGAACAGATTAAGAAGCAATTCAAGGATCAACTGGAGGCAGGGCAGAAACAGAATAAGGAATTACAGGAGAAACTGACAAGCCTCACAAAAGCACAGGAGGAAGCTGTCAAGAAGCATAATGAGCAGGTTCAGGCATTAACCAAGGTGCAAGCAGAAGCCACCAAAAAACATAACGAGCAGGTGGAGGTATTGGGCAAGCAGAACCAGGAACTACAGAAGAAGCTCTCTGAGATAACCAAGGCACATGAAGCTACGCAGAAACAGCAGTCGGAGGCTATGGTTAAACTCCAGGCTCAGATGAAGGAACAGAACGAAGCCCACAGCAAACAGCAAAAGGAGTTCAATGTGTCCCTAAAGAAGATGCAGGAAACGAATGGTGAACTGAACAAGAGTCTATCCAAGCTAACGGTACAAAATACTCAGGCTGCAAAAGACCTCAACGATGCCAGGGAGAGACAGAGGCAACTGGAAAGACAACTGCAAGAGAGTTCGGGTAGTGGTTTATGGAAAATAGCAGCAATAATAGCAATCCTCGCCTTCCTCGCCTCTCTGTTGTTCAGATGAGACACAATAAATCGGAGCGTGAAACGTTTTATAATATATAAGGTATGAGACAAGTAATTACCATCGTCCTAACAATAGCAGCCCTACTCTTTGTGGTGGGTTGTACTGAGGATGATACGCCAGAAGTAAAGACCAAGGATGTATCATTCAAAGTTTGCGTGAGCTGTGATGACCTAATTTTGAATGACTATTATGGCTCAACCCTCATCCAGTCCGTCCATAAATCCAATGTCGATACCGCATATATTGACTTTAAGGGCATGGCATACGGAAAACATGAGTTAGAGCTTGTAATTGATGGCAAGAGAGGAAGATCTGAGTTCGTCGTTTCAGATTCCACAGCCAAAGCCTATAGCCTATCAAAGGTCAATGTCGGTATAACACTTACTTTTGATGATGAATGGGATGAAGAGATAATATATGAGTTTTAAATAAGGTATATAATAATATAATGTATAACATGAAGCAAAGTAGAGTATATATGATTCTTATGTTTCTGTTGTCTTGGGTTCAGACCTACGCAGCATTACATGAGATAGATAACTCTGGTAAATATTTCACCACCACCAAACCGTATATTTGTGTTGTGGCCCTTATCGGCGGCGGCGCCACGTGTCAGCCGGGCGAAATCAGTCTGGCCCACAACGGAGTGCTCTTTCTCGACGAGCTTCCCGAGTTTTCGAGGTCGGCCCTCGAAACGCTCAGACAGCCGCTCGAAGACCGTGAAATCACCATAGCCCGCACTCGTTACACCGCCACCCTACCCTGCTCCTTCATGCTGGTGGCGTCGATGAACCCCTGTCCCTGCGGCTACTATATGGACCCCACTCACCACTGCCACTGCAACCCCGGCATGATACAGCGGTACAAAAACAAAATAAGTGGCCCGCTCATGGACCGCATCGACATTCAGGTCAGTGTACCCACCGTCCCCGTAGAAGACATGGCACAGATGCCGCGGGGCGAGAGCAGTGCCACCATCCGTGCCCGCGTCGAAGCCGCCAGGCAAATTCAGACCGACCGCTATGCAGGTCTCAAAGGCATCCACTGCAACGCACAGATGACACCACGCCTGCTCGAACGCTACACACAACTTGACGCCGAGGCTTCGGCTGTGCTTACCGCCGCCATGCAGCGTCACAATCTCTCGGCCCGTGCCTACAACCGCATTCTCAAGGTGGCCCGCACCATCGCCGACCTCGACCATTCGTCCGCCATCCTGCGCACCCACATCATTGAGGCTGTGGGGTATCGCCAGCTTGACCGCCAGGACTGGGGCGAATAGTCCCTTAGAAGCGGTAGCCTATGGAGAGGTTGGTATACCAGTCTAAGGTCTGGCCGCTCGTATGCCCGTTCTTATAATAATAGTGATTGAGCTTAGCCGCCGCGCTCACAAAGCAGCGTGCCCAGTTGCGCGTGAGCGAGAGACGGCCGTCGATGTTGTAGTCGACGGGGTGATGCGCGGTGTGCTTGCCTGCCTTTTGCCATGCCCCGTCGTCAGTGAGATAGTGGTGCTGCGTAGCGGTGTTCACCACGGTGACCATGGGTATGACGAGTGCATTGAGCAGCCACCCCTTTGCGGGCACCCAATTGTAGGTGTAACCTACGCCGAGGCTCAGCTGTGTGATTTCAAGGCGCCCTATATTGTCCATCATTCTGACCAGCGTCGCATTGCGCGGGTCGGCATAGTCTATATCGGTGCGAAAGGCCAAGAGGCCTGCCAGCAGCGAGCCGGCCGAGCGTTTCTGCACGACGGCCTGCTTGTAGGCGGCGTTGTGGGAGTAGCGCCTACCGTTGAAGAAGTAGTAAGCCTCGGCGGTGAGGGTATGTGCCTTGATGGGGCATTCGAGCCGGTCCTTGGTGTGTGTGTCGAGCGTCATTCCGTCGGCGTTTCCCTTTACGCTGATGTCCATCTCGTCCATGCGGTGGCGGGCATAGCGGGCATAGAAGTGGAAGCGCGACCCGGCCAGGCCGAGGGCCAGCTGTGTACCCTTTCGACGGCCTAAATTCTGCTGCACACCTATACCTATGCCGCGGTAGCCTACCCATACGCCGGCCGAAGCCGTGATGGGAGTGCGCGTCTTCGACTTCCACTCTATCTTGCCCTCCGTTCCCTCGCCAAACACCTCGTCGGCGTCGACCTTGGCCTTCATGATGATGTCCGTCTGTGCCACGCGGCTTTTCAGTGCCACGCGCCAGGGGTACCGGGGCAGCTCCACGTAGGCGGTGTCAATGCCTTTGAGGGTCATGCGGTCTATTTTGAGCCTCACCCGCGTGAATAGCGGGAGGCGCTCAGAGGTTTGCGGTCCGTCTTGGGCCGTGGCCGTGAGGCAGCAGAAGCAGCAGAGCAGGAGGAGGAAGGGCAAGGCCGTCAGTGTTTGATAGGGAGAATGAAGTGAGGGAAGGGTATCGGCAGGCGTCCCACGTGTCAGGGCAACTTTTCTAAGGCCTCGGCCGCATAGGTCTTGCCTATGGGCAGCCGTTGCCCGGTGTGCTGTATGACCACCTCGGTGGCCGTGTACGAGTCGACGCAGCGCAGGGCCACCACATACGAGCGGTGTATTCTGATGAACTGTTTGGGGGGAAGCATCTCGCACATCTGTCGGAGCGTCATCTTCGTCATGATGTGTGTGCCGTTGTAGAAGTGCACCTTCACGTAGTTGTCTATCGACTCCACGTAGACGATGTCGCGTGTCGATACCACCACGTTCTTATAGTCTGACTTCAGGGTGAAGGTACGGTCTATGTCGCCGGCCTTGTGTGCCAGTTCGCGTGCCTTCAGTGCCTCTTCGGCCTTGCGTATGGCCCTTTCGAAGCGGGCGAAGAAGTAGGGCTTGTGCAGAAAGTCGATGGCGTTCACCTCGAAGCCGTCGATGGCATACTGGGCATAGGCTGTGGTGAAGATGACGAGGGTCTCCTCGGGCATCTGCTTGGCTAAGTCTATGCCCGAGATGCTGTTGAGCTCCACGTCGAGCAGCACAAGGTCGGGCCGGGTGGCCACTATGTGTTTCATGGCCTCTTGGGGCGAGGTGAAGGTATCCAGCTCGATGTGTCCCAGGCGTTGGCAGAAGTTGCGGACGATGTCCAAGGCTATAGGCTCATCGTCGATGGCAGTACATCTTATCATGGTGTGGGGTTGTGAAGGTTCAGACTGACGTTGTAGACGCCATCTCCGTCGCCGGGCCCGGTGTAGAGGTCGAAGCGTCCCGGGTAGAGCAGGTTGAGGCGTTGCCTGCAGTTCTCTATGCCCTTGCCGCTCGAGTTGCCGGTATGGCTTCGGGCGATGGAGTTGGTCACGCTGAAGTGGAGCTCGCCGCCGTGCTGCACGAGCGACATGTGCACGAAGCTGGGGCAGTCGGCTGAGAGGCCATACTTGAAGGCGTTCTCCACGAAGGTGGTCAGCAGCATGGGGGGCAGGGCATAGGCGCTGTTGTCGGTGTGGTAGGTGAAGCTGATGTCGTGCACGTCGGTGGTGCGCAGCTTTTGCAGCTCGGTGTAGTGGCGCAGGTAGGCTATCTCTTCGGAGAGCGTCACCATCTCGCGGTGGGCGTTCTGATACATGTACCTCACTATGCCGATGAAGTACTCTAAGGCCGTGGTGGCCTTCTCTGAGCGCGAGATGAGCAGGCCATAGATGGTGTTGAGCGTGTTGAAGAGGAAGTGGGGGTTAATCTGGGCCTTGTAGAGGGCCAGCTCGGCCTGGTTGCGCTCGTTCTCCAATCTGTCGCTCTGCATTCTGAGGCAGCTGGCGCGGTGCTCCATGCCGAGACCGAAGCAGAGCATGACCACTATGATGTAGTAGAGCCAGACGGCCTGCTGGTTGAGGCGCATGCCCCACTCGGGCAGGTCGGGAATGTCGTCATGCGGCGAGGGAGGGGCCATGTTCCACGCCGGGGGAGGCAGCGGGCGGGGCCTGCCATGACCCTCCCACGGGGTATGGATGGGGTAGGAGGCGAAAACCAGCGTACCTATCACAGACAAGGCCATGACCATCAGACCGCGCATACGCCGGCTGTGGGGCATCAGCACACGCGGCAAGATGTAATACTTATAGCCAAAGTAGGTCAGATAGAGCCACCCCACGAAGAGGAGGAAGAACACCGGATTGAGCCCCCACCATCGCTCTATCGGAAAGAGGTAGAGCATCAGCGGCAGGGCCAGACCGCAGATTACAAGGTCTGTATATAGGGAGTACGACTTCATGGTTAGGTCTGCGCGTTATGCGCTACAAAGGTATCATTTCTCTTTGAAAGTAGCGCATGCCGCCGCCCCTTTATCCCCAAATATGCCTTCTTTATCCCCTGAGTATGATATAGTTAAGAAGAAAGGCTCTACTTTTAACCATGCCGGCATGGCGTCGTTACGCCGCGGGGCTGCGGGGCTGTCCGCAGCCATGGCGCCTCGCTCGAAGAGGCGCTTGAAGGCCGTCCGCGCGGCGTCTACGTGGTGCAGACCGGCGGGCGCACGCTCAAGTGGCTTCACCGTGGGGACGGCGGGGTTTCGGCCCCGCTGCCGTCGGCTCCCACGTCTTCTGCGGCGTTGCCGGCCCGGGCTTCGGCCTCGGTGGCTCGCGGCCTGCTGCATGTGGCTGCGGGCGGACAGACGCTCAGCTTCCCCCTGACCGCGGTCAGCGCCACTTCGCAGCTGACCACCTTTACGTCGAAGTAGCGGACCGGCGCAGCAACGGACCGGCGCAGGCGTAGATGTACGTCGCGCCGTTTCAGGAAGCCTTCGCGCCAGTGAAATCTGCCCCAATGCAAGGTGACATCCGCCCGAATGCAACCTTGCATCCGCCCGAAAGCAAGGTGACATCCGCCCCAATGTTACTCTCGCCAAGGCTTATAAGAACGGCGGAGAGCCTTCTGAGAACGGCGAAAAGGCTGGTGGCAAGGACGCCCCACCTTCTGACAGACAGACAGAGACAGCGCGCAGCCTTCACCATGCACTGAGTGTGCGACGGGAAGGCTGCGCGCTGCGATTGGATAGCGCCGCGAGGCGGCTAAAGAGAGAGGCGAGGCCGACGGAAGGGTGGGTGCGACCGCAGAAAATAGGGGTACAACCACGGAAATGAGGGTCGGCGGCGGACCGAAGGGGTGGCGACGGAGCGGAAGGGAGGGGTCAGAAGCCCCAGGCGGCGGGCACTTTCTGGCCCTCGACGCTCTCTTCCTTTGCGTCGGGCAGGTTGGGGAAGAAGTCTATGCCCGTGAGGCTTTCCAGCTCGTTGACGCTGACCACGTGCTTCTTCATCTCCGTGAGCGGGGCGTGGTGGTTGCCGTCGTAGCCTGTGTAAGTCTTGTGCTCCATCCAGAAGGCGATGGACGAGTAGACGCCGCTCTTGACCTTGAGCAGGGCCATGTAGTAGTACTTGGGCACAGCCACGCGGAGGCCGTTGTCGCGGCTGACGTAGGTATTGATCTGGTCGTCGCGTATGGTGCCCCCCTTCACGACGTAGAGCGTGTCGCTGAAGCTGGCGGAGCGGCCCTGGTTCTGCACGTAGGCTTCGAGGGTTACCCAGTAGCCCTGGTTGAAGGCGCCTATCTGGGGCGACATGTTGGACATGTAGAAGGTGTTGCTATTGGCGGCAGCGGAATAGAGACGGTCGGCCGAGGCACAGATATGGCCGCGGTCGTAGCCGCGGAAGGTGGCGCTGCCTATGCGGTAGTCGGCGGGCAGGTCGGGATCGTCGCGGAAGTTGTTTTGACGGCTGACTTTCTGCTTGCGTGTGACGGGGTCGAAGCGGAAGGCCACCCAGCGGGCGTGACACTTGTCGAGGTCGTACTCCAAGGCGTAGGTCATGACCTGCGTGGATTTGCCGTTGACACTCTCTGAGGTGAAGTGGGAGACGAGCATGGTGTGGCCGTCGGCCCGTAGCTCGGGCACTTCGAGGCGTGCCCTGACAGCAGTCTCGGAGGTGACGTCGCCGCTACCGCCGGTATGGCCGCCGGAACTGCCGCTGATTTCGCCCTCTTCGTCGTCACCGCAGGCGGTGAAGCTGACGCAGAGGCTGAGGCTAAAGAGGCTGAGCAGGAAGGCGCGCAGGGCGCGGTGAAGGAGGATTTGCTGCATAGGAGATAAGGGAAATGGCTGTGGCTCTGCCCGACGGTGGCAAGCGCCCGGACGGAGCAGAAACCGGAATAAGAGATAGAAGCAGCGCCCGCTGCCTTGACTTGGAGGGGGCAGCGGGCGCAGGTATGTGGCTGTTTACCTTGCCGCGGGGGCTGTGAGATTAGTGCTTGACGAGGGTGAAATCGTCAACGAGCTTTTCAGAAGCCTCGGCGTAAGAGCTGGACTTGGGGTTCATCATGAGGAGGTTGACCTTCGTGTCGGCTTCCAGGGTGAAGGTGTAGGTGACGAGGGTCCACTGGCCGGCTGAGACGGTGGTATAGTTGGGGTCGTAGACGTAAGTGATGGAGCTGTTGGGCGTGTGGGCGTAGCCGAGACGTACCTGACCGTCACCCTTGACGTAGCAGCTCAGGGTGTAAGTGCCTGCGCTGAGGTCGTACTCCCTGGTGGCGAGGCGCTTGTTGGCGCTGGCGTAGAAGCCGACCTTGACAGAGTAGCTGCCGGTGCGGGCATCGGTGCTCTGAGAGAGGGTGGCGTTACTGGCAGTGGTGGTGGACTTCCAGGCCGTGGGGGTAGAAGCATCGTCCCACTGCTCGAAGCTGCTGTTGTCGAGTATGTTCTCGCCGGAGGGCACGTCGGGGGTGTCGCCACCACCTTCTTCGCCGCCACCTTCACCCGGCTCGGTCTCGCCGTTGATGCTCACGACGTAAGCCTGACCCTGTACGGTCTCGGGGGTATTGCCCATGTAGTTGGTCACGAGGCCGCAAATGACTACCTCGTCGCCCACGTTGAGCAGGGTGCCGGAGGTGTACTTCTGGTTGCCTAAGTAGAGGGCGCGGTAGACGTAGAACTGGTCGGTCGAGGTGCCGTCGTCGGAGATGTAGAAGCTGGCATTGCCATACTGGGTGCCGAACTGTTCCCTGACGGAAACGACCTTGCCCTTGATGTAGACTTCGGAGGGGCTGTTCTCACCGGAGGCTAAGGAAGAGGCATAGAGGTTGGCAGCCACGGAGTTGTAGGGATCGGCCGCTGTGCCGCTTCCCTTGGCTTCGCCGGTGCTGTCGCCGCCACCGGGCTGGTCGCCGTCGGCGGTCTGACCGTTGAGCGAGTAGAGGTAGCAGGCGCCCTGCACTGTCTCGGGCGTATTGCCCATGTAGTTGGTCAGCTTGGCGTAGACGATGACTTCGTCGCCGACCTTGATCTGTGTATCGCCGTCGGTAAACTTCTTATTGCCGAGATAGAGGGCACGGTAGACGTAGAACTGTCCCTGGGGTGTGCCGTCGGGGGAGATATAGAAGCTGGCATTGCCGTAGTTGGTGGAGAACTCCTCCTTAATGGAGGAAATCTTGCCCTTGATGTAGACGTAGTCGGACGCGGCGCCGGACTCGAGAGAAGAGGCGAGCTCGTTGGCTGCTACGGAGTTGAAGGGAGCTTCAAGTGTGCCTTCGCCCTCAGCCACTAAGGGAGTGTCACCACCGCCGGTGGTAGAGGATCCGTCGCTCTTGACAAGGATGTTGTCGACCTCCCAAGCGGGGGCATACTCGGCTGTGCTCTCGTAGCGGAAGCCGAGGACAACATTTTCCTTGCCGCAGAAGTCGGCGAGGTCGATGGCGCCGGACTCTACGAAGGTCCATGAAGTGCCGTCGGAGTAGTTGGGTATTTCGAGCCGCTTCCAGGTGGCCGCTGCGGCGCTTCCGTCATAGTCGGTAGAGGCCCAGAGGGTGAGGCACTGGGAGAGGTCGGCGCCGTTGGCCTTGTTGATGGCGTGGCTGAAGGTGAGCTTGGCTTCCTTGCTGTCGCTCAGGTCGATGGCAGGCGATATGGCCCATGCCACGGCGGGCTGGGCGACGTTGTTGACGAAGGCCGAGGCATAGAGATAGCCGTTGCCGTTGTACGAAGCCTGTGACCACACAGACGATAAGCCTGGGGCGAGGCTCTCGTTATCGAAGGTGAAGCCGTCAGTGCCATTCTCGAAGGAGGCGCTGTAGGTGGTGTTGAGCGTGCCATCGCTGCCGAAGATGCCGTAAGGGGCGGGGATGTCTTCACATGCTGTAAAGCCGAGGGTGAGCATAGCGGCCACCAGCGTAAAGAGGTACTTTTTCATTTGTATATGGGATTTATATATTTCGGGAAGGTATGGGTGAAAGATTTACTGCAGGTGGGGATAGACGTCGTTGATGTCGCGCAGCTGCATCTGCCAGTTGTCGTAGTAGGTAAGTATGCCGGTGTAGTTGTGGCCGTCCTCCGGCAGCTCTTTATAGGAGAGCTCAATCTTGGTGGAGGTGCGGAGGTTGACGACGGTGTTGTTGGAGTAGAGCTCGATGGTGCGGTCGACACTGAAGCCTTTATCGTGGAGCTCGTAGGGTGCGAAGATTTTCTTGCCGTTGGGTGAGAGCGACTCGGGCTTGCCATAGAGCTCGGGGAAGTCGGTTTCGGAGCCGTACTCGAGGGTGTTACGGTTGGCGACGCTGACTTCCCGTATGCTGCCGCCTATGGTGGCGAGCCTCGGGGTGTAGTAGTATTTCCTGTTGGTATCGCTCCGTAGCCACTCGTCGCCTGCCACGCCGGTGAGGTCTACGGGACGCAGCTCGGGGGCGCTGAGGTCGGGGGCGCCAACCAGTTCGACGTTGGTGCGCAGCAGCTCAAAGAGCATGGGGCCAAGGTTCATGTTGCCATAGGAAGAGAGGGTGGGCTGACCGATACGCGGCACCAAGCTGTAGACGCCGAGCCAGAGGCCCTTGAGATTAACCTTGATGCGCTGTCCCAGGGGGAAGTAGGGATAGAGACAGGTGTTCTTGACGCCGAGAATGATGCACTGGTCTTCGCCGGTGGGCTCGATGTTTCTCAGGAGCAAGGTCTGATAGAGGTTGCCGCTGATGTCGTTGGCTACGACCACTCCGGTGATGACGAGGTCTTCATCGCAGCGTGAGTAGAAGTTTTTGTCGTTTCGCTTGTGAGTAGCCGTGGCGGAACTGCTGCAGTAGCGCTCCTTCACTTCGAGTATGGTAGCGTTGACGTCGCCCACTGAGACGGGTGAGGTGACCTTTGGGGGTGTGTTTGAGGAGGTGCCGATTTTGTCGAAGTCGTTCTCCTCGCAGGCTGTGAGTGCCAAAGCGGTGGCTACGAGGGTGGCAACGATGCCGAGGCTGTATATGATCTTGTTCATGGTGCTTGTCCTTTTTTAGAATTTGAAGCCGATGTTCAAGAAGCCGTTGAACGCGTTGGCATAGTAGTACTTGGAGTTTTTGGAGAAGGTGTAGGCTTTGTCCTGGCCGCTGCTATACTTGTCGTCGCGGTTCTGCTCGTATCCTCCGGTGCGCAGGTTGATGTTGTTGGTCACGTTCTGCAGCTGTAGGTTGATGCTGATGCTTTTTCCGCGGCGCAGACGTATGCTCTTGCCTATGGCGAGGTCGAGCATCCAGCCTCCGTGGGCCTTTTCCTGCACTGCGGTGCGTCGGGCGATGATGTCGCCGGTGACTCCGTCGAAGACGAGCATGCCGTTCTGGCGTGCCTCGGGCGTCTGCATGATTACCGCGGCCTCTTCGGGCGAGCTGACGACGGCGTAGCTGTATCCAAGGCGGTTTTCACTGCCGGTGAGCACGTTGCCAAGGCGTCTGTATTCGGAGAAGTCTATGTAGACGCGGTCGTAGTAGTTGAGGTTGGCGTCGAAGTACCATCCGTTGGTGTTGTACGACAGGCCGAAGCTGAGGGCGGTGAGTGGCGTGCCGCTCTGGCGCATTCCCTTTGCGAAGACACGTAGGGGCATGGCTGCGCCGGTTACGGGGTTGGCCCAATTATTTAGCTCGGCGGTGGTAGCGGCGTCCATGCCGTCGTAGTTGACCTGTGCCAAGGGGTTGTTGGCATACTTGGCCTCGCTCCATGTGCCGAGCACCTTGAAGGCGAAGTTGCTTGTGATTTCCCAGCGGAGGGCTGCCTCCACGCCGTAGTGGTTGCGGCGAATGCCTGTCATGGTCAGATACGTGAAGCAGTTCTCTTGGTCGTTGTAGAAGGCCGTTTGCTCTACGCCGTCCCTGAACGTGGTGTAGTAGCCGGAAACCTTACCGCTGACAGGGCCTACGCGGAAGCGGTAGCCGGCCTCGGCGGCGTAGATTTTCTCAGAGGTGAGGTGATTGACGTAATCGTTGTGGACGCGGGGCGATACGAAGCTGTTGCGAGCGAGAGGTGCGTCGCTCTGTATGCCGCCGCTGAGCATGAAGATGTGGTTATTGTTGAAGCGGAGCTGGAGGTTGAGACGTCCGCCTCCGGTGAGGAAGCGTGCCTTGCCGCTGCGTCCGTAGGAGTTTTCGGGTGCTCGGCCGTTCTGCATGAGGCCTTCGCGCTCCATCTCTGTGCCTTCGACGAAGCCTTTGACGCCTGCCACGAAGAAGCCCTTGCTATATTCGTACTGCGTGAAGGCGCGGGCCTTGGTCACATATATATTATAGTTGTAACCGAACTTATCGCCCACGCCGATCTGACGGTTGGGGTGGCGCAGGTCATTCTGTACGGCGTCGCTGTCGAAGCCGTAATCTTTTTGTGCGAACTTGTCAATGTCGGTGTAGCGCGTTCCGCCGAGCAGGTCGGCCATGGTTTTGTAGTGCATGCCCTTGGTGTGGTTGACCATGAGACCGACGGAGTATTTGTTGGCAGCATTGATGTCGTGGGCGAATGCGGTGTTGAGGGCGAAGACCATCTGGTCGTTGTGGCGGCGCTCTTGGTAGTAGAGTGCCTCACCGCCGGCGGCTTCGTTCTGCCGGTTGACGGCGTACATGCGGTCCCAGTCGATTTGGCGGTTAGCCTTCGAGCTTGTCCAGTGGTCTTTGAGAGCATTATACTCCTCAAGGAACCAAGGGTTCTGAGCCAGGTAGTCAGGATTGTTAAGGTCGGGGTTGTAGACGTCGAACACGCTGGAGGGCAGGTTCTTGTAGTAGTCGGGTCGTGGGTCGTAGGCATTGCCGTTCCAGCCGAGTGCGGTCGAGGAGTACATGGCGTACTTAAATCCTGCGGCGGTGGTCCACTTCATCCGGTCGTTGAGCGTCCAGTCCCAGGTGAGTATGGCTGTGGGTTCGAAGTCGTTGACCACGCGGGCGTTGCGTTTCTCGCCGTTCTGGTAGCCCCAGTTGGGGTTGTAGTAGTGTGAATTGGCGAGCCAATATGCTTCTTCGGTCGAGGCGGCCTGTTGTCCGCGTTGTGTGGGAGAGCCGAAGGTGACGAGGGATAGGCTGTGGTGGTCGTTGAACTTCTTTTCTGCGGCGAGGAAGTAGGAGAAGGAGTTGTAGAATGTACCTTCGATGACGCCTTCCTTGGCCCAGCGGTAGCCCACCTGTCCGGCGAAGGCCCAGCCTGAGGGCAGGTATCCTGTAGCGTAGCTGTACATGCCTCGGGCCACGTAGTTGCGGTTACATCCTGCGAGGCTGAGTTTGTGTCCCTGTGCCATGCGGCCGGCGCGTGCGTTGACGTGGGTAGCGCCACCCACTCCGGCTATGCCGAAGCGGTTATACTCGAAGGCGGAGAGGCCTTCCTTGTTGCGCGTGGCGTCGTTCAGTCCGCCCACCATGCCGTAGCTGAAGCGGCCGAGCTCGAGGTCATTGAGCGGGAGGCCATTCATGTAGTAGGTGTTATACATGTTGTCATACGCGCGTGCCCTGAAGCGCATCGGGCTAAAGAGATAGCCCACCTGCGAGGCATAGGGGTCGTTGTTGTCGCCTACGAGCAGGGCCACGGTCTGCGCCGCGTCGTTGTCTTCGTCTAACTGCGACTCTGTGAAAGTAAAGTCTGCGCCGTCTGCCACCGTCAGGCTGTCAACGGGGCTCTGTGCCCACGCTGTGCCTGCCATGAGCAGGGCGGCCGCAGTCAGTTTTGCACCTTTTGTCATGCTTGCTGAATAAAATAAATTGCACTCTTGCCGTGTCCCTCATACACCGAGGTGCAAGGGGCCGACAAGCGGGTTGATTGAAGATATGGGGCAAAGGTAAGAAAAAAGGGGGCGGTATCTTATAACTCCTTGTAAAAAATTAACCATTTCTTCATTCTGCGCCCTCGCCGGCACTTCGGAGGGAGGGGCTGCGAGGGGGCGCAAGGCGGAAGGCGAGGCGGGGTTGCGGGCAATAAATCGGGGCACAAGGTCCTGCGGGTGGAAATTTTTACAGATATTTGCGCGGTCAATGCCCGGGCTTCTCCGCCCGCCACTCATATTTGCGCTCTATGAAAAAGTTTACCTCGCTGCTCGCCCTCTGCGGCGCGCTCCTGCTGCTGAGCTCTTCGTTTGTGAGCCACAGCACGCAACAAAAGCGCTATGCCCTCTACGGCGTGGCCTTCTACAATCTTGAAAATCTCTTCGACACCATTCACGACGCCGGGAAGAACGACTACGAATACCTGCCCAGTGGCAAAAACCGCTGGGGCAAGATGAAGTATGAGGCCAAGCTCCACAACATGGCCCGCGTGCTCTCTGAGCTCTGCACCGACAAGCTGCCCGGCGGTCCCGCCGTCATCGGCCTCTCTGAGGTGGAGAATAATCTCGTGCTCGAGGATTTGCTCCGCCAGCCGGCCCTTGCCGGGCGTGGCTACCGCTACGTCGACTATCCCGGCGTTGACCGCCGCGGCGTGGAGTGTGCCTTCTTCTACAACCCGCGCCTCTTCCAGCTCGAACGCTCCTTCATCGTGCCTTACTACTACGACCCCGAAGGCCGCGTCGAGAGCGACCTCTTAGGCTTCTACACCGACGCCGAGGGCAAGGTGCAGGCGTACGACGAACTCAAAGGCGACACCACACACATCACACGCGGTTTCCTCGTCATGAAGGGACAGCTCGCCGACGAGCCCATGGCCTTCATCGTCAACCACTGGCCCTCAAGAGCCGCCGGAAGCGAGACCCGCGAACGAGCCGGCTATCAGGTCAGACGCCTCAAAGACGCCCTCATGGCCGAATGCCCGGGCCTGAAAGTGGTCATCATGGGCGATATGAACGACGACCCCGGCAACAAGAGCATGACCAAGCAGCTCGCCTGCAAGAGCAAGAAAGAGGACGTCAAGCACGACGCCGACCTCTACAACCCCTGGTACAACACGCTCTACAAGGACGGGCAGGGCACGCTCATGTACAACGGCAAGTGGAACCTCTTCGACCAGATTGTCTTCACGGGCAATCTCTTAGGCACAGACCGTTCGACGCTGAAGTTCCTGCGCCACGAAATCTTCGTGCGCGAGTGGCTCTTCCAGCAGGACGGACGCTACAAGGGCAACCCCCTGCGCACCCATGCGGGCGGTACATGGCTCAATGGCTTCTCTGACCACCTGCCCACCTACATCTATCTTGTCAAGGAGGTGAAGTAGGCGCCTACTGCGCCCCACCCTCTTACCGTCACAGGGACAACGAACACCGCCTCTCCCGGCGAGCCTCGTTGTCCCTGTGGTGTCTCTATGAAAAACTACATGTACATGCAGAAAAAACTAGATGTACATGCAGGAAAAACTAGATGTACATGCAGGAAAAACTA
>CAMAMB010000028.1 GCA_945836755.1 uncultured Bacteroidales bacterium
CCGCGATTTCTTTTTTTTGGCCATGTCAAGTCGGCTTGTTTCGGATGGCTACCTTATTTTTCAGAGGCTCTCAGTCCGTGGCCCGTGCGGCCCGGCCGTCGGTGCCTTGCGGCGGAGGGTGTCCACTTAGCGAGGCGATGCGGCCACCGTGCGGCGGTGCGGCCGTCTGATTATCTCCTTCTTTTCCTTCTCCCGGTAGTCTCCCTCACAGATGGTATAGGCTTTCCACGGCCTGACGTTGTATGCTGTAGCGTAACCATTGGGCACATAGATGTGTGTGAGGGAGGAGCAGCCGGTCAGTGTGCTCTTCTTCATGAAGGGGGGCACAGTGCCTTTCATCTCCATCTGCATGAGCTGGGCACATCCTCCGAAGGCGGCTTCGCCTATGGCCACCACTTCTGCGGGGATAGTGATGTGGCGTAAGCTGTTGCAATGAAGGAAGGCAAAGTTGCCTATGTGGGTCAGCGCCTTTGGCAGCTGCACGGTCTGTAGGCTCGTGCAGCGGTGAAAGGCGTAGTCGCCTATCAGATGGAGGCTCTCGGGCAGTACGACCGACGTCAGGTTGTGGCAATTCTGGAATGCTCCCTCCTCGATGGTTGTCACCCCTTGGGGTATGACGATAGAGATGATGTCGTCGTTGCAGCTGAATGCGTTGAGCCCTATGCGTGTGATGGTGAAAGTCCGCCCTTCGTGCAGGATGGTAGAAGGGATGACGATGTGCTCCGACAGAGCGAAGGGGATGCTGTCGCCGCTTATCACGGTGGCGGTAGCGTCGCTGTCGTGCAGTGCATATTGAATGCCCTCTACCAGTACCTGGGCGCGTAGGCGTCCGGGGCAGCATACCCACAGCAGCACAAGCAGTACATAGAGCCTGTGCATGGGTCTAAAGGAGGATGTGACACTATTCGTCATAAGCGGGATAACAAACGCGGAGCAGGCATCCGGAGGCGCGGTTTGCGGAAGCCGCAAGTCTCTCTAAAGCTTTCTGTGATGAGTTGTAAAAAAGAGAGCAATACCTAAAACGGAACAAAATTAGTAATTTATTTATTCTTAATCGTGTCCAAGTTCCAAAATCTCCTATTTCAATCTACTTATATCCTTTATTTGTGACAGTGAGCACCATGCAGCTTCCCTTCCATGGGGGCTTCCTGCTCCCTCTTGCCGTCACTCTGATCCCTGACTGTATGGCCTCCGGTCGCTTTATATACAGTTGTTCAGCCCATCGTGCTGTGGCACTTGGGCTGAACGTTATGAGACCCGGGCTGAGGGGCACGGTGGGAGCAGCCCCTTGTGGCTGCGTCCGGCGGGGTCCCGGCCCGCTGTTATTTGGAGCGGTTCACTTGGTAGATGGTACGTCCCTCCTTGTCTATGAAGCTGAGCAGCAGCTGCTTGGTGGTGGCCGTCACCACCGAGAAGCCTTCACAGCCTGCGGCGAACTGGAGACCATCTGCGGGAGAGGTGGAGCGTTCTTCTTCGATAGGTCGCGCTAATGAGGCCGACGAGTTCACCACATAGTCTATGTCTGAGCCGGAGGCACGGTGGTGCTGGAAGTTGTGTATGTGGCCGGCCACGTAGAGGTCTACATGGTGTCTGCACAGTATGGGGTCTAAGCGGGCCTGAAGGTCTGTGCGTTCGCTGTCGGCCTTCCCCGTGATGGCGTAGATGGGGTGATGGCCAATGACCACAACCCATTGTTCCTTGGCTGCCGTGAGTGTACTGTCTAACCACCGCAGCTGCTGTTCTGCATCCTGACCGACGGCGTCGGGATACTCCTCACGGTCTTTGCGATAGCGTTCGATGAGGGGAGTGGTGTCTATCAGTACGAAACGTATGCTGACTCCCTTATGTGAATAGCTCTTTGTGTAGTAGCGGGCGGGCATCACCCAGCGCCGTGACACCTTGCTGTAGTCTAATACAGCCTGGGTGCACCCGCGGTATTCATGGTTGCCTAAGATGGGGTGCCAGCTTATCATAAGTTCCGGATGGGCATAGATGGTTTCGAAGTTGGTTGTCCACAGGGGGTCGGCGGTAGAGGCCACGCCGTCGAAGTGGTGTACATCGCCGGCAGCAAAGACGCATTCAGGTCCTACAGTCTCGGCCATGCGGCCCATCAGTTCGGCTATGGGGCGCTGCTCGTAGTAGCCGTTGCGGCCCAGGTCGTTGGCTATATAGAAGGTAAGCGGCCCTTTGAGCGGCTGCATGGGGGCAGGCTTCTGGGCGAGAAGGGTGGGGCAGAGTAAGAGCAGTAGGGCGACGAGCCGCAGGCGGAGTGTATGTGTCATAGACGATTAAGGAATATGTGAATGGTTGCGCTGTGTGAGTATCTACCTATATAGGGTATCTGCTTATACTATAGGGTATCTGCTTATATATTTAGGTGAATGCCGGACCGTGTAGCCCGGCAGAGATGGGCGTCTTGGCAGCTGCAAAGGTGGTCATTGGCTGTTGCTCGCCGGTTACAGAGATTTGAAGAATGTGTGAAGTCTGCCCCTTCTGCAAGTCTTCGCAGCATTGTAACCACGCCGCAAGAAGCCTGTAACAGCCACCCTCTACTTTTGCCGCATCAAAACGCAACACACTTACTCTTTTCTCAACTACCTTATGAAGAAAACTACTCTGACGGTGCTCTCCGTCCTGGTGGCCTCCGGTTCGCTGCGAGCCGCAGATGCTGCGCTTTCTCATTCTGCTGTGTGCTTGGCCGATGTCCCTGCCTACAGTCAGGCAGTGGCCGCCTCTTCCTCTTCTGCCCATGAGGAGAATGTCGACCCCTCGTCGCCTGTGGCTTCTCGTTATGGCGCGGTGATTGGTACGATTAGCGATGTCGACGGTCTGCCCCTACCCGGCGCCCTCGTCAGCATCGACAAGCTGAAAGTCAAGGCCGTGAGCGACGCTGAGGGCCGCTTCAAGCTGGCCAACATACAGCCGGGCACGTATAAGCTGAAGGTTCACTATGTAGGCTTCGCCCCGGTAGAGACTACGGCAGTGGTCAAGGCGGGACAAACGGCCGAGGTGCGTTTCGAGTTACGCGAGGCAGCCACTCTCGGCGAGGCTGAGGTAAAAGGCAGCTTCAGCGGACAGGCCCGGGCAGTCAACACGCAGAAGAACAACCTCAACTTGACCAACGTGGTGAGTGCTGACCAGGTGGGCAAGTTTCCTGACTCCAACATTGGCGATGCCTTGAAGCGCATTCCGGGTATCAATGTGCAGTACGACCAGGGGGAGGCCCGCTTCGGACAAGTGAGAGGCACCTCGGCCGACCTCAGCAGTGTGACCATCAATGGTAACAGAGTGCCCTCGGCCGAGGGCGATACACGCAATGTGCAGCTCGACCTGATACCTGCCGACATGATACAGATGGTAGAAGTCAACAAGGTGGTCACTCCCGATATGGACGCCGACGCCATAGGCGGCAGCATCAACCTTGTCACTAAAAACTCTCCCTATAAGCGCTTCCTCACTGCCACAGCAGGCACTGGATGGAACCGCGTGAGCGAAAAGCTTAATCTCAACCTGGGTTTCACTTACGGTCAGCGCTTCTTCCACGACAAGCTGGGCATCATGCTCGCAGCGTCGTATCAGAAGACACCCTCCGGGAGCGACGACGTGGAGTTTGTCTGGGACAAAGACGTCAATACGGGTAAGGTCACCATTACGGACTATCAGCTCCGTCAGTACTTCGTCACTCGCGAGCGTCAGAGCTACTCTGCCGCCCTTGACTATAAGATTAACAAGGACCACACCCTCAGTTTCAAGGGCATCTTTAATAACCGCAACGACTGGGAAAACCGTTATCGCGTCACTCTCAAGGACTTCAACATGGAGGACGATGCCTGCGTGGAGAACCAGAAGGCTACCGTACGCATTCAGACCAAGGCCGGCACACCCGACAATCGCAATGCGCGCCTCGAGCGGCAACGCACGATGGACTATACCCTGGGCGGTGAGCATCTCTTAGGTGCACTCAGCATGGACTGGAGCCTCAACTATGCACAGGCCTCAGAAGAGCGTCCCAACGAGCGATACATTGACTACCAGCTGAAGAAGCAGAAGTTCGACCTTGACCTCAGCGACGAGAAGTGGCCGTTAGCCACCCCGCAGGAGGGGGCGACCATGACTCTCGACGATAGTTTCTCGCTGAAGGAACTGACTGAGCAGCAGGAAGATATTATGGAGCGTGACCTCAAGGCGAAGATTGACTTCAAACTGCCTCTTGCCCATGGCAATTATGCTAACAAACTCTCCTTCGGTGCCAAGATAGTGCGCAAGACGAAGGAGAAGGAAATCGACTTCTATGAGTATACTCCCTTAGATGAGGATGCCTTCAACGCAGCCTCCATTGCTGCCTCCACCAATCAGACAAGGTCAAACTATATGCCAGACAACGACTACCGTGTGGGTAGCTTCGTGAGCAAGGAATATGTGGGCAGCCTTGACCTCAATGACCCTACGCTCTTTGAGAAAGAGCAGGTGGCTGAGGAACTTGCCACCAACTACAAGGCCGCTGAGACAGTCACCGCCGGCTATCTGCGTCTTGACCAGCAGTTAGGCAAGAACCTCGAGGCCATGCTCGGTCTGCGTCTCGAGAACACGCATGTGCGCTATCGTGGCAGCCAGTATGATGCCGATGCCGACAAAACTACCCGCACAGGATACCAAAGCGACCACTACCTCAATGTGTTGCCTTCGCTGCTGGTCAAGTGGGAGCCCGTCAATGATCTCAAAGTCAGGGCAGCCTTCACCAATACCATCGCCCGACCCAAGTACTCGGCCCTTGCCCCCAACATCAGCATCGACCGCAACGACAACGAAATCACCCTCGGCAACCCTGCCCTCAAACCCACCATCAGCTACAACCTCGACCTTAACGCCGAGTATTACTTCAAGAGTATAGGTCTCGTGAGCGGCGACATCTTCTACAAGAGGGTCAATGATATTATCGTCGACCAGACCCTGCGCAACTACACCTGGAATGGCAATGTCTACACCAAGTTCTGTCAGCCGCGAAACTCGGGAAATGCCGACCTTCTCGGCGTGGAGCTGGCCCTCCAACGTGACTTCGGCTTCATAGCACCGGCCTTGAAGTGCCTCTGGCTGTATGCCAATTACACCTATACCTACTCACGGGTGAGGAACTTCAATGTCGAGGGCCGCGAGAATGAGAAAAACCTGCGCATGCCCGGCTCCCCGGAGCACACGGCCAATGCCTCGCTCTTCTTCGAGAAGTGGGGACTCAATGCCCGCCTGAGCTACAACTTTGCTTCGGCCTTCATAGACGAGATGGGAGCCTCGGCCTTCTACGATCGTTACTATGATAAGGTCAACTACTTAGACCTCAATGTCAGCTACACCTTCGGTCGCAGCTTCAAGACTACGGTCTATGCCGAGGCCGTCAACCTGCTGAACCAGCCCCTCCGTTATTATCAAGGCGTCAGCTCACGCACCATGCAGAGCGAGCATTACGGCGTTCGTTTCAATGCCGGTGTCAAGATTAAGCTCTAACCCCCTCCACACAGACTGCCTAAGCCCCTCCACCGTCAGCCGCGGTGTGGGGGCTTCTGTCGTTACGAGATTTTTGCTGCCCGGAAGAGAGGCTTACTGGAATGCTTCCCGTTAAAACTGGAATGCTTCCCGTTCTTCCGAGATGCCTTGGCGCGATGCCGCTCCCCTCATGGAGCATAAGTGGAAGGGTTGTGGGGCTCAGCGCATGGTTAGAAGGGGGGAGAAGCAGCTTGCGAGGGAGGTGTGTAAGGTCAGTGTAAGATACACATACCTATACGAAAGTAGTTTCAAGATTTTGCCTACACATCTTACACTAATCTTACACTACGCTGATGTACAGCAGGTTAAGTATGTAGCATTTGTACGCCGCACCTGCCATCTATGTAGCATTTTCAGCGGACCGCAGACCGGCGTTCCGCCAGTAGATGAGGTCTGCACGTATGTCCTATACTGCAGACAAACGGCGCAGGCATGCGGTGGATGCTTGTCCACCACCGCGCACCCTTGTGAAGATGGTCTGCCCGTGTACCCTATGCTGCCGGCATCTAACGCATGGAGGGGCGTGAGCCTTCCCCAAAAAGTCGTCCCCCTCCCCGCTGAGCCTTGAATGGGCAAGTCAATCATTTTCTCCGTGCCATGTCATACCGCATGTCCCGGAGTTGAACCTTGCATCGTCTCAGCCCATACGATGAAACGTTTTGTAAGAAATAGGAAGATTTCCCCTCAAAGCCTCCATGAAGAGAGGGCAGATGGATGGCAGATGGATGGCAGATAAATGGCAGGTGCTGTAATCAATCTGCCATATTTAATTGGCTGATATATAGGTGGGTATCTCGGCAGTGTAGGATGTGTAGGTAGAAATCAGTTATACACTCCGTATAGGCTGTGGAGTGGTTCTGCCATGTTGCCATCCGCCCTGTCGGTGTATGGTTTATGCCCACAAGGAGATATCCCCTTGGTACGAAGAAGCGGCATGACCTGCTTGGGGTCATGCCGCTGTAAGGATAGACAGGTTTACCTGTTAGTTCTCAAACTGAGGCTTGGGCTGGAGCACAGCTTGCACGTTGGAGATGGCTTCCACCATTCCGTCGGGCATGGCTTGGATTTCTCCACTCTCAACGAGGGCGTCCATGTCGGCCTTGAATTCGTTGTACATGTCGGGGGTGATGATCATCCACTTGTTGCCGTAGTCGCCGATGCGCATGGCCACCTGGCGGAAGAAGCCCCAGCGTTCGAAGTAGGGAAGGAGGTTATACTTCGTGATGCGGGAAACCTTGCGCACCCAGTTCATCATGAAGGGGGCAGAGTTCTGATACCAGTGATTCCCCTTGATGAGGTAGCCCTTCGCGTTCCAGCAGCTGGTGGGATACTTCTCTACGAACTCGTCGTACTTGTTGTTCTTGTTGCCGTTCATGGCAGAGGCGAGGAGCTCGTACTTGTCGACAGCGCCTTGCTTCTCAACTTGCGAGCCATTGGGCTCGTCGTTCTGACGGAGGCTTTCGTACCAGTCTTGTGCGATGTCGGGCACACCATTCTGGATGAAGTAGTCATAGACGAAAAGGTAGGGGCAGAGGGTTTCGCCGACACCTACTTCGTGGATGGAGACAGCCTTGGTGGGATCGACTGCGTACTGGGTGATGACGCTGTCCTTCATGGTGAGGGCGAAGTCGCGGAGAGCCGGGCTTTGCAGCTCGTTAGCGTAGGTGTAGGCGAGGTGGCGCTTGGTACTGTTGAGTGAGGGCGGCGCGTTCTTCACTTCGCTGGCATAGACGGTGGAGTAGTCGTGGTTGACGAATATTCTGCGCGCGTTGGCATACTGGCTGTTTTCGCCGGCGGTGCCGTCCCAAGTGCCCGTCATGCGGTTGTTGGTATAGCCCATGCGCATGATGTTGAAGTAGGACTTCATGTTGTTGCTGACCTCTCCGAGGCCGGACCAGCAGAAGTAGGGCAGCATCTGGTGCTGGTGTCCCCACTCGTGAGAGAGACCCCAGATGGCATCTTCGTCGTTATATACAAGCGTCTTGCAGCTGAGCACGCGGGGCTCCTGGTCTACGTGGAAGCTCACGCCTCGTCCGCCCTGGAACATGTAGTAGGTGAAGTTGACGTAAGCACAGGTGAAGTTGTTGGGGGTGCGGTTATACTTGTGGAGACCGATAATCTCGTGTTCCCAGATGGCGAGAGAGTCGAGAACGTGGATGAACTGGCGATAGCCGAGGGAGGTGCCGTCGGTGGCGACGCAGTTACCGTAAAGGCCTTTGGAGCGCTGTTCGGGGAAGTAGTCCTTGACGCCGCGGCTGGTCCAGATGGAGTGAACGTTGGTGCCGACCACGTCCATGCAGACGTTGGGAGCGTCGGCACACATCTGGTGCATCTCTTCGTTGGTCTTGTCAAGGCTGAGATAGCCGTTCACCTGTGCGTTGATGAAGTGAACTTTGAGGGCGGGCTTGATGGCCCAGTTCACGTCGTCGTAGTAGCAGATATAGGCGAGACCGTCGTAGTTGGAGGTCCACTCAATGGTGTTGAGGCCGTTGTGCAGGGTGTAAGATTTCTCGATGGGGTTACCTCCGTCGAAGTTACCGCCAATGTTTCCTTCAAACCACGCGATGACGTGGAGGGGCACGCTTTCCCCTTCGCCTAAGCCGGACACAGCGATGGCATGCTTGCCCTTGCCGATGCTGATACCGGTGACGCCGGCGTTCTGGTCGTAGAGTTTACCGGGAGCGTTCATGGCGTCGGAGAATGCCTGCGGAGAGATGCGG
Organism: uncultured Bacteroidales bacterium; assembly: GCA_945836755.1. Lineage (GTDB taxonomy): Bacteria > Bacteroidota > Bacteroidia > Bacteroidales > Bacteroidaceae > Alloprevotella. The sequence continues at coordinate 8,259 of CAMAMB010000028.1, forward strand.
CAGATGTAGTCAGCCACGCGGTAGTCCTTCTGGTAGGTGCCGTCGAAGAGCGCCTGTGCGAGTGGAGCCACGAAGTCGTTGTCAATGGCGTTGATGTCGTCTTGTGTGACGCCGTCCCTCAGCTCGGAGTAGATGTCGTCCTTGAAGATGCTGAAGAGGGAGCTGCGGTTGTCAATGCCAAACTGCATCTCAGCGCAGCTGGCATAGTTGTTGGAGCCGGAGAGCACTTCAAACTTAATGGACTTGACATCGTGGAGTATGGTGGGGAAGTCGAAACGCTTCTCGCCAATGGTCTGCTTCCAGTCAACTTCACCCATGAGGGTGTAATCTTCTTCATCGCCGCACTGGGCATAGATCTTGACGCGGCCGAAGTAGCCGTTGGGCGTGACGTCTTGGCGGGTGATGTAGTTCACATAGTCAATGCGGGGAGCGTTGTTAAAGTTGTATACGAGCACGGCGGGATTGCTCTCGGAGAGGCCGAAGTCGGGGTTCCATGCGCTGTGCCAGTGGGTAGAGGTGTTGCCGTCGTAGCTCCTGGCAAAGGGGGTTGTGCTTTGCGCAGTATTGGCATAACCACCTGTGGGCGTGACGAATTCGTCCTCGGGCAGTTCGTTGAAGCTCTCGTTACCACTCTGGGTGATGGTGAGGGTTTCGCCTAAACCTTCTTCCGTGTTTGAGAAGAACACATAGCCGATGCGGCGGCCGTTTGTGGGGTTTGTGGCAACGTGTACATAGACTGTACCATCAGCATCTTGGCGGATGCTAATCCAGTCGGCGTTAGTGGTGGCTGTGAAGGGTACGTTGGCAGTAATCTCATAGCAGAGTGTGCGCTCGAGATAGCTGACCGTCTGTGCGTGGGGCGCAACGATGACGGGGAATGCCCCTTCTGTGAGCTTGTTTTGCGCTGTGGCGGGCGAGGTGAACATGCTTCCCACTACAAGCGAAGCCCAAAGGGCTAATGTCTTTATCTGTTTCATGTGATTATCTTATAGGTGTGGAAGGGTTGAACATCAAATGGCAACTTTCTGTTTGCCTACGATATAGACTCCGGAGGGAAGCTTGATGGTTTCGCTGCCATTAATGTGGCGATGCATGACTTCTTGACCAGCTGCATTGTAGATGCGCACCATTTGACCTTTATCGCACTGAATATGTAATTCACCCTTTCCGGGTTTTACAAGGATGCCGGCATTGTTGAGCGTGATGTCATTGATACCTGTTGAAGGGTCTACGGTGGAGAAAAGGGTGGTTTTGATAACCAGGTCGGGGTACTTGGAATGGGTCAACTGGATATAAGCCTCCTTGAAGGGATTGTGGAAGCTGAACTTACCGGCGTTAGTACCTGTGCCCACATAGTAGTCGTTTTCTTTCTTGGTGGCAGTCTGCTTGGTCATCTTGACAAAGTCCTCAGCGACGTCATTGCGACCATAGGGGGTGAGGGTGATGGTGCTTCCGTCGGGGTCCTTGGCGTATTCAGAGAGGTCAAGGATGTATTGCGCGTTCAGCTTATCGTCCCAGGAGGGGCAGGGGGTGATGTAAGACCAGTCTTCTTGCTTCTGCAGCTTGCTCGTGATGTCGAGTATGCCTTTCTGACCGGCATAAGAGAAGTACTTAATCTTCGAGAAGGTAGTTCTGCCGGGGAGGGAGGAGAAGTTCAGGTTGTTGTTGTCGCAGGCGTAGGCGTAGGGGATAAGTCCCTCGGCAAAGCTGATGTTTGTCAGTTCGTTGTTGGTTACATAGACGTGGGTCAGCTCTGCACTGGCCGAAAGGTCAAGGCTGGTGAGCTTGTTGTTGTCTGCGATAATCTGACGCAGCTTAGGAAGCCCGGCAGTCGATGCCTTGATGGTGGTGTAGTCGTTGTTGCTGCAGTTGAGGGCGGAGAGCTCGGTGTTGGTCTGGACTTGCAGGCTGCTGGTCAGCCCGCAATTGGCGCACTCGAGCACGTCTAAGTTCCTGTTCATGGAGAAGGAGACACCTGTGAATGCATTGCCGGAGATGTCGAGGTGCTGTAAGTTGGCATGGCGGATGGTGAAGGGAGAGTTCTGTGTCAGACTCTGGTTGCTGGTCATGCCGTTGTTGGCCATGGAGACATTCTGGATGACGGGGTGGGTCTTCTCTGTGAGGAGCAGTCTGCTGATTTGGTTGTTGGAGCAGTTGAGGTCGGTCAGCTTGGCACAAGGGGTGAGGTCAAGCTGGGTCAGCCGATTGTTCTGGCAATAGAGCGACACCATGTTGGGTGCCTCTTCGAGCAGTATTGAGGTGAGAGCTTGCCCGGGGCAGATTAGGGTGTTGAGGCGTTTGTCGGCAGTGAGGGTAATGGTAGAGCCTTTGACCGTGCCGGTCAACTCAAGCAGTGACGTTCCTGTGGCTGCGGGGTAGCTTACAGTTTGGCCATCTCCCCAATCGACGGTGACGCCTCCTTTCACGTTGTTCACGCTGAAGGTCACAGCCTGTCCTGCCTCCTTTGCCGTAGTCAACTTGATGACCTGTGTCTGGGCCATGGCTGTTGAGAGCGATAGCATTCCGGCAGCGAGCAGGGTTACAAAGAGTTTGCTTCGTTTCATAGAATGTAGATGATAAATTTTTATGTGTGTTTTTCGTGTGATAGAGTAACTGCCCAAAGTGGGCGTGCAGTGCAATGACAAGCCGGCGCTGTGGTGTGTCTTGCGGAGAGAGGGGCGGCGTTTGCCAACTCTTCTTCCGAAGGCCTCCGACGGTTTGTCTCAGAGTCGTCCTATTGATTTGCAAATATGCAAAGAACAGCTAACTTGCCCAAATAATTAGCATTCTTTTTATTTTGTAGGGGTATTATTCTCGGCTACAAAGGCTTCTGCCTGGGTGAGGGAGTCTATTTTCCCCACGTCAAGGAGGTGGAGCTCGTCTTGCTTCACGCCTTGGATGCGTGCGTCGCGGCAGTGGGTGAGATAGAAATCCATGATGGGGAACTTGGTCGGCCATTGTTCCATATAGTGGAGCAGGGTGGGGGTGACTACGTGTATGCCCGCGAAGGCCAAGGGGCGAAGGCATGAGGTGCATAGTGCTTCGTAGGGGGTGCGCACCTCGCCTGTCGCGATATTGGTCCATGCTTTGAGGGTGCCGTCGGCGTCGAAGAGCAGGTAGCGCTGTGTCTTTCGTGCTGATACTAAGAGCACGGCATCTGCTTCTCCCGTCGCGGCTTGCCGATAGAGGGCTGCGAGGTCGGCGTCAGAGAGTATGTCCACATTGTGGATGAGGATGGGGGCTGCTTGGTCGGTAAAGAGGGGTGCGGCCTGTTTGAGTCCGCCGCCGGTGTCTAACAGCTGTGTCCGTTCGTCGGAGATGTGGATGGGTATCGGCCATTCTTTGCTATTGATGTAGTCGATAATCTGTTGCCCGTGGTGGTGGACATTTACCACCACCTCTTTGGCGCCCTGGCTGATGACCTTACTGAGTGTGTGATAGAGCAGGGGCTGCCCGCCTACCTCTACCAGCGCCTTAGGGGTGTGGTCTGTCAGTGGCCGCAGGCGGGTGCCAAGACCGGCGGCGAAGATGAGTACATTCATAATATGTCTGGGTATGGGGTTGGGTGAAAGGCTGGTGTGGCGGCTTCGATTTGCGTGAAGGTATAGAATGGTCCGGCAGCCGCAGCAGCTTGTGTTTTCAACTATTTTGGGCTATGTGAAGCCGTTTGTGAGTAGCTTCGCATAGCCCAAAGTGAATGTTGGAAGCCTCGGTGGGGGGGGACGGCAACCTCTTATTTGTTGCTTCTCCCGTAGAGCACTTCGAGGGTGAGCGGCTGTCCGGCGCCCCCTTCCAGTTTCGTGGAGGTCAACCCCAGTTCGGGGCGCACGCTGCGCAGGGTGCTGGTGGTTTGTCCGTATATGGATGAGGAGGAGGTATACTCTGCGTTGACCGGCATGAGGAGCACCTTGTTCCAGTCCTCGTGGCCGGGCTGGCTGATCCACTCGTCGTATTTGCGGAGGCGTTCGGCGGCGTCGTCCTCAGGTGTCACGCCGGAGGCTTTGTTGAGTTCATTTTTAAGTTGGGTGATGAGAGCGGCTATGTTGGCGAACTGGTAGACGCTTGCGGTGCTGCTGTAGGTCACGAGGTAGGCGTTGCGGCTGTCGGGCAACTTGTTTTTCTCAAAGAAGTCTCTCCAGAGGGGTGTGGTGGCGTCTGTGCTTTGCAGGAGGCTGTCTTTTCTGATGAGCAGCAGGTTTGAGGCCTGGGGCATGGGGTATGTCAGCTCTTCGTCTTTGGGATAACGTCTGAGTGAGAGCTTGGCCTGGAGCACACTGTCGTTGTAGTGTTCGTCTTTGATGATGTCGAGCACGGGCAGACTTACTTCCGTGCAGTAGGCCGCCGGGGTTTTGGCCAGCGTGTAGGGTGTGGTGGCGATGTCTAAGCCGGTCGGTATCTCGTTGGTGATGCTGGTGTTCTGGATGACTTCTTCGGTGGCTCCCATACGCTGCATACCGTCGACGATGGTGTCGTTGCCTTCGTCGGTGGTGGTGTGATAGCGGAAGTACAGGTTCATGGCCATCATTTTCGTGGTCAGCATGGAGCCTGTGCCGCCGGTGAGTTCAAAGTAGAAGCCCGGACACACGTTGTGGATGAACTCGTAGCTGTTGGCGAAATGTTCCTTGTGGTCGAAGAAGTGCTGCACCATCTTGTCGGCATACTCTTTCGGTAGCTTCACGGCCACTTGTCGGTAGTAGGTGATGCCGCTGGTCTCGTCGTCGGGTCGGGAGAGGTCTTTCACGGCGTAGGTCAGAGACTTGTCCACCTCGGGGTTGGGGCTGACGTAGATGTGGGGATTGATGTCGGTGTAGTATTTCACGTCTTCCTCCATCACGTTGTTTTTGTCCAGCTCTCTCACTCTGATTTTGAGGGTGGCGAGTGAGTCGCCGTAGTAGCTGTCGAAGTAGACGCGTATGTCGCAGGAGTCAGCCACGGGCCTGTTGTTGTCGTCCCTTACGATGGTTTCGGGCAGGCTGAAGTAGTATGGCACGTGGAACTGTGCCAGGAAGTCGCTGGTGGTGCGTATGCCGAGCTCCGGGTCAATGACGCTGCCCAAGTAGCAGGTGCTGGTGTTGGCCAGCATGGCTCCCGTCTCCACGGTGCTTGTCTGCACGGGGAAGGTCTGGGAGATGACGTCCGTCTTGTCCTTTCCAGGCATGATGTCCATGCCTATCATGGCGGTGTTGTCGTCACACGCGGTAAGCAGTATGCCCAGTAAGGCCGGGAGGATGTATGGGGTGAGAAGTCTCATTCGTGGCGTTGTGTCGGTGGTGTGTCGGTGAGTGTGCATCCCCTTGGTGGGATGCGCGTTATATGAGTTTAATAAAGGCGGTGTATCTGTCGGTGAGTTCTCCTTCTTCGGAGTATCTGAGCACCGGTTTTCCTTCGGCTTCAGCCTGGGCGAGCAGCCGGGGCTGTGCTTCCGGCTCGCCTTCAATCACGGCGTCGCTGAAGGCCAAGGCTATGCGTCCGAGCGCGTCGGGGGTGTGAAGGTCTATCTGTCGGTCGGCGATGGCGTTGCTGTCGGCTGAGCGGAAGGTGATGAGCTCGAGGACTTTGGCTGCATCGTTCACTTCGGGAAGGTCTTTGTAGAAGGAGCTGACCACCTTGGTGGAGGCGAAGGTAGGCTCGTCTTTGTAGGCTGTCTTGATGTAGAGCGGAGCGATGGCGGCCATCCATCCCTGGCAGAAGATGACGTCGGGTGTCCAGCGCAGCTTCTTGACTGTCTCCAGCACGCCGCGGGCGTAGAACACGGCCCTTTCTATGTTGTCGGCGTAGGGTTGTCCTTGGTCATCACACATCATGAGGCGTTTGTGGAAGTAGTCGTCGTTGTCGATGAAGTATACCTGCATTCGGGCGGCCTGTATCGAGGCCACTTTGATGATGAGCGGGTGGTCTGTGTCGTCAATGATGATATTCATCCCCGAGAGACGTATCACTTCATGCAGCTGGTTGCGGCGTTCGTTAATCATTCCCCATCTTGGCATGAAGGTCCTGATTTCCTTGCCGCTTTCCTGGAAGGCGGCGGGCAGGATGCGGCCGTGTTGGCTCATGGTGGTTTCGGCCACGTACGGCACCATCTCTTGTGTGATGAATAAGATTTTCTTACACTCCATTTTAACTTGTGTGTGATGTGGGTTGGCCTGTGGGCGGGAGCGGCTGAAGGTGGCTGGTTGCCTAAGGCATACAATATTGCGAGTGCAAAGTTACCACTTTTTTCCTGAAAATCGGCATTCTACACTTTTTATCATCTTCCGGGTCTCTCGCACTGTCCTCTTCCGAGGTTGGTGTGACGAGGGAGATGTCGGGCCTCTTTGTGGGGTGTATGGTGTGGTTATTGATGGATGGCGATGACCAGGTCCGGGCAGCTTGCAGGTGTCTGTCCCTCTGTGGCATCGGTGGTCGGGGCGGGCAGGTCTATGGTGAGGCTGTCTTTCCGTTGTCTGAAGGGTAGTTTGCCGCCATCCGGCAGTGTGTCGACACGCTTGACCCGTCCCTTGAGGGGGAGCGTGAGCCGGTCGGGGCGGTTGGGGGTGAGCAGGTGCAGGTAGGTGATATTGCCTTTGCGTGTGCTGACGATGCTGTCGCCCATGGCGATAGGGCCTGCGGTGGTGGCGTAGACGGACTCTCCGTATCTCCCGAGCCATTCGCCCATCTCCTTGAGCCGCTCGAGGGCAGTGGCGGGTAGTTCGCCGTTGGGCTGCGGCCCTATGTTGAGCAGGAGGTTGGCCCCTTTGGCGGCGGTGCGCACGAGGAGGCGTATGAGGTCGGCTGCCGGCTTATAGTTCTGGTCTGCCACTTTGTAACCCCACATTCCGTTCATGGTCTGGCAGGTCTCGAGGGGCAGTCGGCTCACTTCCTGGCCCGACAGCCCGGCCTTGTTCTCGCCTGGCACGTCGCGTTCAAAGAGCTGTATGTCTTCTCCTTCGATGGGGGTGCGGTGGTGGTTGTTGCCCACCAGGCAGGCGGGCTGAAGGGAGTGTATGAGGCGATACTGGGCCGGTAGTCTCCAGTCGAAGGGGGTGGCGTCGCTGTCGTGGTCCCACCAGCCGTCAAACCATATGGTTCCTATCTCGCCGTAGTCTGTGAGCAGCTCGGTGAGTTGGCGGTTCATGAATTGGTAATAGCTGTCGAAGTCGGCCTTTCGGGGGTCTTTCCCCGTGTAGCGTCCTGTGCGTCCTGCCGGGTAGTCGTCGCGTGTCCAGTCTATGTGTGAGTAGTAGAGGTGGAGGCGCAGGCCTTGCCGGTGGCATTCGTCGGCCAGCTGTCTGACAATGTCGCGGCCGTAGGGGGTGTGCATGATGTTGAAGTCGGATGCCTTGGTGTCCCACATTGAGAAGCCGTCGTGATGGCGTGAGGTGAAGCAGATGTAGCGTGCGCCGGCTGCCTTGAAGGCGCTCACCCATGCCGCGGCGTCGAAGCGGTGGGGATAGAAGGCATCGGCGGCTTTGGCGTATTCGTCGCGGTCAAGGTGGCTGTTGGTCATGTACCACTCACCCTGGGCGAAGAGGCTGTAGATGCCCCAGTGTAAGAAGATGCCGAATTTGCTGTCGGCAAACTCGCGCCGGGCCTGCAGGTTGGCCGGGGTGGGGTGGTAGGACGGTGGGGTCGCCGTGGCGGTTTGGCCATCGAGCGACAGGGCGAAGGCGGAGGCTAACAGACCGATGGTCAGACGGGATAGGAGGCTGTGCATGGTGGAAAGGGGATTTGTTTGTCGCACAAAGTTACATCATTGCCCCGTAAGTGGAAAGGATGTGTGGGGCGAATGCCGCTCTGGGTCTGCCTTGGGGTTTGCCTAAGCTGCTCTCTTCTCTGTCGTCTCGCTCGCGCGTGTGCATATACCTATCTGCCAAAAAGTGGACGTTATCTTGCACTTCTTTCTTATCCATCTGTATTTCAGGGTGTTATGTATGTAGCGTTTGTGGTCTTCACCTTGCACGGATGTAGCATTCTTCCTACACGTCCTGTGTCTGTGCCCGGTCTGCGGTGTGCATGGTCATGAATGGCAGCCCGCAAGGTGGTCGCCGACTGTCGGATGGCAGATGGATGTTCCATTTGTGTAAGGTGAAGCTTCTCTATCTGCCATATATAACACGCTGGGCAGCAGGTGGTTGTGAAATCAGTGTAAGGTGTGTGGGCAAAAACGGGAAACCATCTCTGTATATGCCTCTCCGCCGGCTGCACATCTTACACTGTCTTCTTCACTGCCACATGTTGGGAAGCGACAGAGCTCTCTCACCACGGGGCCGCATCTAAGAAAAACGGGAATGCTTCCAGTTTTTACGGGAAGCATTCCCGTGAGGCTGATTTAGCTACCTTCGCTTCCGGCGTCGGACCATGAGATTCCTACCCGTAGGCTCGTCGGGGCAGGCAGGCTGTTTCACCCCGGCTCCGGTCTCTCGCTGTATGCGCCGCGTCTCCTCGTGTTCGGTCAGCCGCAGGCGGCCAGCCCGTTTTCGTGGGGCTGCGGTTGAAGATAGGGTAAAGTCGAAAAAAAGTCTTTACATAAATGCTTTGCCGCCCATGCTGATTTTACTAATTTTGCACGCAAAAGGCTGGGCGTAAAGCGCTCACACCCCCATGGAGGGTGCTGTGTGTACGTGTCAGCGACCGGCTGCTTTGTTGAATACCTTTTAAATATTAAGTACGGCTTTATGGCTATGGTACATTCCGGCGAGTTAATGAACAGTGCGGCCGACAACATTCGCGTGTTGGCTGCGAGTATGGTAGAAAAGGCCCATTCGGGGCATCCCGGCGGAGCGATGGGTGGGGCAGACTTCATCAATGTGCTCTACAGCGAGTTCCTCCGCTTCGATCCCGACCAGCCTTTCTGGCCCTGCCGCGACCGTTTCTTCTTAGACCCCGGCCACATGTCGCCCATGCTCTATGCCCAGCTGGCATTGGTGGGCAGGTATAGCCTTGAAGACCTACAGACTTTCCGCCAATGGGGGTCGTGCACGCCGGGTCACCCGGAGCGTTGTGTGGCCCGCGGCATAGAGAATACCAGCGGTCCGCTCGGTCAGGGCCATACCTACGCCGTGGGCGCAGCCATCGCCGCCAAGGCCCTCTATGCCAGGACCGGTAACCCGGGCTTCGCGAAAGAAAAAATCTTTGCCTATATTTCAGACGGAGGTGTGCAGGAGGAGATCTCGCAGGGCGCCGGCCGCATGGCGGGACACCTGGGGCTCAACAACCTGATCATGTTCTTCGACGCCAACGATATCCAGCTCTCTACCGAGACCCGGGCCGTCATCTCTGAAGATACGGGCATGAAATACCGCGCCTGGAACTGGAACGTCATAGAGATAGACGGTAACGACGTGGAGCAGATACGCGCCGCCCTCAAAGCCGCCGTGGCCGAAGAGAACAGGCCCACCTTGATCCTTGGCCACTGCGTGATGGGCAAAGGCTGCCTCACCGCAGAGGGCACAAGCTACGAGCGCAACTGCAAGACCCATGGCGCTCCCCTTGGCGGCGACGCCTACCGCAATACCATCAAGAACCTTGGCGCTGATCCTGACGCCCCCTTCGTGGTGCGCCCCGAGGTGCAGCAGATGTACGACGAGCGTCTCGAGGAACTGCGCCGCATGGCCGCCGAACGCCATGCCGAAGAGGCAGAGTGGGCTGCCGCCAACCCTGAAATGGCCGCCCGGCTCGACGACTGGATGAACAATCGCCTGCCCCACATTCCATGGGACGAAGTGAAGCAGAAGCCCAACTCGCCAACCCGCAACGGGTCGGCCGAATGTCTTGCCCTCCTGGCTCGCTACGTGCCCAACATGATTGTCAGCTCCGCCGACCTCTGCAACTCCGACAAGACAGACGGTTTCTTGCGCCATACCACCGAAATCACGCGCGACAACTTTGCCGGAGGCTTCCTCCAGGCCGGTGTGTCGGAGCTCACCATGGCCTGCGTATGTATAGGCATGATGCTCCACGGCGGCATCATCACCGCCATGGGCACCTTCTTCGTATTCTCCGACTACATGAAGCCGGCCATACGTATGGCTGCCCTCATGGAGATACCCGTGAAGTTTGTATGGACCCACGACGCTTTCCGAGTGGGTGAAGACGGCCCCACCCACGAGCCCGTGGAGCAGGAAGCCCAGATACGCCTCATGGAGAAGCTCAAAAACCACTCCGGACGCGACAGCGTGCGTGTGTTCCGCCCCTGCGACGTACACGCCACCACCCACTGCTGGCGCATGGCCATGGAAAACCAGGATACGCCTACTGCCCTCATCTTTAGCCGCCAGAACATCAACGACCTGCCCCAGGACACCGACTACCGCGCCGGGGTGGAGAAGGGCGCCTATGAAGTGGTGCACGAAGCCAACCCCGACGTCATTCTCTTAGCCTCCGGCTCAGAGGTGAGCACCCTGGCCGACACCGCGGCACTCTTAGCCAAAGACGGCATCAAGGCCCGCGTGGTGAGCTGCCCCAGCGAGGGCCTCTTCCGCCAACAGAGCAAGGAATATCGTGAAAGCCTCATACCCACCGACGCCAAGATCTTCGCCCTCACCGCAGGCCTGCCCGTGCTCTTCGAAGGCCTCGTAGGTAACAAGGGACGCGTCCACGGCCTCGACAGCTTCGGCTTCAGCGCCCCTTACAAGGTGCTCGACGAGAAACTGGGCTACACAGCCTCCAATATATATAATGAAGTGAAGGCTTACTTGGCCGAATAAACGACTCCGGGGAAGCCCCCGGCTTCCCCCACACGCAGAGACAGCCGAAGAAGCCCCCACGAAGCCATACATCCTCCCCTAACAGACAGCAAACGCGATGGACATCATCGGACTTGCCAGCGACCACGCCGGCTACCCACTCAAAGAGTATGTGAAAGCGTATCTCACAGCTCACAACCTCCCCTTCAAAGACTACGGCACCTACTCGGAAGACAGCTGCGACTATCCCGACTATGGCCACGCCCTGGCCACAGGCATCGAGCAAGGCGAAGTGGCACGCGGCATAGCCATCTGCGGCAGCGGCGAAGGCATCAGCATGACCCTCAACAAGCACAGCCAAGTGAGGGCAGCCCTCGTGTGGCAACCCGAAATAGCCACCCTCTCCCGACAACACAATGACGCCAATGTGCTCGTCATGCCGGGCCGTTTCATCAGCCACGAAGAAGCCGCCGCCATCATGGACGCCTTCCTGACCACCGACTTCGAAGGTGGCAGACATGAGCGCAGGGTGGCCAAAATACCGGTGGCCTGACAGAGAAATACATGCCTTGGGTAGGTCCTCACACCCGGAGAACCTGCCCAAGCGCCCCAAAAAAGGAGCATTCTTCGGGTTTTTGTGAAAACTAATCTGCGGGATGTTTCTCAGAATAAACTGAAAATTATAACTTTGCAGCCGCTTTCCGCGTAACGGCGCCTTCGGGACGGTCGTACGGAAGCATCGCATGACGAAGGCTGTCTGCCCCATTCCGCAACCCCGACAGAGAATGGCGGATAAGGACGGCCCGGCTGCTACAGATTATAATCACATCATACATACCTTATTACATCATGACTAAAGCTGATATAGTAAAAGAAATCTCTTCAAGAACCGGCATCGAGAAAAGTGTCGTTTTGGCAACCGTCGAGTCATTTATGGACTGCGTAAAGGATTCCCTCGGTCGTGAAGAGAATGTATACCTTCGTGGCTTCGGTAGCTTCATCCTTAAAAAGCGCGCCACCAAGACAGCCCGCAACATCTCTAAGAATACCACCATCATCATCCCCGAGCATAACATCCCCGCCTTCAAACCGGCCAAGACGTTCGCTCAGTCTATCAGCAAGTAATTTGTTTCCTCACCCTCTACCGGAAATAATACCCCCCGCGAAATCCACCTATATTTAATCCATAAAATCGTGTAGCTATGCCTAACGGAAAGAAGAAAAAAAGACATAAGATGTCTACGCACAAGCGTAAAAAAAGACTTCGCAAGAACCGTCATAAGAGCAAGTAGTCTCTTCGATGATTCAGCTTGGCCCGCAACGCTCTACAGACTACGTTGCATAGGGCTTGTACGACGAGTAAACGGGGTCCGTCGCAGTCTGCTTCCCCTTCGCAGGGATGCCATGCCAACTCGTTTACCCGTCGTATTTGTACACCTCGGCGCCCTGCGTCACGCGCCCCACCTCATGTACCCATATACCCCTGATTGATACAGCTTATGACAAGCGAACTGATAGTAGATGCTGCCCGGTCGGAAGTCTCCATCGCTCTGCTGGAAGACAAACGGCTCGTAGAGTTTCAGAGAGAAGTGCGCCAAGAGCATTTCTCCGTGGGAAACATCTACCTGGCCAAGGTGCACAAGATTATGCCCGGCCTCAATGCTTGCTTTGTCAATGTGGGACATGAACGCGATGCCTTCTTACACTACCTCGACCTCGGGACGCGCTACCACGCGCTGGAGAAATATTTGCAGCTTCTCGGTCACGGCGATAGAACCGTCCCCCTGGAGAAAGTGCTCAAAGAACCAGACTTCGACAAGGAAGGAAGTATACAGAATACACTCAAAGTAGGCCAGGAACTCCTCGTGCAGATAGTCAAGGAACCCATTAATACCAAAGGCCCGCGACTGACCACGGAGCTGAGCCTCGCAGGACGCTTCCTCGTGCTCATTCCCTTCAGCGACAAAATCTCTGTGTCGACCAAGATAAAATCGTCGGCCGAGAGAGCACGCCTGAAGCAGCTCATACGCAGCATCAAGCCCAAAGGATTCGGAGTCATCATACGCACAGTGGCCGAGGGAAAGCGTGTGGCCGAACTCGACAACGACCTCGGCATTCTCATCAAGCGCTGGGAAAAAGTGGTGGAGATGGTCCGCATAGCCAGAGCACACCAACAGAAACTGCCCATCCTCGCGTTCGAAGAGTCAAGTAGGGCAGTGGCCATGTTGCGTGACCTACTCAACCCTACCTACGAGAGCGTATACATCAACGATGAACGTATCTATCAGGAGATACGGGACTATGTGTCGCTCATAGCCCCTGAGAGCGTCGACATAGTCAAACATTACAAGGGCATTGTGCCCATCTTCGACAACTTCTCGGTCACCAAACAAATCAAGACCTCGTTCGGCAAGAGCGTAACCTATAAACACGGCGCTTACCTCGTCATAGAACAAACCGAGGCCCTCCACGTCATAGACGTAAACAGCGGAAACCGCTCAAAATCGCCTGACGGACAGGAGGCAAACGCCCTCGATGTCAATCTCGGCGCCGCCGACGAAATCGCACGCCAGTTGAGACTGCGTGACCTGGGGGGGATTATCGTGGTTGACTTTATAGACATGGATCTGCCCGAGAACCGCCAGAAGCTCTACGAACGCATGGTCGAAAATCTCAAGCAAGACCGTGCCCGCCACAACATACTTCCGCTGTCTAAGTTCGGCCTCATGCAGATTACCCGCCAGCGCGTGCGTCCGGCCATGAGCGTCAGTGTAGACGAAGGATGCCCCACTTGCGGCGGGCAAGGTGTCATAAAGTCAAGCCTTCTCTTCACCGACACACTCGAAGAGAAGGTTCACATGATGGTGGAGAAGTTTCACATCAAACGTTTCCGCCTCCACGTCCATCCTTTCGTGGCAGCCTATCTTAACCAAGGGGTGTTCAGCATCAAGCGCCACTGGCAGATGAAGTATGGCCTCGGCGTGAGGATTATACCCAATCAGCAGCTGGCCTATCTCCAATACGAGTTTTATGATGAGAAAGGCCGTGAAATCTCTATGAAGCAAGAGGGAGACTTCACCAAATCATAGTCACAACCGGGAGGCTTCATTCTGTGAGCCTTCACTACACCCGGCGCAACCGTCCCAGGTATTCTATGGCGAACACCGGCCAGCGAGGCACCTTGCGCAAGTTGGTGCGTAAGGCTGGGAAGAAGACACCGAAGTCGCGCCTGGGAGTAATCCATAGCTGGATATTTGATAAACCGACGGCAGCCAATGTTCTTCCCATTGAGGGGGACAGCGGCTGCCGTCGGTTTATCGGGTTGGTTACCTGCGTCCAAGACGGAGAGACGCGATGTACATCCTGCCACGGATGCTTTTATTTTATACGCCTGGCTATGTGGATGAGGTTGCCTATGGCCTCGAATCCTCTGCAAAAGTAAACATAATTTGGCGAAAGGGACAAGCCTCTATGCCCAATAAATTTTGTCTGCTGCTTGAGACTTCCCTTTCTACTCGCCGTATAGCAAGGCAGGCAACAGATAGGTAAGAGCCTAATCTGCTGCCTGCTATGATGTCTTACCATGCCATTGACGTCGAGTCAAGGCCATGGCGTCGTGTGAACGACACGTGGTGTTGCACTGCGATTATTCGGCGCGGAGCGTGAAGCGCTTGAAGTCAACGACGGTGAGTTCCTTGTCGGCTGCCTTCAGGTAATCGGCCACACTGAGTTTGCTGTCCTGGATGTATTCCTGCTCGAGTAGGCAAGACTCCTTGAAGAACTTCTTCATGCGGCCCTGGGCGATGTTCTGTACCATCTGCTCGGGAAGGTTGGCTGCTTTCTCCTCGGCTACGGTCTGCTTGATTTTGCGGATGTCGTCAGCCTGCTCGGCAGTGATGTAGCCTTTCATGATGCCTTCTTCGATGTGCTCTTCGTTCTCTGCGGTGTAGAGGTTATAGCCAGCTTTCTTGAGGGCAGCTTCTACAGCCTTCTTCACTTGCTCTTCCTTGGTCTTCTCGATGGCCACCTTCAGTTCCTCGGCCTTTACCTCAGCGGGTACGCTTTCGGCATTGAGGGCTACGGGGTTCATGGCTGCCACCTGCATGGCCACATTGTGAGCTTCGGTCTCAGCGGGCTTGTTGGTCTGTACCATGGTGCACAGCATGTGGCGTCCCATGTGGTCGTACACAGACACGTTGTCGCCTTCGATGAAGCAGTAGCCGTCAAGTTCCATCTTCTCGCCGGTGATGCCGCTACGGTCGGTAACCAGGTCGGCGATGGAGCGACCCTCAATGGTAAGGGCTTTCACTTCGTCTAAGCTCTTGCATTTGGCTGCCACGGCAGCGTCGAGGATGGTCTGGGCCAGTTTCACAAAGTCTTCGTTCTTGGCCACGAAGTCTGTCTCACATTTCAGGGCGATGATGGCGGCAAAGCCATCCACACTCTTGGTGAGCACAGCGCCTTCAGCGGCTTCACGGTCAGAGCGCTTAGCGGCTACAGCCTGTCCCTTCTTGCGGATGATTTCTACAGCCTCATCCATATTTCCGTTAGCTTCGGCCAGTGCTTTCTTGCAGTCGCCGAGACCTGCACCGGTCATGGTGCGAAGTTTCTTAATATCTTCTAATGATACTCCCATGGTGAAGTAAAGTAATTTTGATGGCTTTGGCTTTGTCTCGTGACGGTGTGAGTGACTGCCGCGGTGGGGTTTACTTGTATGGCCCACGTTTCTGTTGTCTGCGAGGCTGCGACTCTGTCGTTGACAAGCAGCGTTGCCAGTCTGGGTTGGGTGATTAAAGTGAAAAAAGGCTCTTGACCAGCGACACATATAGTGTAACGAATGTCGGTGAGCCAAGAACCTTTATGGGGAAGCAGGGATTTATTCAGCTGCCTCTTCTTCGGTGCGAGCCTGAGAGCTTTGCTTCTCAGCCTTTGCCTCTTCGGCTTCACCGGCAGCTTCGGCGTCTACCTTCTCGGCTTTGCGTTCTTCAATGCCTTCGGCGATGGCGCCGCAGAGTGCATCGAGAACGACTTCGATGCTCTTGTTAGAGTCGTCGTTAGCGGGAATTACATAGTCTACGACGTTGGGGTCGGAGTTGGTGTCTACCATACCGAACACGGGGATGCCGAGACGATGTGCTTCGCGTACGGCGATGTGTTCCTTGCATACGTCCACCACGAAGAGGGCGGCAGGGAGACGGGTAAGGTCGGCTATTGAACCGAGGTTCTTCTCAAGCTTGGCACGCTGGCGGGTAATCTGAAGAATTTCGCGCTTTGAGAGGTTGGCGTAGGTGCCGTCGCTCATGAGCTTGTCGATGTTGGCCATTTTCTTCACAGCCTTGCGGATGGTGGGGAAGTTGGTGAGCATACCGCCCGGCCAGCGCTCCGTCACGTAGGGCATGCCTACTGAGGCTGCTTTGTCGGCTACCACTTGCTTAGCCTGCTTCTTAGTAGCTACGAAGAGGACGCGCTTGCCTTGCTTGGCGATGGCTTTGAGCGCCTCGGCCGATTCGTCGATTTTGGCTACAGTCTTGTGGAGGTCGATGATGTGGATGCCGTTGCGCTCCATGAAGATGTAAGGAGCCATGGCGGGGTTCCACTTGCGTTTGAGGTGGCCGAAGTGACATCCGGCTTCGAGAAGAGAGTCAAAAGATGTTCTTGACATGATGTGGGGTTGTTTGTTCGTTTACTTTCTTTGTGAGTTGTAAGTTAGCAACCAATCTCAGGGTAGTTGCCTGTGTTGGCAGACAAGTCTCAGAGATTTAGATACTAAACGTAAAGTCGTGCAGCAGGTGCCGGCGTCAAATAAATATTAACGCTTGCTGAACTGGAAGCGGCGGCGTGCCTTGGGACGGCCCGGCTTCTTACGTTCAACTGCACGGGGGTCACGGGTCATGAAGCCTTCTGCGCGGAGAGCCTTCTTGTCGTCGGCGTTAATCTTGACGAGAGCGCGGGCAATGGCAAGGCGAAGGGCTTGGCTCTGGCCGGTGTAGCCACCGCCAAAGAGGTTCACCTTGATGTCATACTTCTCGGCAACGCCTAAGAGGTTGAGGGGCTGCTTGACCACATACTGCAGAATGGTCGAGGGGAAGTAGTTGGCAAGTTCTCTCTTGTTGATGGTAATCTTACCAGTACCCTCAGTTACATAGATACGGGCTACGGCGCACTTGCGGCGGCCTAATGCGTTGATCATTTCCATTACTGCTATGCTTATTTAAGAAGGTTAATATCTATTGCCTTGGGCGACTGGGCTTCATGCTTGTGTTCTGCACCTTCGTACACATAGAGGTTAGAAAGAAGCTGAGAAGCGAGCTTGTTCTTGGGGAGCATGCCCTTCACTACACGATGAAGCAGCTTGCTGGCACCGTCACGCTTAGCCATGATGCTGGCAGGAGTGTGCTCACGCTGGCCGCCGGGGTAGCCGGTGTAGGTGAGATAGACGCGGTCGGTCCACTTCTTGCCGGTGAGACGCACCTTGTCGGCGTTGATGATGATTACGTTGTCGCCGCAGTCCACGTGAGGGGTGAAGTTGGGCTTGTACTTGCCGCGAAGCAATTTGGCAACCTTCGTGCAAAGACGGCCTACCACCTGGTCGGTAGCGTCAACAACGACCCACTCTTTGGTGGCAGTCTCCTTGTTCACGGAAATGGTCTTGTAACTTAAAGTGTCCACTTTCTTGTTGTTTAATTGTTGTAACTACTAAGTTTATCGTCCGAGATTCACTAACCACCGGCTCTGGCCAATAGAGCTACGGCTATTAACACTCGGATTTGCAGGCGGTTAGGCCTGCTTGATAATAATCGGCGTGCAAAAGTACTAATTTCTTCTCACTCGGCAAGGGTTTTCCCTTTTCTTTTTATGCTGTGTGCGCATCTTCGTCCCTTTCACCATGGGCACCATCATACGATTGATGATGCTTGCAGCGCATCGTTCTGTCGCATGGTCTGTCTTCGTGGTCTGCGAGACAGGGAGGGGGCTTACGACAAGAAGACAACCTTTTTTCTTACATCTTACACAGCATCTCCCTCTTCTTTCTGATTATCAGGTCGATAACGTGCGCTCTATCGATTGCACCACCTTGCACGCACCTTGCATTCACCTTACACACACCTTGCACCCGCAGACGTTTCCCGAGTGGATGTACATACGTATACCTATATTATATATATGTGTGTTCCGTGTTGTCTCACGGTGCGGTGCATCTCATGGCAGGTGCACACGTAGACGGGGTGAACAGATGGGGTGGGGAAGCACCTTCCTGCCATGGCACGCGCTCTTTTTCTTACGCCGCAAGGTACGGGGCTGAAGTGGGAGGTGCACCGAAAATGCTACATTGATGGCAGGTGCGGCGCGCAAATGCTACATACTTAACGGTCTGTGGCACAGACGGATGTAAGATTAGTGTAAGATGTGTAGGTAAAATCTGCACACTACCTTCGTATAGAGGGTATGCACCTTGCACACATCTTACACTGCGCGCTCCGGCCTGGGGCTTGTCCCCACGAACTTGTCCCATGCCTTCACCCTTGACTGCCTCTTCTTCACCGGCCCTCACATTTACATCCCGACATCACGGAAAGCATCCCGGTTTTAACGGGAAGCATTCCAGTTTTAACGGGAAGCATTGCAGTTTTAACGGGAAGCATTGGAGTTTTAACTGGAAGCATTGCAGTTTTCACGGGAAGCATTGCAGTGAGCCATCGTCGGCGGAGGCTGTGAGTGCGCAGCCCTTCCTTTGGCTCTTTCCCCTTCACAGCCCCTCGCCACACCCGTTATACCCCCGCGCAGGGGCTGTCAGCAGCGTTAAACAACATTAAATTCACAATCTCGCGTAAATGGACAAAAATGGACAAGCCGCATGTAAAAT
>CAMAMB010000029.1 GCA_945836755.1 uncultured Bacteroidales bacterium
TGGTGGGCGGCAGGCATCAGCATCTACGCCACCATGCTCAGCGCCATCACCTACATGGCCTATCCGGCGAAGGCATACGCCACCGACTGGACGTATTACCCCATGCTGGTGACCATCCTGGTGGTGTCGTTCCCGGTGGTGCGCTACTACCTGCCCTTCTTCCGCCGGCTGAAGGTGACCACGGCCTACGAATACCTCGAACGCCGCTTCAATGCCGCCACGCGCAGCCTGGCCTCGGCGCTGTTCATCGTGTTTATGGTGGCGCGCATGGCGCTCGTGCTCTATCTGCCCTCGTTGGCACTCACCGCGGTGACAGGCATCGACCTCTTCACCTGCATCGTGCTGATGGGCCTCGTCACCATAGTCTACTGTACGATGGGCGGTGTGGAGGCCGTGGTGTGGGGTGACGTGGTGCAGGGCTTCATCCTGGTGGGCGGGGCTGTGTTTGCCGTGGCCTGGTTAGTGTGGGGCACGGAAGGGGGCGTGGAAGGCTTCTGCCGCATAGGCGCCGAGGCCGAAAAGTTCCGCCTCATAGACTGGAGCTTAGACTACCGCTCGGCCACCTTCTGGGTGGTCATTGTGGGCGGCATGGCCAATAACCTCATATCTTACACCTCCGACCAGACCGTCATTCAGCGCTACCTGACCACGCCCTCCGAGGCGAGCGCGCGGCGCAGCATCCTGCTCAACGGCGTGATGAGCGTCTTCGTGAGCATCGCCTTCTTCGCCATCGGTGCGGGGCTCTATACGTTCTACAAGACCCACCCGCTGGCGCTCGACCTGACCATGGCCAAGACGGACGCCATCTTCCCCTTCTTCATGATGAGCCAGCTGCCGCAGGGCGTGGCGGGCCTGCTGATAGCCGCCATCTTCGCGGCCACGATGAGCACACTCTCTTCGAACATCAACTCTGTGGCCACAGCCTTCAGCGTAGACTTCTACCGCAAGTGGCGGCCCACGACCGACAGCCGCGGCCTGCTGCGCGTGGCCCGACTGACCTGCGTGGTGGCCGGCGCCTTGGGCGTGGTGCTGGCCCTTGTGATGGCCACGTGGAACATCGTCTCCCTGCTCGACCTCTTCCAGGAGGTGCTGGGCCTGCTCTCGAGCGGCCTCGGCGGCCTCTTCCTGATGGGCATCTTCTTCCCCCGCATTGGCGGGCGCTCGGCCCTGACCGGCTTTGTGGCCGGTGTGGCAGCCGTCTTCGTGGTGAGAGGCTGCACGGAGGTGAGTTTCCTGCTCTACGGCGCCATCGGCATGGTGGTGTCGGTGGCGGTGGGCTATGCCATGTCGTTTGTCATGAAAGAGCCACGCCACACCAAGGGGCTCACCTGGCAAGAGCGCGAGCCCTGAGCGAAGCCACGCCCGCAGCCCCGCAGGCCGCAGACCGAGTGAATACAATCTTCTTCTCACCCTTATCATATCCCCAACCATGTTAGATTTCAAAGCATTGGCCGCGCAGTATAAGTCGGAGCTGCTCGACAAAGTCGTGCCCTTCTGGCTCAACTGCTCGCAAGACCACGAGTATGGCGGCTACTTCACCTGCTTAGACAGAGACGGCAGTGTGTACGACACCGATAAGTTTATCTGGCTGCAAGGCCGCGAGGTGTGGATGTTTGCCACCCTCTACAACAAGGTAGAGCCGCGTCGCGAGTGGCTCGAATGCGCCATCCAGGGAGCCGAGTTCCTGAAGAAGCACGGCCACGACGGACAGCTCAACTGGTACTTCGCCCTCGACCGCGAGGGCAACCCTCTGGTGGAGCCGTACAACATCTTCTCCTATACCTTCGCCGTCATAGCCTTCGGCCAGCTGAGCCTTGCCTCCGGCAATGCCGAGTATGCGGAGATAGCCAAGAAGACCTTCGACATCGTGCTCTCGAAGGTGGACAACCCGAAGGGCAAGTGGAGCAAGGCTGCCCCCGGCGCCCGCTCGTTGAAGAGCTTCGCCCTTCCCATGATACTCTGTAACGTGGCTTTGGAGATAGAGCCCCTCTTGGAGCCGGCCTTCTTAGAGCGCACCATCGAGACCTGTGTGCATGAGGTGATGGACGTGTTCTACAGGCCCGAGCTGGGCCTCATCGTGGAGCACTTGGGCACCGACGGCAAGCTCGTCGACTGCTTCGAGGGCCGCCAGCTCAACCCCGGCCATGCTATCGAGGCCATGTGGTTCATCATGGACCTTGGCAAGCGCTTAGGCCGGCGCGACCTCATAGAGAAGGCCGTGGAGATAGCCCTGCACGAAGTGGAATACGGATGGGACAAGGAGTATGGAGGCATCTTCTACTTCATGGACCGCCTGGGCCGCCCCTGCCAGCAGCTGGAGTGGGACCAGAAGTTGTGGTGGGTGCACATAGAGACGCTCATCACCATGCTCAAAGGCTACCGGCTCACGGGCAACAAGAAGTGTTTAGAGTGGTTTGAGCGCGTTCACCAATACGTGTGGACCCACTTCACCGACAAGGAGTACCCCGAATGGTACGGCTACCTGAACCGACGCGGCGAGGTGCTGCTGCCACTGAAGGGCGGTAAGTGGAAAGGCTGCTTCCATGTGCCCCGCGGCCTCTTCCAGTGCTGGCGGCTGTTAGAGGAACTGAGTGAGAATGAGGCCACTGCCGGGTAAGACCGGCCTCGACCTGTGAGATACCTATATATATACTATGACTAAGAAGATCGCACTTATCACCGGCGCCACGAGCGGCATAGGCGCTGCCTGTGCCCGCCGCTTCGCCCAAGGGGGCTACGACCTCATAGTGACGGGACGCCGCTGCGAAGAGTTGCAGAAGCTCCGCAGCGAAATCGAGCGTCTCGGCGTCGAGGTGTGGCCCCTCTGCTTCGACGTGCGCGACCGCGCCGCCACCCAAACCGCCATCGCCGGACTACCCGAGCGCTGGCAGCAGATCGACGTGCTCGTGAACAATGCCGGGCTGGCCCGCGGACTCGAACCGACGTATGAGGGAGACTTCACCGACTGGGACGAGATGATAGACACCAACATCAAAGGCCTGCTGCACATGACGCGCTATGTGGTGCCGCTGATGGTGGCGCGCAACCGAGGGCATGTCATCAACATAGGGTCGGTGGCCGGCGACGCTGCCTACGCCGGCGGCAATGTGTACTGCGCCACGAAGTCGGCGGTGAAGACCCTCAGCGACGGCCTGCGTATCGACGTGGCCCATACCCGGCTGAGAGTGACCAACGTGAAGCCCGGGCTGGTGGAGACGAACTTCTCGAAGGTGCGTTTCCACGGCGACGACGAACGTGCCGGCAAGGTGTATCAGGGCATCAAGCCACTGACGGGCGACGACATAGCCGATGTGGCCTTCTATGCAGCCTCGGCGCCGGAGCATGTGCAGATAGCCGAGGTGCTGGTCTTAGCCACCCATCAGGCCAGCGGCTCGGTCATGCACCGCGAGCCATAGCGGCAAGGGCATAAGCCACTGCGACGTACGATAAAAAGGTTGGGGAAATCCGGCGTGTGACACGTTAGATTTCCCCAACCTTTGTGTGGGAAGTGAGGCGTAGGGAGTGGGCGGCAACCTTGGTCCGTAGCCGGGCCTAAAGGGAGGCTTCAAAGACTTCCTCTATCTCGACGATGTACATGGTGTGGAGCGAGCCGCCGGGCCGGTCGTTGTACCAGCGGGCCAGCACCTCCTTGTCGATGAAGTTGTCAGGAAGGAAGTCGGTGTGGAAGAGCTTGCGGCCTACGAGGGTGAGGCGGGCCTGGGTGAAGGTGACAGCACCGGAGGGAAGGACCTCGGGGGTGAGCCCGGCCTCTTTCACCTTGTCGCAGTGACGCCCGGAAGCGCTGCCGCAGAAGGATAGCATCTTGCGCATGGCCTCGTCGTGGCCGTAGAAGGAGAGGGTCAGACGCTCATTCTCCTCAATGAGGTGGTGGGTGAAGCGTTCGGGGCGTACGAAGACGAAGGCCACGGGCTTGTTCCAGATCCAGCCCAGACCACCCCAGGAGGCGGTCATGGTGTTAGGGGAGGTAGCGGTGCCGGCGGTGACGAGCATCCATTCCTTGCCGATGGCTTCGAAGACATTCTCCGCGGCAAGTCGTTCTAAAGTGGTAGGTTTCATAAGTCTTAGTGTATAGAGGTTGGAGTGTTGATGAGACTAAGCGGGACTGGCGGCTCAGGAAGCCGGCTACCAGGCCAATGCGAGAGGCCGGGAAAGAGCAAAGCCCCAAGCTGTGGAGCGTCGGGGCTTTGGGAGTGACAGAGCTATGGGACAGAGCCCCACGCGCTTGACCTTAGAGGCCGGCCAGCTCGATGACCTTGTGGACGGCAGCTTCAAGGCCATTGGCATCCTTGCCACCGGCAGTGGCAAAGTGGGGCGCGCCACCGCCGCCGCCCTTGATGAGCTTGGCGGCCTCGCGGACGAGGGCTCCGGCGTTGAGTTGCTGCTCCTGAACGAGGTCCTTGCTGAGCATGACGGTGAGCAGGGGCTTGGTTTCGTGGGTAGTGCCTAAGACGCAGAGGGTCTTGTTGGGGAGGATGCCTGCAATCTGGAAGGCGAGGTCCTTGGCCACGTCAGGTGCTAAGGCGGTGGGAATGACAGCCTTGATGAGGTGGACACCATTGGTCTCCTCGGCCTGGGCGACGAGGCGGTCGCGGAGCTGGAGCATGTGCTCCTTGACATAGCCCTCGACCTCCTTCTTTAGACCCTCGTTCTCCTCAATGGTCTTGCGGATGACGGCGGTGAGGTCTTTGGCGTTGTTGAAGAACGACTTGAGGCTGTTGAGAATGTCCTCCTGGGCGTAGACGCTCTCCTCGGCAGCCTCGCCGGTGATGGCTTCGATGCGGCGTATACCGGCGGCCACACTGCTCTCGGCCATGATGCGGAAGAGGCCGATGCGACCGGTGGCCGGTACGTGGCAACCACCGCAGAACTCGACACTCTTGTCAAACTGCACGACGCGGACACGGTCGCCATACTTCTCACCGAAGAGGGCTATGGCGCCCAGCTTCTTGGCCTCGTCCATGGGTACGTCGCGATGTTCGGTGAGAGGAATGTCTTCGCGGATGCGACGGTTGACGAGGCGCTCCACTTGACGGAGCTCCTCGCTGCTGACCTTCTGGAAGTGCGAGAAGTCGAAGCGAAGGTATTCGGGGGTGACGAGGGAGCCTTTCTGCTCGACGTGAGTGCCAAGTACCTCGCGCAGGGCCTGGTCGAGCAGGTGGGTGGCGGTGTGATTGGCCTCGCTGCTGCGACGGCTCTTGACGTTGACGACGGCGTGGAAGTCAGCCTCGGGGGTGAGGGGCAGCTTCTTGGTGAGGTGAATGGGCAGGTTGTTCTCACGCTTGGTGTCGAAGATGTCGATGGTCTCCGTGGCACTGACGAGTTGGCCCTTGTCGCCCACCTGACCGCCCATCTCGGCATAGAAGGGAGTGGTGTCGAGCACCAACTCATAGTAAGTCTGCTTCTTCTGTTGTACGCGGCGGTAGCGCAGGATGTGGCAGTCGTATTCGGTGAAGTCCCATCCTTTAAACTCGGTCTCCCCTTCGCGGAGCACTACCCAGTCGTCGGTCTCGACGGCGGCGGCGTTGCGTGCCCGCTCCTTCTGCTTTTGCATCTCGGCATCAAAGCCTTTCTCGTCGACGCTGAGACCGTGTTCCTGGCAGATGAGCTGGGTGAGGTCAAGAGGGAAACCGTAGGTGTCGAAGAGGGTGAAGGCCTTCTCGCCGGCCACTACGCCCTGTCCGTCAGCCTTGGCCTCGGCCATGACGCCTTCGAGGAGGGTGATACCGGTGGAGAGGGTGCGCAGGAAGCTCTCTTCCTCCTCCTGAATCACGCGGCTGATGAGCACCTGCTGGGCCTTGAGTTCGGGGTAGGCATCGCCCATCTCAGCCACGAGGGTGGGGACGAGCCGGCAGAGGAAGGCTTCACGCCGTCCGAGGAAGGTGTAGGCATAGCGCACGGCGCGGCGCAGGATGCGACGGATGACATAGCCGGCCTTGGCATTGGAAGGCAGCTGGCCGTCGGCGATGGAGAAGGAGATGGCACGGAGGTGGTCGGCGATGACGCGCATGGCTACATCGACATTCTCGTCCTTGCCATACTCATAGCCCGAAAGCTCGCCGATGCGGCGGAGGATGGGCTGGAAGACGTCGGTGTCGTAGTTGGAAGTCTTGCCCTGGATGGCACGGACTAAGCGCTCGAAGCCCATGCCGGTGTCGATGACATTCATGCTCAGCGGTTCGAGGCTGCCATTGGCCTTGCGGTTGAACTGCATGAACACGATGTTCCAGATTTCAATGACCTGAGGATTGTCTTTGTTGACCAGCTCAGCGCCTGAGACCTTGGCCTTTTCCTCGGGGCTGCGGCTGTCTAAATGGATTTCGGAGCAAGGGCCGCAGGGGCCGGTGTCGCCCATCTCCCAGAAGTTGTCGTGCTTGTTGCCATTGATGATGTGGTCGGCAGGCAGATGCTTGAGCCAGATGCGGGCCGCCTCGTCGTCGCGTGAGAGGCCCTCTTCAGCGGAGCCCTCAAAGACGGTGGCGTAGAGGTCGGCAGGATTGAGTTTGAGCACATCGACGAGGTATTCCCAGGCCATGTCGATGGCGCCTTCTTTGAAGTAGTCGCCGAAGCTCCAGTTGCCGAGCATTTCAAACATAGTATGGTGATAGGTGTCGTGGCCCACCTCCTCCAAGTCGTTGTGCTTGCCGCTGACGCGGAGACACTTCTGAGAGTCGGCGCGGCGGCGCGGCTCGGGGTCACGGGTACCGAGGATAATGTCTTTCCACTGGTTCATGCCGGCATTGGTGAACATCAAGGTGGGGTCGTCCTTGATGACCATGGGGGCAGAGGGCACTACTGCATGGCCCTTCTTGGCAAAGAAGTCCTTGAAGGACTCCCTTATTTCATTAGCTGTCATCATGTGTGTGAGTAACTTCAAATTTTCGGGCGCAAAATTACAAAAAAGCCCTTAGTATCAAGAGTCTCAGGGCAGAAATCCCTCAGTGATGAGGCTCGGAGGATGAGAACGGCCACGGAGGGAGCGGGTAGGGTGGGGGTGCGCTCAGTGGGCAGCCGTCTCTTCACGGGTCAGGGCGCAGAGCCTCTCAGCCTCTTCTACCATGGGTGCAGGCACAGGTCCGATGGCCTCGAGGAAGTGGGGCATCTCTTCGGCATAGACTGCGGCCATACGCTGCTGTGGATGCCAAAGGGTGGAGTAGGTGAGATTGGCCAGGCGGTCGCACATCTTGAGGTAAGGGGCGAACGGGGTGGCGCGTATGCCGGCATAGTAGGCCTCGCCGGCCCTTTCGGCGCGGTTGCGCCCCTTGTCGTTGGTGAGGGCAAAAACTGCCTCGGCCGCAGCTATGGTGTCGAAGGAGAGGGAGTGGTCGCGGCAGAGACGGTCGAAGAGCTTCAGCAGGTCGTTGTAGGTGAGGCGGGCATCTTCAATGGCATCGTGAAAGTAAGCGGCTGCCATGATGGTCTCCGCCTGATAGTCGTCTACATGGAGCAGGGGAAGGTAGCGGGCGGCGAAAGAGGCGGTGAGGCGCAGGTGAAACTCGTAGGGCAGATAGCCCCCATACAGATGGTTGGTAGCAGCATGGGCGGCCGCTGCGGCTTGAGCTAATATCTCAAAGTGGGCATGAAGGGGAGAAGAGGGCTGCATGGCGGGGAAAGAGGTAGAGATGAATGCGACAGTCTATAAGCCTAAGGTGGCGGCACAGCAGTCGGCGCAGCGTTCGCCATCAATGGCTGCACTTACAATGCCACCCGCATAGCCGGCACCTTCGCCGCAAGGATAGAGACCCTCGAAGCGAATGTGTTGCAGGGAATCGGTGTGGCGGAGGATGCGTACGGGGGCCGAGGTACGTGTCTCTATGGCTATGAGGGTGGCCTCGGCGCTCAGAAACCCATGGCTTCGACGCCCGAACTGACGGAAACCTTCTTGCAAGCGGCGCGTGAAGAAAGCCGGCAGCCAGAAGTGGAGGGGGGAGCCTACCACGCCGGGGGAGTAGCTTGTGGAGAGAAGGTCGCCACTCAACTTGCCATGCACGAAGTCGGTCATGCGCTGGGCCGGGGCTGTCTGACGGCAGTAACCCTGCTTCCAGGTGAGACGCTCCAACGCCTCTTGCAGAAACATCATGCGAAGAGGGTGAGAGGGGCCGAGAGCCTCGGGGTGGTTTTGGGCATATGTCTCATCGTGCATGACCTCGGCCATGAAGGGAGCCAACTCGCCGTCAATGTCGTCGGTCTGCGTCTCAACCACCATGCCCGAATTGCTCCAGCGCGAGTTGCGTAGGCTGGAGCTCATGCCGTTGACCACCACCTGCTCAGCTCCGGTGGCGGCAGGTACCACAACCCCGCCCGGACACATGCAGAAGCTATAGACGCCGCGCCCGGCCACCTGTGTCACGAAGTTGTACTCGGCAGTGGGTAGGTACTTGCCCCGGCCTTCGCGGCTATGGTACTGGATGCAGTCGATGAGATGGGCCGGATGTTCGAGGCGTACTCCTATGGCCAAGCTCTTGGCTTCTATCTCTATGCCCTTGTCATGGAGATGGCGGTAGACATCGCGGGCTGAATGGCCGGTGGCCAGAATGACGGGCCCCTGATAGGTGGTGCCGTCGTGGCAGAAAACGCCCACCACCTTGTGCCCCTGGGTGAGCAGAGAGTCGACGCGGGCCTGAAAATGCACTTCGCCGCCACTGCGTCTGATTTGTTCACGCATGGCTTCGATGATGTGAGGCAGGCGGTCGGTGCCGATATGGGGATGGGCGTCGGCCAGGATAGATGTGGAGGCGCCGAATTGGCAGAAGACACGGAGCACCTTCTCTACATTGCCACGCTTCTTGGAGCGGGTGTACAACTTGCCATCCGAGAATGCACCGGCACCGCCTTCACCGAAGGAGTAGTTGCTTTCGGGGTCTACGAGATGGTCTCGCGAGATGCGGGCAATGTCTTTGCGACGGGTATGGACGTCCTTACCGCGCTCCAGCACAATGGGCCGGCATCCCTTTTCTATCAGACGAAGGGCAGCGAAGAGGCCGCCGGGGCCGGCACCGACCACGATGACACGGGGGCCGTGGGAGGCGTCGCCATAAACTACGGGCTCGAAACTGAGCGCCGGGGCAGGTTCTCCGATGTACACCTCAAGACTGAGGTTCACGTAGATAGTGCGCTGACGGGCATCAATGCTGCGGCGTAGCAGGCGCACCTCGGTAATGGCTGAGCGGTCGATACCCAGCTCTTGAGCCACGCGAGAAGCCAGGGCCTCGTCGCGGTAGGCTATGTGAGGGAGGACGCGAAGTTGGAGTGACTTGATCAAGGGTGAAGAGGGTAAAACGGGGTGAGGGAGAGTGAGGGAAAGGTCGAAGCAGATGGTGTCTGCCTATCCGAAGAGCTCGCGCAGAGCGTGTTCGACCCTTCTCACAGGGACTATCTCTATGTGAAAGGAGTGGGGGTCGAGGCCCGACATGTTGGCCTCGGGGATGAGCATACGGCGGAAGCCCAGCTTATCGGCTTCACTAATGCGCTGAGCGATGCGGGCCACGGGACGTATCTCGCCACTTAGACCAACCTCGCCGGCCATGCAGGTGAGACGCTCAATGGGAGTGTCTACATTGCTTGACAGCACCGCGGCAATGACGGAGAGGTCGATGGCCGGGTCAGTCACCCGTATGCCTCCGGCTATGTTCAGGAACACGTCTTTCTGCCCTAACTTGAAGCCTACCCGCTTCTCGAGCACGGCCAGCAGCATGTTGAGGCGGCGAATGTCAAAGCCCGTGGCCGAGCGTTGGGGAGTGCCGTAGGCGGCGGTGGAGACGAGGGCCTGGGTCTCGATGAGGAACGGGCGTACCCCTTCTACCGCAGCGGCAATGGCCATGCCACTGAGGTCGTCGTTTCCCTGTGTGAGCAGCAACTCAGAAGCGTTGAGCACCGGGCGCAGTCCGTCTTGCCGCATCTCGTAGATGCCCAGCTCCGAGGTAGAGCCAAAGCGGTTCTTGATGCTGCGCAGGATGCGGTAGAGGTAGTGGCGGTCGCCCTCAAACTGCAGCACGGTGTCGACAATGTGCTCCAGCACCTTGGGACCGGCGATAGCGCCTTCCTTGGTGATGTGGCCCACCAGGAAGATTGGTACGCCGCTCTCCTTGGCATACTTCAGGAGCGCCGAGGCACATTCGCGTATCTGGGTGATAGATCCCGGCGAGCTCTCTACATGGGAGATGCTCATGGTCTGTATGGAGTCAATGACGAGAAGCTGCGGACGGTGGTCCTTGAGCAGGTCGAAGAGTCGGTCCAGCTCTGTCTCGCAGAGTAGGACCACTTGCCCCTGGTCTGGCCCGAGGCGGTCGGCGCGCAGTTTAATCTGCTTCTCGCTTTCCTCACCGCTGACGTAGAGCACAGCGGTGTCGGGTAGGCGCATGATGGTCTGTAGCAGAAGGGTCGACTTGCCGATGCCGGGTTCGCCACCTATGAGTATGAGGGAGCCGGGTACGATGCCTCCACCGAGCACTCGGTCGAGTTCCGGGTCTCCGGTGAGCAACCTTGGCTCTTCGGTGGCCGACACTGTCGATAGTCGCACGGGTCGCCGACGTCCTGCCAAAGAGTGGGGGATGGTACTCTGTGCAAGGGCAGCCGGCCGCGAGGCCGGGGTGTCAGGGGCGATGTGCATTTCTTTCATGGTGTTCCACTGCTGGCAGCCGGGACATTTGCCTACCCACTTAGGGGAGTCTTGTCCGCAGGCCTCACAGACGTACACGGTTTTTGTCTTGGCCATGGTGAAAGGTGTGGGAGCGTTGAGGGTATGTTGACGCGGAGGGCCGGTCAATAGATGGACAGGGTGGCAGCGTAACGAAATGTAGAGAGGTGGGAGAAGGGCAGGCTCAAGGGCAGGATGGGGATAGCAGACAGCAGAGGCAAGCGCCGGGTGTGCGCCTGCCTCTGTGTAGTGTCAGAGCCTCTCGGCTGCTTCCTTCATTTCCACTAACTGAGCGCGGATTTTGCGCAGCCGTTCTATCACCTCGAGAGTTTGCACTGTCCCTTCCTTGTTGTTCTTCAGCAGATTGCGTGCAGCGGCCAGCTTGAGGCCACGCACTTTGACAAGGTTGTAGATGGCGCGTATCTGTTCGATGTCGTCCTTGGTGTAGAAGCGGATGCCGCGGCCGCCCTTCTTGGGAGATATTTGCGGGAACTCCCTCTCCCAGTATCGCAGCAGGGTCTCGTTGACCTGGAACATCTCGGCTACTTCCTTGATGGAGTAGTACATCTTGCTGTCTTTCTCGTTTGCCATGAGCTGAGGTGATGAAAGGTTGAAAGGACGGGGTGATGTGATGGGCTGATGCCTACCTGCTATTTTACAGCGCTGAGGCGCAGTTTATAGGTCATGGGTTGGTTGGGCACCCGATATTGAGGCAGTGTGTCGACGTCTTGTCCGCAGGAGGCGTTGCCCACACCGCGGAGGGCTGCGTCAAGGTGGAGCACGGTGTATGCACGAGGCTGAAGCTGCCATTCGTGCTGGGCGTTCATCAAGTCTTCGTCGGTGTAAGATAGGGCAGAGAAGGACACCTTTCCCTCCGTCTCTATTTTTACGCCGAAGCCCTTGCTGTCTGTCAGAGTGAGCTCACGCAGCCCTTCACGGTTGCCTGTGCTTTGGGGTTTGATGTAGTGCTCGACGAAGTTTTGGATGCTTGAGGCGTAGCGGCCCACGATGACGCCGTCCTTGCGGTCGTTGGCATTTTCCCACGGGCCGTATGCGTAGTAGTGGGCGGTGGACAGGCTGCTGTCTATCATGCAGACAAGGCCGGCGCGGCGCAGGGCATCGGTGTGGGGAATAAACGTAGCCTCAATGTCGACAAAGCCCTGTGCATAGATGGTGTAGTTGATTTCAGTGTCACAGAGGTTGCCCTTGCGTATGGTCCTCACTACGGGATGGCCATTCGTTTGGGTGATACTTATCTGCCCCTTGGCCTCCAGTCCGTTGTGGGTGTAGCCATACCGGTCGTTTTCTATCCATCGGTGGTTGCTGTATTCGAAGCCGGCCCCTTCGGCAATGACGTTGCGGCTGCCGAAGGCTAACGAGGTGAGCCGGGCAGTTTCGTTGTCGAAGGTGAGGTGGACGCGGTCGTTGCCTATGACGGTCTCGTTGCCGCTACTCGTCGATGTGAGGTTGGGCGCCGAGGTTTCGGGGCGTATGGGGGCGAGTGCACCGCGTGGTTGGAGCTCAAATTGGCAGAGGGCTACTTCGTGGCCTTTGTCGGCGTGGCGTTGGGCGGTGGCCTCCACCACTCTCAGGTTGAGCATGACCTCATGGCCGGCAGCCTTCTCCTTGGCCAGTTTCACCTTGTTCAGTTTCAGGCAGAGCGTGGTGGAGTCGCCGGGTTGTACAGCGGGTAGGGATACACTCCTGGTGCTGACGATGTGGCCGTTGGCCATTACTTCATACCGCAGGGCCAGCTCGTTGAGGTTGCGGAAGGCATAGGTGTTGCGCAGGGTGACGGTGGCTGTGTTCTTGGCAGCGTCAATGGCATCGAGCCGGAACTTCACATATTGATATACGCCCTTCACCTCCTTTAGCTTGGCACTCTCGGTGCGTGTGGCAGGGATGATGCCGTTGCTGCAGAAGTTGCCCTGGTGTGGCCCGGGGAAGTCGTAGCCGGTCCGCAGCCGGCGGATGCCCTGTTTCAGTTCGTGGGGCTCGTAGATGGCTTGATCCACCCAGTCCCAGATACAGCCGCCGATGGTCGCGTCGGACTGCTCGATGACGTTCCAGTATTCGCGGAGGTTGCCGATGGCATTGCCCATGGCGTGGGCATATTCACAGAGGAACATGGGTTTGTCAAGGCCTGACGTGTTATTGTTCATCCATGCCATGCCGGGGTACATCTTGGAGTAGAAGTCGGAGAAGCGTCCTCCGCCGTAGCTGCCGTTAGAGCGTGTGCCTTCGTAGTGGATAGGGCGTGAGTCGAGGCGTGCGGCCTCGTTGTAGCAGGCTTTGAAGTTTTCGCCGTTGCCGGCTTCGTTGCCCAAGCTCCACATCACGACAGAAGGATGGTTGCGGTCGCGGGTCACCATGCGGGTAATGCGGTCGACGAAGGCAGGTATCCATGAGGCCCGGTCGCTGATGCCCTGATTGGCGTGGTCCTCGAGGTCGGCCTCGTCACATACGTAGAGCCCATAGTAGTCGTACATGGCATAGAGGCGGCTGTGGTTGGGATAGTGTGAGGTGCGCACAGTATTCAGGTTATTCTGCTTCATGAGCAGCACGTCGCGGAGCATCTCCTCGGTGGTGACAGACCGCCCGTGCTCGGGTGAGGTGTCGTGGCGGTTGGCGCCTTTCAGTAGCACCTGCTTGCCGTTGACAAAGAACTTAGCCCCTTTGACGGCTACGCTGCGTATGCCGACTTTGGTGTTGAAGGCCATCTCGTCTGCCCCATCGGCATTGCGTTGTATGAGGTCTAAGGAGTAGAGGTTGGGGATTTCCGCGCTCCATAGCTGTGGCCCATTGACAGCCAGGCTGACTTGCTTTCTGAGCAAGGTGTCGGCGGGGGTGAGGTCGATGCTCGTAGAGGCTTCGGCCACGGGGCGGCCTTGAGGGTCGGCCAACTGTAGAACGATGGTCTTTTGGGTGGTCTCACGATCGCGATTATCTATGGTGAGGTCAACGTTGACGTAGGCCGCCTGTCCGCCATCGCCAATGGTGGTTGTCACATAGTGGTCACGCACGGCTGCCTTGGGGGTAGCAAACAGGTATACGTCGCGGAAGATGCCGCTCATGCGAAACATGTCTTGACACTCTAAATAAGAGCCATCGCTCCATCTGAACACCTGCACGGCGAGCGTGTTGTCTCCCGGGTGGAGGTGTCGTGTTACGTCAAACTCACTTACGTTGTTAGCCCCTTGTGTGTAGCCCACATATTGGCCGTTGAGCCAGACGAGGGCTGCTGAATAGATGCCATCGAAATGGAGGAAGACGCGGTCTGTGGCCCATGTTTCGGGAAGGGTGAAATGGTGCAGGTAGGAGCCCACGGGGTTGATACCATAGTTCTTACCTCCATCGTTGAATCCCGGACGTGCCTTGATGAAGGGGGGAGTGTTAGAGTGAGGATATTCCACGTTGGCATAGATGGGTCTGTCGTACCCTTGCATCTCCCAGTTGGACGGCACGGGTATGGTGTCCCACTTCGAGGCGTCAAAGCCTGTCTGGAAGAAATCGAGGGGGCGTTGTGAGGGTTCGCTGACAAAGTGAAAACGCCACGTGCCGTTCAGCGATACCACACGGCTGCTCTGTGGGGTGAACCAGGGGGTAGCGTAGTATGCTTTGTCGGCTTTCATTTGTGCCTCAGAGGCATAGGGCAAGTAGGTGGCCACGCCTGCCTCTTTATGTTGAGCGAAGATGGTCTCGTCTTCCCAGATGGGCGACTTTATTTTAGGCTTCTCCACCTGTTCGAAGGTGATCCAGGCAGTTTTGTCTTGTAGGTCTAAAGGCACGGCCTTGAGTTGGCCGTTTCGCAGGGCATACATGAGCTTGGCCTTTTGGGGGTTGGCGGAGCGTATCACCCAGGCATCGTCTGTGCCCTCTACCGGTAGGAACTCAAAACGGGCATTGTTCCAGACACCTTCCTGCCCCTGCCACTGCAGAAGGTAGTCAATGGCAGCGTTGCCACCGCCGTCGTCAAAGTTCTGAGGGTAGAAAGCCCCTTCTATTACTCGCTGCGTGAGGGAGGGCATCTTGATGCTCCAATATTGGCCTCGGTTGAGAGGGTCTGTCTCTTCGCAGACGATGCGTGCATTGTTCTCTCCGGAGTCGCCGTTGCCTATGGTCTTTTCAGGGTCGGTGAAGGGATGAATACGATAGGTGAGAGCCACGTCGAAGCCTGAGAGACTGGCTTTCTTTATCTGGAAGAGGGCGGCCTTGTTGCCGGTAGCCTTGTCGCGGGTTATGAGAACGGCCTTCCCCTCGACCACGGCAGCTACCATTTGTGGCTTATTGGTGGGTACAAGCCATGCACCGCCATTTTGGTTTTCCACTTTCCAGAGCTGCGCCTCGTCGGAACCATTGTTCTCGCCGGCCTCCAGCTCGTTACCTTGGGTGCGGATGGCTCGGTTGTTAAAGGGGCAAATCATGCGCCGGGAGCCTGAGAGGGCGTTGAGGTTGAAGTATTGGCCGGAGGCTTTGGCCTCAATCTTGGCTACTTGCAACTTGCCGTCGGAGCCAATTTCGAGTGCATAGCCGTTCTTTGCCACTGGCAGCAAGTGGTAGAGAGCGCCTTGCACATAGTCCTGTGCCAGTACGGGGAGGGGTAGCAGATGCAGGGCGATGAGGATAAACAGGGAGGTAAGGGGGGTGTTCTTCATGGTGTGAGTGAGTAGTACAATGGTCCGGTGTGATAACAATGGTGAGGTGGGGTGGGTGGAAAGCTGCTACTGCATGCAGCGTGAGAGCATGGTATGTTTCTTGCCCACCGAGCGGTCTGCGTGAACGCGGTCTAAGAATTGGTCAATCAGCTCTACGCCCTTGATGGTGGCACCGCCTCGGAGGTAGACCACCACGGTGTTGATGAAGATTTCGCTCATGCTGAACTGTTGCAGGATGGGATTTTTAGAGATGGCGGCAAGCTGTGACGAAAACTGGTTGTAGATGATGCGGAAGTTGAGGTCTCTGCGAAAATACCCTTGCTCCACTCCCATTTCGATGAAGGCCATAGCCTCACTTTCGTCGTCCCGTGCACTTTTCTCGAGGAAGGCAATGACCTTTGGATACTTGGCGATGTCTTGGTAGAAGGTGGGTTCTACGTCTTTCATGTGAGCCATTCTCATTTCGAAGGTGCTGAGCATGATATTGAGCACGTTGGGATGCTCTTCCCCGTTATACAGTTTCTCGAGTTGTTTGCGCATCTCTGTCTGGTGCGATATGACGCAGGCCAGCAGGAGCTCCTCCTTGTCCTGGAAGAGCTGGTAGAGGGTGCGCTTCGACATGGTCAGGGTATGGGCGATGTCGTCCATGGTCACATTCTTGACGCCATGGGCATAAAATGCCTTGGTGGCCAGTTTTACGATGTGGCTTTTCAGGGCTTCGCGCTGACGTTCTGTGGCAGAGGGCTGGTGTTGGGGAGGAGTTGGATGGGGGGTGTCCATGTGTGGATGCTTTATAGCAGAGTGACCGCGACAGTCTGAGCGGTCGTATCAACAGGTTGAGAGAGTATGTGCCCTTTTCTGAGGGTTGTGAGGTGGGATGCACCCCATCGTGAGGGGCTATCTCCGTCTCCGTACTTGGAGGCTCGCGGATAATGCAAGGCAAATATACAAAACTTTTAACAGCTGAGTGGTTCATGGGCCTAAAAGTGAGGTCCATTTGTATGATTGCCCCTTTTTGATAGAGGGTCACAGCGCGTGAGGGGGCATCAGTTGTTTATTTTTAGGCTGGGCCTGTGGGACGTTTTGATTATTTGACAACTCAGAGCCCCTTTCAATCGCTCACATCTTTGTATTTTTGCCGTCAGAATAAGCTACACAAGAACCAAACTCCCTACTCCCCATGGTTAAGATTACTAAGGAAGCTGCCCTTCGTTACCACGAGATGGGCAAGCCGGGCAAGATAGAAGTCGTGCCCACCAAGCCTTACCGCACCCAGACAGACCTCTCCCTCGCTTACAGCCCGGGAGTGGCCGAACCCTGTCTTGAAATTCAGTCCAACCCTCAGGATGCCTATCGCTACACCAATAAGGGCAACCTTGTGGCGGTGATTTCCAATGGTACTGCCGTACTCGGTCTCGGCGACATCGGCGCCATGAGCGGCAAGCCTGTGATGGAGGGCAAGAGCCTCTTGTTCAAAATATATGCCGGGGTCGATGCGTTCGATATTGAAGTCGACGAGAAAGATCCCGAGAAGTTCATTGCTGCCGTCAAGGCTATTGCTCCGACTTTCGGGGGTATCAATCTGGAGGACATCAAGGCCCCTGAATGTTTTGAGATAGAGCGACGTCTCAAGGCCGAGCTTGATATCCCCGTCATGCACGACGACCAGCACGGCACAGCCATTATCTCTGCTGCCGGTCTGCTCAATGCCTTGCAGGTGGCGGGTAAGAAGATAGAGGATGTGCGCATTGTGGTCAATGGGGCCGGCGCGGCTGCCATCTCCTGTACCCGTCTCTATTGTGCCTTCGGGGCGCGTCATGAGAACGTGGTCATGCTCGACTCCAAGGGCGTCATTACCAGTGACCGCCCCAACCTTACGGAGCAGAAACGTGAGTTTGCCACCTCGCGAACCGACATCCACACTTTGGCAGAGGCTGTCAATGGCGCCGATGTCTTTGTGGGCCTCTCCAAGGGCAATGTGCTCACCCAGGAGATGGTACGTTCGATGGCTCAGAACCCTATCATCTTCGCTCTCGCAAATCCCGTGCCGGAGATTTCCTACGAAGATGCCATGGCTGCCCGTCCCGACGTGTTGATGAGTACCGGACGCACCGACTACCCCAACCAGATCAACAACGTCATAGGTTTCCCATACATCTTCCGTGGGGCGCTTGATACCGCTGCCAGTGCCATCAACGAGGAGATGAAGATGGCCGCAGTGAGGGCCATAGCCGACCTCGCCCGTCGTCCGGTGCCCGATATCGTCAACCGCGCCTACCATGTCCGCAACTTCGCCTTCGGGCCTGACTACTTCATTCCCAAACCCGTAGACCCACGTCTCATCACAGAGGTGTCCATGGCGGTAGCCAAGGCGGCCATGGATAGCGGTGTGGCCCGCCGTCCCATCACTGACTGGAAGGCTTATCGCCAGCACCTGCGCGAGCTCATGGGCCAGGAGAGCAAGTTCACCCAGAACCTCTACGACACGGCACGCTCTAATCCCAAGCGCGTGGTCTTTGCCGAGGGCACACACCCGACTATGCTCGAAGCCGCCGTGCGCGCCAAGGAAGAAGGTATCTGCTTCCCCATACTCTTGGGCAACGATGTCCAAATACGAAAAATCGCCGAGGAGCTGAAACTCAATCTCGACGGCATCGAGATACTCAACCTGCGCAACGACAGCCAGAACGAGCGCCGTCACCGCTATGCGGCCCTCTTCGCCCGAAAGATGGAGCGCAAGGGATATACCCCCCAGGAGGCTGAGGACAAAATGTATGAGCGCAACTACTTCGGCATGATGATGGTCGAGACGGGTGAGGCCGACGCCTTTATCACCGGCCTCTACACCAAGTACTCCAACACCATCAAGGTGGCCAACGAGGTCATTGGCATTCGCGAGGGATATAACCACTTCGGTACCATGCACCTCATCAACAGCAAGAAGGGCATTCTCTTCATTGCCGACACACTCATCAATCGCCATCCCGACGAGACAACGCTCTACGACATAGCTCGCCTGTCTGCCTCCACCGTGCGTTTCTTCAACCGCACCCCGGTCATCGCCATGCTCTCCTATTCTAATTTTGGCACCGACACTGAGGGCAGTGCAGAGCGTGTGGCCCATGTCATCAAGCGTATGCACAGTGAGTACCCCGATATGGCCATTGATGGTGAGATGCAGCTCAACTTTGCCATGGACAAGGACCTGCGCGACGAGAAGTATCCTTTCAACACCCTCAAAGGGCTTGACGTCAACACGCTTGTCTTCCCCAATCTCTCTGCGGCCAACTCTTCGTACAAGATTATTAAGACTTTCTACGAGGAGGGCGAAGTGATAGGTCCTATCCAGATGGGGCTCAACAAGCCCATCCACTTCACTGACTTTGAAAGCTCCGTGCGTGACATCGTCAACGTGACCGCTGTTGCTGTCATTGATGCCATCGTGATGGAGATGAAGGGCACCATGCGTGACTGAGGCCGTCAAGGTCTGTAAACCCTTCCCTTCATTACCTCCATGCTCAGGAGGACGAGGCCCTGCCTGTTGCCTACGTTCCGGTAGCCTTCCACAGGTTGCGGACCTTAGACAGCGAGCCTTGTCCTCCTGATTCTTTTCTTTCGCCATAGCCACCCTGCCCCTGAATATGTTCCAGCGTCTCCTTTTCTTCTGCCTTTTCCTGCTGCCAACCCTCTGCCCCGTCACTGCACAGACTGTCATTGACCTTCAGCAAGGCGGCCGCGTGCGTGCCAAGACCATTGACGACTACAAGGCCGAGCGCCGTATGGCCGAGATAGAACTTCGCGATTCGGCCGACTATGTAGCCCTGCTGCACAGCGGCATTACTGCCTTCGCCACAGATTCTCTCGAAGCGGCGGAGCGTTATTTCAAGAAGGCCATGCGGCTCAGACCTTCCAACGCGGGCAACCGTGTCGTCCGCTACTATCTGGCTTCCATTGAGGCGGCCCGGGGGCATCTCAAGCAGGCTGACCAGCAACTTGCCGACCTCTTGAGAGACTTTCCCGACTACCTCGATGCTCGTCTCTTGCGGGCCGGCGTCCGTTTACAGTTAGGCCGTCATGCCGAGGCCCTTGACGATGCCAAGACGGTGCTGGCTGCCGACGACCACATCAGCCTTCCTATGCGTAGCCAAGCCCTCTTCGTCAGCTCGGGTGCTTGTTATAGCCTGCGCCGATATGCCGAGTGCCGCGATGCGGTGCAGCAGGTTCTGCGTCTGCAGCCTGACCATGTCGGGGCACGCATTCTCGAAGCCATGACCTATTATTATATGCAGCAGCCCGCCGAGGCCATCAATAGGTTAAATCTTCTCATTTCGGCTCACCCCGCCGATGTCGATGCCCTTCAGGCGCGTGCCGGCCTTTATCATGAACTTCAGCATTTCTCCCTGGCACGTGCCGACTACGATAGCCTGATCAGTCTACGGCCCGCCGATGCCAGCCTCTACGTCGAGCGTGCCCGGGTGCTTCTCTCGCTGGGCGAGAAGACCGCGGCGCGGCGCGACCTTGACAAGGCTGTATCCCTCGGTATGCCTACGGGCATGGTGCAGCCCTTGCTCATGCTCACCAAGTAGTCGGCATGGGTTGCCCCATCCTCGTGTACTTTTCAGATGGGGAAGATGGCTGTCCGGCTGCCTTTTCTCCCATGTCTTTCCCTTCTTGCCTATGTCTTTTCCCCTCTCTCGTTGTTTCCTGTCTCTGACCTTGTTGATAGCCTGCGCTCTTCAGAGTGTAGTCAAGGCCTTGCCGCTCTCAGCGCACAATCACCCTGCCGTGCGTCGTGAGGTCAGGGCTGTCTGGCTCACCACCCTGCAGGGGCTCGACTGGCCCTCGCGGCCGGCGGTCACCGAAGATGCTGCTCGCAGGCAGCGCGACGAGTTATGCCGTCAGCTTGATAAGTTGCAGGCTGCCGGTATCAACGTGGTGCTTTTTCAGACCCGGTTGCGGGCTACGGTGGCATATCCTTCTGCCTTTGAGCCTTTTGATGGCGTCTTCTCCGGTGTTCCCGGTCGGTTCCCCCTCTACGATCCTTTACAGTTCGCGGTGGAGGAGTGTCATCGCCGTGGCCTGGAGTTGCACGCCTGGATAGTGGCTTTCCCTATCGGCAAGGTGCAGGCCATGAACCGCTTGGGGCGTCAGGCGCTTACCCGCACCCACCCCGAGCTCTGCAAGCGTGCCGGTGAGGAGTGGTATATGAACCCGGCTCTGCCGGCTACTGCCGATTATCTGGCAGCCCTCTGCACCGAGATTGTCAGCCGTTACGAGGTCGATGGCATCCATCTCGACTATATTCGCTACCCTGAGAAGGGCATTCCCTATGACGATGCGGCCGACTACCGCCGTCTTGCTCCCAAGGGACAGAGCAAGGCGGACTGGCGGACCGCTAACGTCGACCGCTGCGTGCAGACTGTTAGTGAGGCCGTCAAGCGACTGAAACCTTGGGTCAAGATGAGCTGTTCGCCGGTGGGCAAGTACGCCGATCTGCCCCGTGCCTCTTCGTTCGGGTGGAATGCTCGCGATGCGGTCCATCAAGATGCTCAGCGCTGGTTGCGTGAGGGATGGATGGACTGGCTCTTCCCCATGATGTACTTCGACGGCCGTCATTTTTACCCCTTCATAGCCGACTGGAAGGAGCATGAAGCCACCGGTGCCGTCATTCCCGGGCTCGGCATTTACCTTCTCCTTCCTTCCCAGAAGGACTGGCCGCTGCTTGCCATACGGCGCCAGATGGCTGTCAGCCGTTTCGTGGGGCTCGGTGGCCATGCCTTCTTCCGGGCTCGCTTCCTGCTTGACGACGTCAAGGGGCTCGCTTCCTGGCTACGCCACGACTTCTACGCGCAGCCTGCCCTCGTGCCCCCCATTGTCCCTCCGGCGGCTGTCGTGGAGGCTCACCCTGAGTTGGCGGCCGCGCCCGATGCTCCCGAGTTGCAGGTGGAGCGTAGGGCCCATAGTCTCCACTTCCGCTGGCAGCCTGTCGCCTCGCCTTACCCCCTTACCTATAATATATATCGCTGCGAGGCGCAGCGCCCCCCTGTACTTGTGGCCAAGGGATGCACCGCCACGGAGTTTGCTCTGACGCCTGCTCTGCCGTCCCTGCTGCATGCGCGTTACGTAGTCACGGCGGTCGATGCCTTTGGGCGCGAGAGCCGTTGGCCCTAAGTCGGTCGATGCTTCCTCCCCACACGGAGTGGAGAGGAGGGGCACCCTTGCACGGCCTGTAGACGGGCCGGTGGCTGAAGTTTCGGGCCGGCACGTCTGCCCTTCGTGCGTTGCCGAGGGCCTATCCCGCGGTCGGCGTCCTTCTCGGTGTCATGCAGCTGTCATGATAAAGGCCGGGCAATTGCGCCCGGCCTTTGTTACATCTCGTTCACGGCTGTTTCGATGCGTCGCAGTGCCTCTGCGGCGTCGCCCTCCTTCAGGCTGAGAGGCGGCAGCAGGCGCAGAATGTTGGTGGAAGCAGCTCCCGTAAACAGGTGGTGCTTCTTCACCAAGGCTTGTCGCATTTCCTTAATGGGTCGGTCAAACTCTATGCCTATCATGAGCCCCTTGCCCCTCACGTCGGTGATTTGCGGGTGGCGGGTCTGCATCTGCTTCAGGCCGTCGAGCAGGTAAGCGCCCACTTTGGCGGCGTTGGTCACGAGGTCCTCGTTCTCCATCACGTCGAGCACGGCCAGCGCAGCGGCGCAGCCCAGGTGGTTGCCGCCGAAGGTAGTGCCCAGCATGCCGTAGGTGGCTTCTATGTGGGGGGCAATGAGCACAGCTCCCATGGGGAAGCCGTTGGCGATGCCTTTGGCGCAGGTGATCATGTCGGGACGTACGTCCAGGTGCTGGTGGGCAAAGAAGCGGCCCGAGCGCCCGTAGCCACACTGTATTTCGTCGCAGATGAGCAGGGTGCCTGTCTCGTCGCAGACGCGACGCAGACCCTGCATGAAGTCGGCCGTGGCTAAGCGTATGCCCCCCACACCCTGTATACACTCCACGAT
The DNA here is from genome assembly GCA_945836755.1 of uncultured Bacteroidales bacterium. GTDB lineage: Bacteria > Bacteroidota > Bacteroidia > Bacteroidales > Bacteroidaceae > Alloprevotella. Next base: position 22,305 of record CAMAMB010000029.1, read on the forward strand.
GACGGCCGCCACGTCGCCCTTCCGCAGTTCTGTCTCGAAGGCGTCGAGGTCGTTGATAGGGAGGAAGGTCACGTGGCCGCCGGCGTTGATGGGGGCCACGATTTTGGGGTTGTCGGTAGCTTCCACGGCCAGTGACGTGCGGCCGTGAAAGGCTTTGCGGGCGGCGACCACCCTGCTGCGGCCGGTGCAGAAGGAGGCCAGTTTGAGGGCATTCTCATTGGCTTCGGCGCCGGAATTGATGAGGAAGAGCTGATAGTCGTCGTAGCCGCAGGCCTTGCCTAAGCGACCGGCCAGCTGCGTCTGTAGCGAGTTCTCCACCGAGTTGGAGTAGAAGCCGAGGGTGGCGGCCTGTCGGGCGATGGCTTCTACATAGTGTGGGTGTGCATGTCCTATGCTGATGACGGCGTGTCCGCCGTAGAGGTCAAGGTAGGCTTGTCCTTCGCTGTCCCATACGTGGCAGCCTTGGCCTCTGACTATTTCTATGGGGAAGAGGGGGTAGACGGGGAATAGTTGCATGGTGGTGTCGTGGTGGTTTATTGCAAGCCCTGCCTACCTTGAGTCCATAGGTGGCAGGGCTTTTGTCGTGGTGTGGATGGTCAGTGAGGTCAGAATGCCAGCGGTTTGAGGCGCAGCCCGGTAGTCTCCTCGAGGCCGAACATAAGGTTCATGTTCTGCACAGCCTGTCCCGAAGCGCCCTTCAGCAGGTTGTCGATACACGAGGTGATGAGCAGCTTGCTGCCGTGCTTCTCGGCGTGTATCAGACACTTGTTGGTATTCACCACCTGCTTCATGTCGATGGGTTTTGCCACATAGTGGGTGAAGGGGGCTTCGCTGTAGAAGTCGGCGTAGCAGCTCTCGATTTCTTCGAGGGGCGCGTCGCAGGTGAGCACTTCTGTGGCGAAGATGCCTCGGGGGAAGTCGCCGCGGTAGGGTATGAAGTCGATTTCTCCCTCGTAGCCGGGTTGCAGCTGTCGCAGCGACTGCTTGATTTCGGGCACGTGCTGGTGTTCGAAAGCCTTGTAGATGCTCATGTTGCCCGAGCGCCACGAGAAGTGGGTGGTGGCGGCGGGTTTGACGCCTGCTCCCGTGCTGCCGGTGATGGCGTTGACACTGACGTCGCCCTTCAGCAGTCCGGCTTCGGCCAGTGGCAGGAGGCCCAGCTGTATGCAGGTGGCGAAGCATCCCGGGTTGGCCACGTGGCGAGCGCCACAGAGGCGGGCGTGATTGAGTTCGGGCAGCCCGTAGATGTAGTCGTTGTCTTCAGCTTCTATGCGGAAGTCCTGGGCCAGGTCTATGATGCAGACGTCGGCCGGTATGTAGTGGTCGGTCAAGAACTGTGTGCTCTTGCCGTGGCCGAAGCAGAAGAACACTACGTCTACGTCGTCGAAGGGCAGGGCGTCGGTGAAGCGCAGGTTGGTCTCGCCGTAGAGGCCCTCGTGCACGTCGGTGAGAAGGTTGCCGGCATTGCTTTCGCTGTTGACAAAGACAATCTCAGCCTCGGGATGGTTCAGGAGGAGGCGGCATAGTTCGCCGGCTGTGTAGCCGGCACCGCCGATGATGCCTATGCGTATCATGTGAGTGGGGGTGATGGGTCAGAGAGGGAGGATGATGTTGGGGCTCGTCTGTGGGCCGTGGTGGCTTATTCGCCGGCCTCGGGGTGGCAGGCGTGGAACACGCGGAGAGGGGTGCTGAGCACCTTGATGAAGCCCTTGGCGTCGTCGGCGGTCCAGCCCTTCTGTGTTTCGCCGTACTCGCCCAGCTTCGACTTCACCAGGTCGTCTTTGCTGTCGACGCCCACGGTATGGAAGCCCAAGGGGCGAAGCTCTAAGATGACAGTGCCGTTTACGTAGCGCTGCGAGCTGGTAAGCATAGCTTCGATGTCGCGCATGACGGGCTCCAGGTACTGGCTTTCGTGCAGGAACATGCCGTACCAGTTGGCCACCTGGTCCTTCCAGTACTGCTGCCACTTGCTGAGCGTGTATTTCTCGAGGAAGCGGTGAGCGCCTATGATGAGGGCCGGGGCGGCGGCTTCGAAACCCACGCGGCCCTTGATGCCGATGATGGTGTCGCCCACGTGCATGTCGCGGCCTATGCCGTAGGCGGCGCCTATCTCTTCCACCTTGCAGATGGCAGCGATGGGGTCGTCGTAGCGTTGGCCGTTGATGGCCTTCAGCTCACCCTGTTCGAAGGTGAGGCGCAGCTCTTCCGTGCCTTCCTTTTTCACCTGTTTGAGGTAGGCGCTCTCGGGCAGACCCTGCGCGCTGTCCAATATCTCGCCGCCGCAGATGCTTGTGCCCCAGATGCCCACGTTGTAGGAGTATTTGAGCTTGGCGAAATCGGCGTCGAAGCCGTGTGCGTTGAGGTAGTCCACCTCTTCCTTGCGCGTCAGGTTGCCGTCGCGTGTGAGCGTGATGATTTCCATTTCGGGGCACATGACGAGGAAGGTCATGTCGAAGCGTACCTGGTCGTTGCCTGCGCCTGTCGAGCCGTGGGCGATGGCGCTGGCGCCTATCTCCTTGGCATAGCGGGCGATGGCCATGCCCTGGAAGATGCGCTCGGAGCTTACGGAGATGGGGTAGACGCCGTTGCGCAGCACGTTGCCGTAGATCATGTACTTCAGGCTCTTGTCGTAGTACTCGCGAGTGACGTCGAGGGTGACATACTTCGTGGCGCCGAGTTTATAGGCATTCTCTTCGTTCTGCTTGAGCTGTTCGGGGCTGAAGCCGCCGGTATTGGCGCAGGCAGCGTATACTTCGTAGCCCTTCTCGAGGGCCAGATACATTACGGTGTATGAGGTGTCAAGACCGCCGCTGAAGGCGACAACTACTTTCTTTTTCATAGGTGTGAGTCGGGTGAGGGGGATTAGTTCTTGTGTATGGGTTTTGAGGGCTGTGGCCCAGTGGTGTCATTCGGGCTGCTCCTTGATGAAGTCGAGCACGTCCTGTGGAATTTCTACGGGCAGGGGTCTGCCGGGGTTACGCTCGGGGTCGAAGAGCATGCCGGTGCATACGCAGTATTTGCGGCCGGTGCGTGCGAGCACGTCGCAGTTGATGCAGCAGGGGTGTTCGGGTGTGCCGCAGCCTTTCCAGTACTCGTCGTCCTGTGTGAGTTCTGCGAAGGGCACGGGTACGTAGCCCAGTGAGGTGTTGATGCGCATGACGGCGCCGCTGCTGGTGAGGCCGAAGATTTTGGCCTTGGGCCAGCGAACGCGGCTCAGCGAGAAGGCCAGGCGCTTGATGCGGGTGGCCAGGTGGTGGCCGCGGAATTTGGGCACGACGATGAGGCCCGAGTTGGCCACGTAGTGCTTGTTCTCCCAGCTCTCTATGTAGCAGAAGCCGGCAAACTCTTCGCCGTAGAGGGCGATGATGGCTTTCCGTTCTTTCATCTTCGTGGCCACGTACTCATGGGTACGGCTGGCTATGCCGCTGCCGCGCACTTTGGCGGCGTCGGTGATGGTCTGAAGGATGATGTCTACATATTTCTCGTGGGAGGCATCCGCTACAATGACGCGTATGCCGTCGTTGTATTCTTCCATGTTTAAGGGTGTAAGTAGCGTAGTTTAAGAATGTGGTGGTGGCGTGCAATGACTCTGCAGCCCTTGCCGTGTGGAATGAGCAGGGACTGCGGCCTTGGTGCGGGTATGTGGCGCAGTGCCCCGTGTAGGGCGGATATTAGAACGTGATGCTCTTGATGGCCGGTATGACGCCGGAGATGTCGTCAATGAAGGCTTGGCGTTCCACACCCTCTTTGAGAATGATGAGGATGGTGTCGTCGCCGGCGATGGTGCCCATTACGGTGGGCAGGCTGGCGTTGTCGATGTCGGAGGCTAAGCCGCTGGCGTAGCCTGCGCGGGTGCGGATGACGGCCAGGTTATGCGAAAATTCGATGGCGCGGAAGCCGGTGTTGCTGAGGTACTCGTTGATGTCGTGGTCCTCTATGTGGTGGCGGTAGAGGGGGCTGTCGGGCAGCACGTATTGGTATCCGTCTTTTTGCAGTATCTTGATGGCCTTCAGGCTGTTAAGGTCGCGGGAGAGCGTGGCCTGTGTCACGAAGATACCGTTACGTGAAAGCTCTGAAAGAATGCTTTCGTGGTTGCCCATGGGCTTGTTGGCGAGGAGGATGCGAAGCACCTCTAAGCGCTTTAGTCTGTTCTTCATAATGGTGTATAGCTTGTTATTTGTTTGCAAATATAGATATTCTTTGCGAGATTGCCGTCTAATATTCATAGTTTCGGTCAAAATTTTTTTGTTATGCGCAGTCTTATTCATTGTGTGCGGCTTTCGAACCTCTGTCCTCTCGTCTGTGAGGGCTGTATGTATAGGCTGTTTGACCTGCATGTACATCTAAGATTTCCTACATGTACATGTAGTTTTTCCTAGATGTACATGTAGTTTTTCCTAGATGTACATGTA